>NZ_JARWNC010000029.1:0-95878 GCF_029854675.1 Akkermansia sp. N21169 | reverse complement strand
TTGATGGCGCCCTTCCAGACGCCGGCACCCGACAGGATGATGCCGCCGGCATTGATGTCCAGATCCGCCTGTGACGTATTGGCTCCGCTCAGAGTCAATGTCCCGCTGCCGTTCTTCAACAGGCCGATATCGCGGCCGGATGATGCCGTCATGAAAATGCCGGAGTAGATTTCATCCCGCGTCTGCGTCACGGAAAGGAAACGCTGGGAAGCCCGGTCGGTTTCCACATCATTGTAATCGCCTCGGAATTCTCCGGCCCCGGAAAGATTGCCGACAGTCAAGGCATTCGTTTTGGCTTCCGCCAGGGTTGCCCCCGTGAAAAGCCGGTTGATGATCACTTTAGCCCCTTCATCCATAACCAGGTCCGGCGTTCCCGTAAACAGGGAATGTTCTCCGGCAGCCGTCGAAGCATTAGTCCCGAAAATGAGATAGTTGTTCCCCGTACCTGCGATATTTAGTGTACCGGAGAAATCGTGTCCCAGAGAAGAAATGAACAGATTCGATCCGTTGACCACCATGTTCAAAGTCCCAGTTCCGCTCAATGAACCGCTGTTGTAATCCCCGTATCCTGTCAGTGTTAACGCGGCATTGCTGCCGACCTTGTAACTGACTCCGTTTCGAAGATCCGTTGCAGCTTTGGCGCTGTCCAGCAATTCCAGAAGGCCGCTGCCGGTCACGGCAAGCGTGGCCCCCACAAAGTCACCCTTGAGCTGCAGCGTCTGACCGGCACCAAGCGCCTGGGTCAACGACCCTGCCGCGGCCGTAGTTCCGGCATCGACTTTGAGGATGGAATTGCTTCCCAGCGTAAACCGGTTATTCAGCGTCCCCTGGTCGCCAGACCACAAAAGAGTTGCCGTGGCACTGTCGGCAATATTGATCGAAGCCAGGGAATCCAGCCCTTCGGAAACAAAGCCCAGGGTAGAACCGTCATTCAGGGTCAGCGTCCCCGTTCCCAGGGCACCGGCTGTATTGGCAACCAGTTTGGCGGATCCGACGGAAATGGCTCCGTTCCATCCGGTATTGGCCAGATTCATCGTCAGACTTCCGCCCGTCAGTGATAAAGAACTACTCCCGGCAATGGTGCCGTCCGTCCCGGCATTGAAGGTATAATCCCCTCCCGTTACTTCCATGGTATTGGGCTTGACCGTTCCTACGATCGATACCGTTTTATCGGCGGCAGCATCTGTAAAGACAACTTTGTCTCCCGTATGGAAACTGGTATCCACCGAAGGAATATCGGCAGTCCAAGAAGAAGCATCATTCCTCGTTTGCCAGAGATCAGCATCTCCTGTCCAGGTCAATGTGACATCCGTCTTGTCAAAAACGACCTGGAGCATATTGCCGGCCCCCAGCTGATAGTCTATTTTGTCACGGGAATCCTCGTCAACCTCCATTCCGTAACTTGAAATTTTGGATTTATCAAATCCGCCGTCCAGCGTAAACATCTGGTAGATATAGTGTCCTGTTGTCAGCGAGACTAGTGATGAAAGATCAAAGACAACACCTGATCCAAGAGTAATGCTGCCGCCGTCCGAAACGGCATATTGTGTATTGACTTGGTCATTCAGGACAACGACACTGCCTCCGTCCAATGATAACGCCCCCGTCAACGAACCATTGGAGGCCGATGTCGTCGTCAAGGTGGAACCGGCGATCAACGACGGGAAACTCAATTTGCCGCCGTCAAGATTGAACCGGGTACCCGAGCCTACCACGGGAAGAGTCGTCCCTTCTTCTGCTCCGGCAACCGTTTTGCCATTGACCGTCAGCTGTCCGTCCTGCGCCGTGAAGGTACCGTTGAACGCAGTCAAATCGCCATCAAAGATCTGGGATCCCGTCCCCGTTTTGATCACGTTGACACCATCCGTCACCTTTCCGCTAAAGGTCAGGGCATCAGATCCGGAGTAATTGATTGTCAAATTGGAGGGAGAAGTCAAAGATGCTGATTTTTCCAACATCGCTCCCGCTTTTGTCGATCTCAGACCGGCTATCGTAACATCCGCAACCCCCAAACGAAGCTTTGTTGCGGCATTATCCAGGGAGATCAGAGCCTTGGCCGCGGCATTCTGGTGGTTGAGAACCAGTCTGAAATATTTGCTCCCATCATCTCCGGAATCTCCATTCGTCAGCGAGATCGTCCCTGTAAACCACTTGGAAGAATCGTCATCTACTCCGGAAATAATGAAAAGGCTTCTATCTTCATTCTCCGAATAAAACCCAGCTTGTCTGGAAATTTCCAGATTACCGGATCCATTCAATTTAGATATGGAATAAACACGTTCCCAGCAAGGCAATTGGATGAGAGCTTTTTCGACGGTGGATTCAGCGGAAGGCAGGATGGTAATTCCTTGGGCAAATTCGATATTAAAAACAATTTCGCCTCCTTCTCCCACATAACCTGTTCCCAACTGCAAGGTTCCTCCCTCCGACAAATTGACGGAACTTTGGACAACGTTTTGCTTGGAGGTAGATCCCGGGAATTTGAGCTGGAGCGTACTATTCGGTCCAATATTGACTGTTGCTCCAAGGAGGAGATTCGTTTCAGAAGTCGTGCGGTTGTCCCAAATCAATTTACCTCCGGTAATATTGACCGTCTCCACATCGACATTGGTATCGGAAAGCGTGACATTGGTAGACGATTCGATTGTACCTTTCCCATTGCCGACAATATTGCCGTTAAAGGTAAAATTATCATTCATCGTTGTACCGCCGAACACAAGTTTGCCTCCTTCTTGAAGAGTCACGACGACATTGTCTCCGCCGAGAGTTCTGTCATTCAAGCCTGTAGCCGTCAAGGTCGCACCCGATTCAATGGTGATACCTCCTTGATAATTACCGTTGGCACCGGTCAGGATCACTTCCCCTTTCCCCGCAATCGTCAAGTTGGCGGTACCAGCAGTACCTGTTAGCCCGCCGTTGATCGTAATTACTCCAACTCCGCCCAGATAACCGTTGTAACCGGCGCCCTGTCCGGTCGTGTCCGGTGTATATTTGTCCGTATTAAGCGTGACGGAACCTCCGATGGTCATTGCCTTGACTCCGGTCCAGGAATCCACGGTATTCAGAATACCCAGTGTTCCTCCATTCAAGGTAAGCGTAAACGCGCCGGCCGTACCCGTTGTTTTGCCGATACCGTCCTCACCCATATTAATCATGCCGCCTTCGTTGAGTACGACGGCAATTTTGGCTCCACTATCGCGTCTGTGAGCCAGATCAAGCCCCTTGATGTTCACAACGCCGCCTTCATTAACATTGAGAACGGCATTTGTGGCCGATACAACACTGATGTGAGCGGACAAAATATTCAAAATACCAGACACATTGACTGATGTCGCATAATTCCAGTGTCCAAGGACAAAAGCTCCCGTTCCGGAATTTCCATCAACATCCCCTAGAACATTCATCACATTGCCGGCTTTGATATTAAACGCCGTCGTACTGGATTGGTATTCATCAGCACCTGCATATCTTTGCACATTCAGGACACCCCAATCGTTTTCTCCATCTCCTCCCAAATTGAAGGTAGCCCCGTTCGAAAGATGGAAAGCATTCAACGTCAGGGAAGAACCGTTTTTCAGAATCAAATTGGTATTTGCCGTTTGGTTGAATCTATTTCCGGCAATAATTTCCGCTTTTCCACTGCCATCTCCTAAAGTCAACGTTGTTCCATTAAAGTTCAGACTCGCCAATGTTGTCGTTCCCGACTGAATGATCGCATTTTGAGACAGAACAAGCGAACCGGATCCCGTAATACTCCCGATCGTGGACGCCGTATTCAACGTCAGCGTTCCCGACCCAAGAAGGGAGAGTTGTTCTACGGCGAGGCTGCCGGCAGTCTCGCCATTCTTGATCGTATAAGCGGCAGAAGAGGCAAAAGTCAGCGTATCCGCAGAAAGAGCTGCTCCGTTCAGGATGATTTCATCCGTCGTCGTCTCATCAGCATCACCGTTGATCAGAAGGGAATTCATCGAATATTCCGGCTGGGACAGAGTCACGGAATCTCCATTGCGGTAATAGTATTTGTCGGCACCGGACTCACTTTCATTCACCAAAAGGTTCATTTCGGAGAATGAGACATTATTCCCTGCATAACCACTTGCCACATACAACTTGTTGCCGGCGGATGCCGTCAAGGATCCTCGAAGAACATCCAAAGACGTTCCCGTAGCAGTCAGGGAAAACTGACTGAGATCATCGGTATTGGACAGATTGATTCGCAGGAAACCACCTGTAGCTCCAATGGTAAAATCGCCCAAATCAAGAGTTCCCGTCGAGGAATTCAAATCCATGCCGATCATTCCAGCACCCGTTACCGCCGTCGAAGCGAATGCCGATGCAGTTCCCGTGACAACAATTTGCCCTCCGGCAGTCAGAGATAGAGTCAAAGCCGATGAATCGGCCGAGAGCAAATTCACTTTCACTCCCGTCGTTAAATTCCCCTGGCTCATGGACAGATTGACTCCATCGGCGGAAGAACTTCCCGAAAGGGTCAAATTGGAGGCGGCATTGTCGGCAACGGCAATCGTTCCGGTGAAAGCGCTCAAATCTCCCGACAGAACATGAGCCACACCCCCGGCAAGGTTCAGATTGAGGTTTTTGCCGATCTTGCCGGCGTAATTGGCAGTTCCCTTGACGGTCAGAGTATTGAAACTTCCATCCGCTGCTCCGGAAGTAATCTGAGCATTAGCCATGGTTCCCGACAAATTGACAAGAGAGGCGCTCTCAACATTATTTCTCAATATCCCTTTGTTGCTAATTTCCACAGAAGCCATCGAAATCGCATCGGCTTCCAACTGAAGAGTAATCTCTCCTCCATCGTTTCGGCCTACCATCCAGGTTCCGGAAAAGTCATTGGCAGCATTGTTGATCCTGAAAGTTTCAGTAAGCCCACCGCTTAACCTCAATTGAACTGTCCCCTGCCCGGAAATTTTTCCTGAGAAAAGAGTCGATTTTGCCCCCCACTGACCGGTTATGATGATTGAATCGGTTACATTGCCGTTCATCCGGATATTGCCGGACAAAATCAACGGACTAGCATCCTGTTTGTAAAAGCTGCTGCCTGCCTCCAGAATCATATCATTCTGGAACGTATTCGATCCATTATTGATAGGGTTCAGACGAAACGTGGCACCTTTCTCCACATGTATCGTCATCCCTTCCTTGCCGATAAGGATGCTTGACCCGAAATCTGTCGATCCTGTATAATTAAAATAATATTCCCCGGCCCCTCCCAAAGTCAATGTTCCACTGAAATCCTTCAGAAACTCATGCACTCCGGGAAGAGTATCCTTGTCGAAACTTATAGCTGTCCCCAAAACGAGTTCGCCACTTCCCGAAAAAGAATCTACTTTTAAGGCTTCAGAGAAACTCCGATGAATGGATATAGTTCCTCCCGATTCTACTGTCAGGGAAGGAGCTTGGAAGACGGCAGTTCCTCCGACGCGCATGTCTCCTCCTTCTCCGACAGTGACAGCGTTTAATGAATTTAACGTTCCTCCATCAATTTTAAGCAAAGTAGGAAGCTTCGAAATATTCGTTACTTCGAAAATGCCGCCTCCCTGAAACGTCAAACCGCCAGTTGCAGTCACGGAGGTTTCGTCAAGTTTCAACGTTGTTCCCACTTCCGTAATAAAAGCTGCAGCACCCGTCATATTGAGCGTTCCTCCGGAAAGAATCAATTTCCCCGATTTGAGGATTATGCCATCTGCCGAAACCGTACCTGTCACAGACAGAGTCGAACCTCCTGCTTCTGCCTTTATGACAGCAGCATGGTTTGTCCCACCCCAAGCAAGAGACCCGGTTTCTCCATCCGTATCAGACCATAAAGCATCAGTCCACGCAGCAGTACTGCCAAGAGTACGATACAAATAAGTCCCTGCATAGGAATCGACAACTTGAATACCGGCGATACATCCACGTCCAGCGCTGTTGACCACATTGCTGATAAAGATGGATCCCCCGGTTATATCCTTGATTTCAAGGACATTTGTGCCGAGAACAAGAGCACCCTGATTGTTGGCATAACTTCCCCACACATCAGTTCCCTCAACCATTTCACCATCTTTGAACGTCCAGTTTACTCCATTGACATTCATGGCTGTATTATGTTCAACCTGGGTACTGTCGCCGGACATAATAATATAGACCGTCGAAGACAGATAAGGTACGCCGGCAATTGTAACTGTATAAGCATCAGCTTTACCTGCATCAATATAAGAAGCGAGTAATTTATCCGTCTGGGTATCCGTTTTACCGGACGACCAAAAACTTGCACGTGTTGTCGCCACCGAAATGCCAGTCAATGCCCCACCTTGATTATCACGTTCAACGGAGTACCACGCATTGGCTGTAACAGGGGAGATGTTATTCCAAAATCCGCTCGGAATTTCAACACCCGGCATACCGACATTCTGGATGGGATCCGTACTACCCATTGAGAAGGTATCATTTCTGATAAAATTGATACTAAAACCAGTTCCCGTATCGGCAGAGAAGGAAACATGGGAATAACAAGCCATTATGGCTGCCGCAAGAGTAAGAGGTAATCTGAGTTTCATCGCAAAAGAGAATGGGTACCGTTCCTACTAGCAGTTTGGCAACCCGTTATCAAGGCCAAATTTCTCTCAGAAAATAGCCTCAATGTATGTCTCTACAATAAGTGTTTATTCTTCTTGTCATTGTATTATTAACTATTTATAATAAGCGACTTATTGTTGATCATAACGGATTGCCAAACCGCTTCAACAAAGTCGGCATCATGAGGGTTAATTAACTGTAATTTTTCCCGCGCCCTCCAAATAATCAATTATAAATACCTTAGGATCAGGAAATGAGATCCATTACAGATTAGGGCTGATTCCTTTCTCTCCGCATTAAGCATACGAGTTGAGGTGTACCGATGATGAAGTCTGGGAATTGGATATTTTTGAACGAAACCAGTGTTTGTCAGGTATACCTTGTACGACGATGGATGAGGAGAAAATAATGATGACGAGTAACAGGGAAGATTATTTGAAGAGTATCGAAGAATTGCAGCGCCGTCACGGCACTGTCAACAACAGGTTGATTGCGGATCGGCTGGAAGTGTCGCCTGCTTCGGTGAGTGAAATGTTGCAGAAACTGGCAAAGGAAGGTCTTGTTGAAGTGAAGCCGGAGAGGAATGTGGTGTTGACGGAGGAAGGAAAAAAGAAGGCTCTCCAGCTTCTTCGCATTCATCGCTTGTGGGAAGTTTTCCTCGTGGATCACCTTGGTTATGCCTGGAGCGAAGTCCATGAGGAGGCGGAGCGGTTGGAACATGCATCGTCGCCTCTCCTGGCGGAAAGACTGGATCATTTCCTGGATTATCCCCGGAGGTGTCCGCATGGCGGAGCCATCCCGGGAGGAGAAGGTAATGTCTCCATGCAAAAGCTCTACCGTTTGGTCGATTTGCCTGTCGGGGTTCGTGCGGTAATCCGGCGCGTACCCGAGCGCCGCGATTTGCTGGAGTTGCTTTCGGAACGCGGTATTTGCCTGAATGAGATGGTAGCCCCGGTAGAGTCCGAAGGATTGGAATCCGGCATTTTACTGGAACTTTCGGATGGACACCGGACAGCTCTTCCCAGCGTGCTGGCGGATTCGATCCTGGTCTCCTTTGCGGATGAACGGATTCTTCGGAAGGAACCCTGGGATTAAGAAAGACCCGGGGGTTGGGTTCAAACAAAAGCGGAGCCTCCGGGGATGGAAGCTCCGCTGATCGGTTTTTTGCGATTAGAAGTTTAATCCTTCTCCAGGATAGCCCCCTTGCTGGCGTTGGTGGCTAGTTTGCGGTAGCGGTTGAGCCAGGAGGATTGGATGGGATTGTATGTCGGTGTCCATTGAGCCCGGCGTGCGGCAATTTCCTGATCATCCAAGTGGACTTTCAGGAAGCGCTGGGGAATGGAGTATTCGATGATGTCCCCGTCTTTCAGCAATCCGATGACGCCTCCTTCAGCAGCTTCCGGAGAAACATGACCGATGCAGGCACCATGCGTAGCTCCGGAGAAACGTCCGTCCGTGATTAGAGCCACGGAGGAGCCGAGTCCCTGTCCCATGATGTAGGACGTCGGAGCCAGCATTTCCTGCATGCCGGGGCCTCCCTTGGGACCTTCGTTGCGGATGACGACCACATGACCGGGCTTGACTCTGCCGGCGAGGATGCCTTCGCAGGCGTCTTCCTGGGATTCGAAGATGATGGCTTCTCCCTTGAACTCCTTCATTTCCGGCAGAACTCCGGCGGATTTGACCACGGCTCCGTTTTCTGCCAGATTGCCGAAGAGGATGGCGAGGCCGCCGTCCTTCGTGTAGGCGTTTTCGAGTTTGTGGATGACGGTTTCGTCCTTGATTTCAGCTCCGGCGACCTGGTCTCCGAGCGTCTTGCCGCTGACGGTGATACAGTCGAGATGAAGGGCTCCGGTGATTTTGGCGATTTCGTTGATAATGGCGCTGATGCCGCCGGCACGCAATACGTCCTGCATATGGAACCGGGAGGACGGGGCTACCTTGCAGATGTTCGGAGTCCGTTTGGAAATATCGTTGATGCGGTTGAGGTCGTATTCGACTCCCGCTTCGTTGGCGATGGCCAGCGTATGGAGGACGGTGTTGGAACTTCCCCCCATAGCCATGTCGATGGTAAAGGCATTGTCGATAGAATCCTGGGTGACAATATCACGTGGAAGGGGACCGTCCGCTTTAGCCATTTCGACGGCACGGCGGGCGGATTTCTTCCAGAACTCCTTGCGTTCTTCGGAAAGAGCCAGCAAGGTACCGTTGCCGGGGAGGGCAAGGCCGATGACTTCGCAGAGGCAGTTCATGGAATTGGCCGTGAACATGCCGGAGCAGGAACCGGCTCCGGGGCAGGCGCTACATTCCATTTTGTAAAGCTGGTGCTCGTCGATTTTGCCGTTCTTGAACTGGGCGACGGCTTCGAAAACGCTGTTGAGATCCAGGGCGGAACCGTCTTCTCCCTGTCCTGCAGCCATGGGGCCTCCGCTGCAGAAAATCGTAGGGATATTGCAGCGCATGGCTCCCATGATCATGCCCGGTACGATCTTGTCGCAGTTCGGGATGCAGATCATGGCGTCAAAGGCGTGAGCGGACAGCATTGTTTCTACGCTGTCGGCAATCAGTTCGCGGCTGGCCAGGGAGAATTTCATTCCCTGATGGCCCATGGCAATACCGTCGCAGACTCCCGGCAGGTTGAATTCGACCGGAGTTCCTCCGGCTTTGCGTACTTCCTCCTTGATCAGCTGGGCGACCTTGTTGAGGTGGACATGGCCGGGAATGACTTCGTTGAATGAATTGCAAATGGCAATGAATGGACGCTTGAGGTCTTCGTCCGTCATCCCCGTCGCCCGCAACAGGCTGCGGTGCGGGGCATGCTCGAAACCTGCCTTGACTCGATCGCTTCGCATGGTCGTATAGAATGGTTGAATAGAAAAGTTCCAAACATTGGGTGTTTGGGTGGATAAACCCTAATCGTGCCGTTCCGGGAAAGCAAGGGAGAAAAACGTTCCCGGAACTCTTTTATACGTCGGAGGAAAGCTTTTTGACGACGCGGCAGGGATTGCCGACGGCAACGGAATGGGACGGGATGTCTTTGGTAACGACGCTTCCGGCGCCGATGACGACATTGTCTCCGATGGTGACACCGGGGAGGATGGTAACGCTCCCTCCGAGCCAGACGTTATCCCCGATCGTAACGGGAAAGGCCGTTTCAACGCCCGAATTGCGCAGATTGGCGTCAATGGGGTGGTTGGGGGTATAGATGCTGACATTGGGGCCGATGAAGGCATTTTTTCCGATGGTGACTTTTCCGCAATCCAGCACAGTCAGGTTGTAATTGATATAGGAATTTTCCCCGATGCTGATATTGTAACCGTAGTCGCAATGGAAGGGAGGTTCGATATGGAAGTGTTCCGTGGGGGAAGCCAGCCAGGGGCGTATCAGGTCGTGGCGTTCCCGGACGAGATCCGGTTCCATGGTATTGAATCGGTGAATAATCCTTTTGATGGAAGCTCGGTCGGCAATGAGTTCGGGATCCATTGGATGATACAACGCGGAGGACAGCATTTTTTCCTTTTCAGTCATGGCTACCTTCCAACCCTGCCCGGTCGTATCCGGTTCTGCAAGACCGAATAGGAACATGACCGTTCGGAGTGCAAGATGAAAGTTTTTTGAGGGGATGTTGGAATTGGATAGCATTGAGGGAGAAGCGTGTTAGACTAACCCGCATATCTTTCCTTTTTATGAATATGACGATAAAAAACGGGTTGTTACTGGCGTGCGGGCTAGGGCTGATGGGCTTTGCTACCGCCGGATTGAGTTCTGCCGAGGAACCTGCTGCGGCAGTGTCTTCGTCTGAGAGACCGTATTCCGGTGAGTGGTTTCCCCTGTTTAAGTCGATTCCGGATGAAGGCAAGGAACATGTGATAGCTCCGGGGCATATTACTGATACTTTGTGTCCTAAGTTTCAGATGTTCTATCCCGAGGGCTGGAAGGCGAGCGACAAGCGTCCTGTGCTGGTGGTGTTTCCCGGCGGTGGATACGGTATTCTTGCGATTGAGAAGGAAGGGACTAAAATTGCCCGATGGGCGAATGAACTGGGGATGGTTGCCGCTGTGGTGAAGTATCGTGTGACGGATCAGGGGAGTGGGAAGTTTACTCAGTTTCCCGGCCCCTTGCGCGATGCCAGGCAGGCGTTGAGGATTATCCGCCGTGATGCGGCGAGCATGGGAGCGGATCCTGCAAAAATCGGAGTGATAGGGTTTTCTGCGGGAGGACATCTTGCTTCGATGATGGCGACGATTTGGGATGAAAAACTATCCGGCGAAACGGGAGACGGACTGGATGCCGTTCCCTGCCGTCCTGATTTTGCGATGCTGATTTATCCTGTGATTACTTTAGAGGATGGCGTGGGGCATGCCGGCAGCCGATATAAGCTGTTTGGCAGTCAGGTGGCACCTGAAGTGAAGGCTCGCTATTCCGGTGACAAGCGTGTGACGGACAAAACACCGCCCCTTTTTCTGGAACAATCGAAGGACGACGGTGTATCCTGCAAGAATAGCGAGTTGATGGAGCTGGCGGCCAAAGCGCACGGTGTGGATGTTACTCGCGTCCTGTATGAACGGGGCGGACATGGCTATGGCATGGAGATCCGTAACCAGCCGACGGATGCCTGGCCGAAGGAAGCCGAAAAATGGCTGGATTCTCACGGCTGGACGCAACGCGCCAAGTAAGCATCCGTTCCTGTGTTGCAGGAATTATCAAGGAGGAGGAGATGTGCCTCCGTCTTTCCCTCAACCGGGTTCGCGGCCTGTCTCGCATGGGTTGTGAATCCGGTTTTTGTGTCCCGATTGCGCATTCCCAGGGATTTTTGCCCCAAAGTGACAACAATGTTACATAATAAGACGGGAGTATCGATACCGTCCTCCTGTATACGTCCGGGCACGTCAAAGATCCGCCATGGGATCTGGCGCACCAATCGAACATATGGACACAATTTATTACTTTATTTTAGGGATTCTGCTTCTGCTGGCATGTTTCGATCTTGTTGTAGGCGTCTCGAATGATGCTGCCAACTTCCTGAACTCCGCCGTGGGAAGCAAGGCTGCCTCCCGGAGGACGATCGTCATCGTTGCCTCAATTGGTATTTTGCTGGGTTCCATTTGTTCCAGCGGGATGATGGAGATTGCCCGAAGCGGTGTGTTCGTTCCGGGGCAGTTTTACTTTCATGATGTGATGATGATCTTTCTGGCGGTTATGCTGACGGACGTGATTCTTCTGGATGTTTTCAATACGTACGGTTTGCCGACATCGACGACGGTCTCCCTGGTCTTTGAACTGTTGGGTGCTGCCGTAGCCGTGGCGGCGATCAAACTGCTGGGAGCGGAGCCGGGCGTTGCCGGACAGTTGGGGGATTATATTAACTCCAGCAAAGCTCTGGCGATTATTTCCGGGATTTTCTCTTCGGTGGTGGTCGCGTTCACATGCGGAGCGATTATCATGTGGATTTCGCGGTTTATTTTCTCGTTTCGGTACAAAAAGATGTTTAACCGGGTGGGGGCTTTGTGGTGTGGCTTGGCCTTGACGGCCATTACGTATTTTGCCCTGTTCAAAGGATTGAAGGGTAGTTCTTTTGTCACGAAGGAACTGATTCATTCCATTGATGCCAGTCTTTGGTTCTGGCTGGCCGTGTGCATGTGTTTCTGGACGGTTGTGATGGGAGCACTGCAATTCCTGTTCAAGATCAATATCCTCAAGATTGCCGTATTGGCCGGAACGATGGCTTTGGCCCTGTCCTTTGCCGGAAATGACTTGGTGAACTTCATCGGCGTATTCATGGCCGGCGCTTCGTCGGTGGAAATCGCGCAGGGGGTTGCCGCCTCCGGCGGGGACATTGCAACTCTGACCATGGGGGAACTGGCCAAACCTGTTGTGGCCGACTGGAGGTATTTGTTCGGAGCCGGCATAATCATGGTTCTGGCGCTGGCGTTTTCCAAACGAGCCCAGACGGTGACGGAAACGGAAGTCAACCTGGCCCGTCAGGCAGGCGGGATTGAGCGTTTCGGTTCCGTGCCTCCTGCGCGTTTTGTCGTGCGTATCGCTATCATGATCGGCAAGTTCCTCCGGAGAGTGACTCCGGCTCCCCTGGGGCGTTTTATCGAAAAGCGCTTCGAGCCGTTGCCGGAGGAAGAGATCCCGGTTGGAGCCCCTTCGTTTGACTTGATTCGTGCCTCCGTGAACCTGACGGTGGCGGCACTTCTGATTTCCATGGCAACATCTCTGAAGCTTCCTCTGTCTACCACCTATGTGACTTTCATGGTCGCCATGGGTTCATCCCTGGCCGACAAAGCGTGGGGACGCGATAGTGCCGTGTACCGGATTACCGGGGTGATGACTGTGATTTCCGGGTGGTTTTTTACAGCGTTTGCCGCGTTTACGATGGCTTGTATCGTGGCAGTTGTGATCATGTATGGCGGAGTTGCCGGTATTGCCGTGGTCATCGCCGTTGCCACATGGCTGCTGGTGAAGAGCGCCCGGCTTCACAAGAGACGCCAGCAAAAGCGGGAACAGTATAAGATTATTACCGATATGCGCGATGTGACCGCAATCCGCAATGCATGCATGGAGGTGTGCGGTCTCATGAATGCCATGTCCGGGATTTATGCCAGTACGCTGGATGCCCTGCATTCCGAAGACAGGAAACTTCTGAAGCGTTTGGCGAAGGAAGCCAACAGTATGCGCAAGAATCTCGCGGAGAAGGTTCCTTCGGAGGTTCTTCCGGCGATTAATAAATTGCCCCGCGATTTGGCCGACCGAGGCAGAATGTATATCCAGCTGATGGAATATGCCGGTTCTTCTTTCGATTCCCTGACGGTGATTACGCGTTCCGGTTTCAACTACATTGATAATAATCACAATGGTCTGGATCAGGAACTCGTCCGGGGCCTGCGCAGAATGGGCGCCCGCATTGCACGGATCAGTCCGGCTCTTCAGGAGTTTGTCTCTTCCGGCGATGCCAGGTTGCTGGATGAAGTCCTGGAGGATTCCCGTTCTCTGGGCGATGAGTTTGCGGATGCTATCCGGACGAACATTGTGCTTCAGACCGAGGAGGTCAAGGATATGCGTGCCGCACTGCTGTATCTGAGCCTGTTGAATGAAGCTCGTTCCATGATCCATAAGGCGTACCTCCTGGCCAATACCCAGCGCGAGTTTCCCCTTGGTCGGGCGGAGGCCTGAGGCGATGGGGCTTTGACTGCTGCTGCGTCTATTCTCTTCTCCTCTCCATGGGAGGAGGAGAGATTTTTATAGTCCGACGAGGCCGAGTTCTTTTCCGATCAATCCGTGACGGCGGATGATTTCACCGTACGATATTTCCAAGGACGGGGATGGGGGGTGAAGTCCCCGGGGAATGCCGCCCCGGGCCAACTCAAGTGCGCCTGCGTTGTGGAGGGCCATGGGAGGATCGATGTAACGCATGAGCGTAGGATCTTTCAGGGAGAAGTTGGCGGGCTGCTTGGCGTTGAGAACCCGCTCTGCGGGGACGGATGGCCCCCATTCGTCTTCGACGCCCATGTTGGCAAGAAGGACGGGGGATTGGAGGTCTCCGGGGGATAGAATCTCCTCCAAGGCGTGTAGAACGCCTGTTGCCGTAACGGCGCAGAAGGCACGGACAACAGCCTGCCGAACTTGTTCCCGTGCATTCAGGGGAATGAATCCGATTCCCGGAGGCAAATGCTCTCGGACTTCGGTATCAATGTCTACGACTGTTACTTCCGCACCTTGGCGCAAGGCCATCAGCACGATTCCCCTGCCAACCTTGCCGTAGCCGAAGACGATGAGGCGGCGCTTTTGCAGAGAATATCCCCAGTTTGCCATAGCCCGGACGAAGCCGTCCCCTGTTCCGAGGCATGTTTCTATTTGTTTGATCTTGCCGGAGTCTACGACCCAGACCGGGGACTGGGCATGAGTATAGCGTGCTACGCCGGATCGGGTTAGCTCGGCATATCCCATGGCCGCCGGGACTTCCGCCAGGATACCGGCGCAGTCCAGGACGAGATCGAACGATGAATGGATGGCTTCTGAGGGTGAGATGACCGGAATCCCGAATTCTTGCGCCTGGAGGAGAGCTTCCGGGTCGTGTGGAAGAGTTGGGCCGATGGCAATGGAAAGCCGGGCTCCTGCTGCGATCAGTGCAGCGTATTTGGCGTATGTATTGCGGAAATGGGGTGTGGCGTCAAGAACCTTCAAGCCGTCCAGAGGACGTGTTTTTTCCCATTGGGCGCACTGGTGCCTCAGAACCGGAAATTCCTCAGGCCGGTAGAAGGAGGCCAGTTCCGCCAGGATATGTTGATGAAGGCTCGCCATGGGGATGGGCTTATCACAATGGGAGAGGACGGACAAGGCTTCCATGCCGTCCCGCCGGAAAGGGTGGGCTTTCCCATCTTCCCCAGGGATATCGCCGGGAAAAAATGAGGAGAAAAAATCCCCCCGCAAGCAGGGTGCTGCGGGGGGATGAAGGATTTGTGACCGGATTCGCTTACTTGGATTCCTTGTCGGAACCCATATCGGCGAGAGCCTTGTACATATTCCAGCGGTGGATGGCGTCCTGCTGAGCCTTGTCAACGAGGGTTTCGAAGTGTTCCTTGTTGTTCTTGGCCAGGAGGCGGAAGCGGTTTTCCGTCAAAAGGGCTTCCTTGAGGTCGCCCTTCGGTCCCTTGCCTTCCACGATCAGCGGGTTCTTGCCTTCGGCGGCAAGATCCGGATTGTAGCGGTAGAGGAGGATGCGACCGCTGTCCACGGCTGTCTTTTGCTGCTGGAGTCCCTTGGCCATGTCGATGCCGTGGGCGATGCAGTGGGAATAGGCGATGATCAGGGCGGGACCGTCATAGGCTTCGGCTTCGACGAAGGCCTTGAGGGTATGTTCGTCCTTGGCTCCCATGGCAACGCTGGCAACGTAGATGTTGCCGTAGGTCATAGCCATCAGGCCGAGGTCCTTCTTGACCTGTTCTTTGCCCTTTGTCGCGAATTTGGCGACGGCGCCCAGCGGAGTGGACTTGGAGCACTGACCGCCCGTGTTGGAGTACACTTCCGTGTCCAGCACGAGTACCTTGACGTTCTTGCCGCTGGCGAGGACATGGTCGAGACCGCCGTAACCGATGTCGTAGGCCCAGCCGTCGCCGCCGAGGATCCAGACACTCTTGCGGATGAGCTTGTCGGCCGTGGCCAGGAGGCGTGCGCATTCCGGTTTGCCGGCGATGCGGGACTTGAGTTCTGCGACATTGTCGCGCTGGTCCTGGATTTCGACTTCGTTTTTCTGCGGGTTGTTGAGGATCTTGCCGACAAGATCCTGGCCGACGGTAGCGGCATGTTCCAGCAGGAGTTCCGTGGCGAATTCCTGTTGCTTGTCGAGGGACACACGGAAGCCAAGACCGAATTCGGCGTTGTCTTCGAACAGGGAATTGGCCCAGGCTGGACCGCGTCCTTCGGCATCCTTGGACCACGGGGTGGTCGGCAGGTTGCCGCCGTAAATGGAGGAGCACCCTGTGGCATTGGCGACGACGAGGCGGTTGCCGAAGAGCTGGGTGAGCATCTTGACGTACGGCGTTTCACCGCAGCCGGCACAAGCTCCCGAGAATTCGAACAGCGGGCGGAGGAATTGCATGGAACGGACATTATCCGTCTTTACCAGCCGGGGATCCACGTCGGGCAGTTTCATGAAGTAGTTCCAGTTGGCAACTTCTTCCGTGTGGGTTTCGCCGTCGTTCTTTTCCATGTTGATGGCCTTCTTGCCTTCAACCTTCTTGTTCTTGGCCGGGCAGACATCGGTGCAGAGCGTGCAACCCGTGCAGTCTTCCGGAGAGACTTGGATGACGAATTTCTGGCCCTTCCAGTCAGGATGGCGAGCATCGGAGGACTTGAAGCTTTCCGGGGCATCCTTGAGTTCTTCGGGGGAGAAGACCTTGCTGCGGATGGCGGCGTGCGGGCAGACGACCGTGCACTTGCCGCACTGGATGCAGCATTCGGGATCCCAGACGGGGATTTCGAGGGCGAGATCGCGTTTTTCGTACTGGGACGTGCCGGACGGGAACGTTCCGTCGACGGGCAGTTTGCTGGTAGCCAGGCAGTCTCCTTCACCGGCCATGATAGTGGCCAGAACGTCTGTGACGTATTCCGGGGCTTCGGGGGACATGATCGGGGGGATGGCATGCCCATTGACAGTGGCGCCGTCGAGATTCACTTGATGGAGGTTTTCCAGCGTGGCATCGACGGCGGCAATGTTCTTGTTAATGACTTCTTCACCCTTCTTGGCGTAGGTCTTGGCAATAGCTTTCTTGATATAGCCAATGGCTTCGTCAGCAGGGATGACGTTGGATAGCGCGAAGAAGCAGGTCTGCATGATGGTGTTGATGCGACCACCCATGCCGGTTTTCTTGGCAACGGAGAATGCGTCGATCACGTACAGCTTGATGCCCTTGTCGAGAATTTGCTGCTGCATGCGGGCGGGAAGCTTGTCCCATACCTTGTCGGCGGGGAACGGACTGTTCATCAGGAAGGTGGCGCCGGGGACGGCGAACTTCAGGAAGTCGAACAGGTTCAGCAGGCTCGGCTGGTGCAGGGCCAGGAAGTTGGCCTTTGAAATGAGGTAGGTGGAACGGATCGGGCGAGGACCGAAACGCAGGTGGGAGATTGTCGTGGAACCGGACTTCTTGGAGTCGTACACGAAGTAGCCCTGCACGTTGAGGTCGGTGTGCTGGCCGATGATCTTGATGGAGTCCTTGTTGGCACCGATCGTACCGTCGGATCCGAGGCCGAAGAACATGGCGCGCGTGACGTCGTCGGCTTCAACGCCATATTCGGGATCGTAGGGAAGGCTGCAGCCGAGAATGTCGTCTTCAATGCCGATGACGAAGTGGTTCTGGGGGGCGTCTTTGGCAAGGTTGTCGAAGACTCCCTTGACCATGGCGGGCGTGAATTCCTTGGAACCAAGACCGTAGCGTCCGGCAACGACGGCAGGCATGCCTCCTGCGAAGGGAAGCTGGCCGGCGCTCTGGGCTTCAAACAGAGCGTGGACAACGTCGAGGTAGAGGGGTTCTCCGGGGGAACCGGGTTCCTTCGTGCGGTCGAGTACGGCGATCTTGCGGACTGTCTTCGGCAGGGCCTTGACAAGTTCTTCAGACGGGAAGGGACGGTACAGGCGGATTTTGAGCACGCCGACCTTGGCTCCTTCGCGTTCCATCATGGCTTCCACGGTTTCGTGGACGGCTTCACAGCCGGAACCCATGAGAACGATGACGCTGGTGGCATCTTCGGCTCCGGCGTAATCGACCAGATGGTACTGGCGGCCGGTGGCGGCGGCAAACCTGTCCATGGCTCCCTGGACAATGGCGGGAACCTTGGCGTAGAACTGGTTGCCGACTTCGCGTCCCTGGAAGTACACGTCGGGGTTCTGGGCCGTGCCTCGGATGACGGGGGCATCGGGATTGAGGGCGCGTTCGTGGAAGGCGTCCACCCACTCCTGCTTGATCATGCTGTTGAGGGTATCGTCGGTGATGTCGGCGATCTTGCCGACTTCGTGGGACGTACGGAAACCGTCGAAGAAATTGATGAAGGGCACGCGCGATTCAAGCGTGGCCGCATGGGAGATGGCGGCGCAGTCGGCGGCTTCCTGGGTGGAGGAACCGCAAAGCATGGCCCAGCCGCAGGAACGGACTCCCATGACGTCGGAGTGGTCGCCGAAGATGGACAGGGCTTGCGTGGCCAGGGCGCGGGCGGCGACATGGAAGACGCAGGGGGTTAGCTCGCCTGCGATCTTGTACATGTTGGGGATCATTAGGAGGAGTCCCTGGGAGGCGGTGAAAGTCGTTGCCAGAGAACCGGTCTGCAAGGCGCCATGAACGGTGCCGGCTGCTCCGGCTTCGCTCTGCAGCTCGACCACCGAGGGGACGGTTCCCCAGAGGTTCTTGCGGTCGATGGATGCCCAGGTTTCAGCAGATTCGCCCATAGGCGAGGACGGAGTGATCGGGTAGATCGCCACGACTTCCGAAAAACGATAGGCCACGGAAGCGACTGCTTCGTTAGCGTCAATCGTGCTGTAGGTTATTGTTGCATTCTCACTCATATTTTGCACGGGTATTGTCAAATGATTAAGTCGATACTTAACTTGCGGGTGAATTTACCATATCAACTCGCGAGGGTAAAAGGAATTATGCTCCCCGGACGTTAAATAGCGCCTTTTTTGACCATGATGTCACAATTATTTAGAATGATTCCTAAAAGCAAAAGGAAAAAATGATCAAAATCGAGGGAAGAATTGTGCGATTGAACACAATGCACTCGCCAAACGGGGGGGAAGCCTCTAGTATCTCCGCACCATGTCTGAAAAAGAGCAGCCTGTGCAAACATCATCCGAAGCGGACCTGATTGCCGTCCGCAGAGAAAAACTCGGAAAAATCCGGGCCATGGGTATTGATCCCTATGGAAGCCGCTTTGATATCACTACCAATCCCGCCGATCTCCGGGAAAACTTCGAAGAAGGTAAAACCGTGTCTCTTGCCGGGCGCTTGATGATTATCCGCGATATGGGCAAGTCTCAGTTCTTTACGATCGCGGACGTGCGCGGGCGCATTCAGGGATTCCTGAGCAAGGCCGACGTTAGCGAAGAGGATTGGAAATTATGGAAGCTTCTGGACCGTGGCGATTGGATCGGCATCACGGGTACGACATTCATCACCAAGCGCGGTGAACCGACCGTGAACGTGACGTCCCTGAAAATCCTTGCCAAGAGCCTGCGCCCCCTGCCTGACAAGTGGCACGGCCTGGCAGACCGGGAAGTGTCCTACCGCAAACGCCATTTGGACCTGATTGCCAATGAAGAGAGCGCCAAGTTGTTTGTCGCCCGTTCCCGGATGGTGTCGGAGATCCGTTCCTTCCTCTGCAACCGCGGGTATCTGGAAGTGGAAACGGCCGTACTTCAAAGCATTGCCGGTGGAGCCGCCGCTTCTCCGTTCACGACTCATTTCAATGCCGTCAACCAGGATCTGACGCTTCGCATTGCGTTGGAACTCTCCCTCAAGCGCCTGATGGTGGGCGGGTTCACGAAAGTGTTCGAACTCAATCGCTGTTTCCGCAACGAAGGCGTTGACCGCCGCCACAATCCGGAGTTCACCATGCTGGAAGCCTACGATGCCTGCGGCGACTTCGAGACTATGGCCGACATGGTCGAAGAGATGGTCTGCCATCTGGCGGAAAAATTCTGCGGAACGCTCAAACTGGAGCACACCGACCCCAACGGCAACCCCTATACTATCGACTTGACCCGCCCATGGAAGAGAGCCGACTACTACGATCTCGTCAAGGGAGTCGCCGGAGATGACTGGTTTGATCTTACCCCGGAACAGCGCCGTGCCCGGGCCGAAAACGACCTCCATCTGGAAATCGGAGACGACCTGCTCGATGTGGATGTCACCCAGCAGGTGTACGAAAAGCTTGTCGAAGAAAAAACGATGAGCCCCTGCTTTGTCACGCACGTCTCCAAGGATCTCGTCCCCCTGGCCAAGATCAACAAGGAGAATCCGGAAGTCGTCGATGTGTACGAACTCGTCATCAACGGTCAGGAAATCTCCCCCGGGTATTCCGAATTGAACGATCCGGACGTCCAGCGCGAACGCCTTGAACACCAGGCCGCCGGGGAAACCCAGAAGGTGGATTACGACTTCATCGAAACGCTGGAATACGGCATGCCCTCCGCAGGAGGCATCGGTATCGGTATCGACCGCCTGGTCATGTTGCTGACGGGAGCCCAGAGCATTCGCGACGTCATTCTGTTTCCGCAATTGAAGAAGAAGGATTGATTCCTTTCTCCCTCGCTTTTTCATTGCCGCCCCTTCCCTGTAAACCATGACTCCTCGCCTCCAAGACGGTTCGGAATATGGAATGGTCCAGTGGAAGGGGACCAGGCTCCATCAGGAGGATGCCGTTGATGTCGTGACTGTGTCCGGCGGCGGTTTTCTCGTGCTGGTGGCCGACGGCATGGGAGGGCACCTGGCCGGCGAGGTCGCTTCCCGCGAAACGCTGGCTTCTTTCTCGGAAGCCTTTACCGGGTATCCGGATATGGCTCCTCCGGCTCGCTTGTCCCAGGCCCTCAAGGATGCCAACCGCCACCTTGCCTCCCTCCAAAAGGGATCCCAGCGTGGCAATATGGGAACGACCCTCGTCGTTGCCTATGTCGATGCCGGCAATAATTTATACTGGTTGAGCGTGGGGGACTCGCACCTTTACCTCTGGCGCAGCGGGGAGCGGCCCCGCAAACTCAATGCCGACCACTCGATGTGGCCTCTTGTCCGGGAAGAATGGCTCCGGGGGGATGTTTCCCTCGACTATGCCTTGAGCCAGAGAAGCATTTTGCGTTCTGCCGTCATGGGGGAAAAAATTGATCTCATCGACTGCCCAGAGGAAGCGTTTCCCTTGCAGAAAGGGGATTTTCTGCTGGTTGCCTCGGACGGCCTCGATGAGTGGCTGGAAGATGTAGACACGAACAAGGAGCTGGCTTTGTCCCTGTATCCGGAGACGAAAAATCCCGAAGCTTTCGTGCACTACATCCTCGAACAAGTGGAAATGCTCGAATACCCCTATCAGGACAACCTCACGATTGTCGGAGTCAGGATTTGAGCCGCCCTCCGTTTGGGTCGATTTGCCCGGAGGGACATCTCTGATCCTTCCCGATTGCTGATGACTCCCATTTTTTGAAACGGAAACCAGACTCATGGACTGCGCGGCGTTTATTGCGCCAGTGTCGTCAGTGCCACCTTCAGGCAATGCTTTACCAGAAGGGCTGTTTCCTCCATGGCAGCATCCCGGTATTCCGGCATGCCGGGATGCCATACCAGCTCGGTCTCTTCCAATCCTTCCGTCGGAAGTTCCGGACATATGCATCGGAACGTGATATTCCGGCACACGCCCGCCCTGCGGAATTCTTTGACGATATATCGGGAGCGGAGCAGGGCGCATGCCCGGTCCCGTGTTCGGAGACCGAGCTGGATGCGCTTCCCGGAGTATTTTTTGTCCCGGGAAATGACCAGGCGTAATTTGTAACTTCCCGAGGGATTTATTCTTAATGTTGCCCGTTGAATAGTAGCCATCCGCCGATTACAACACTCTCCCTGGTAAAAAACCGCATCATTCCGCCCTGGCGCATACCTGCCCGCCCGGTGAAAAGCGTCTGGTTCATACCTGCCCGCTACCGGGGAAACCGAAGTTGCCCATCAGTCGCTGCTGGGCGACGAGCCGTAAATTCCGCATCACCGGCAGTCTTTGTTCTTTTGTCAACGGAGCCGGGGGAGGATCCCCCACCGTTACCATCGTGCACCCGCGGTAAGGGCGGGCATCGGGATAATAACCCCAGCGGTATGCCGTCCACGCATCGCCCTTTCCGCCGATAGGGAACACCATGCGGCTCTCCGGATCGGGATAGAGATGCATCGTGGAAAACCCCACCGTCACATCCTCCGGCATCACCGGATCCAGTTCCAGCCCCTCCACATATGTCCGTACCCGCCGCAAGGCATGTGCCCGGATTGCATACAGGCAGCCGTAAATGCGTTCCTTCGGATCTCCGCTGCCGCACAGCACCTTTTCCTTCATTCCGGCAAACGAGCGAAACACCGCTCCGTCCAGCAGGCACGTATCGGCATCCATTTTAATCAGGACATCGTCTTCATGCCGTATGCTTGCTTCCATTTCGGAGAGAATCCCCAGAATGCAGGACTTGCCCCGCAGATTACCTCCCCGGGGCCAATGGCTCACGCGCCATTCCACCCCCATCTTCTCCAGCTCGCTCCGCGTCGCATCCGGGCAGGGACAGGCTCCGTCATCCACTGCTACCAGACGGGCTTCCGGCAAGGCCATGCGTGCGCACAGGAACGTTTCACGAAGGAGAGCGGAATCTCCATAATACACGAAAACGTGCAAAACGATGCCGTGTTTTAGAGGGTTCTTGCTTTTTTGTTTGTTTTTCATAGGGAGCCATCATTCCAGAAACGGGATTTCTTTTTCCAGCTTGAAAAATGGGCCTAGAAAATGATTGTACAGCATTCACGTCCAAAACGTTTTGAATATTGTCCGGAATATTTCTTGAAAGCGATCGGAAGGCAAACATACCCAAAAGAAATCGCGGCAATACATGCATCGAATTTTCCGGAATTTCTCCGGTCTAGGCCCATTTTCATCACTTGTAATCAAACTGTTCCATCAATTATACGCATTCCTCGAAGGACTCTCCATGAAGGGGAAATCCTAAATGAGAATAAATATAAAATGAAACCAAAAAAACAAGCAGTATCGGGGGATCCGATAGTCTCCCTCGCATCTACAGATGAAGTAGCCAGCAGTTCGTTGGTATCAAGCTCCGAGTCGTCTAGCGAATCGTCCTCCAGTATGTCATCCTCCAGTGTGCCGTCCTCCAGTGTGCCGTCCTCCAGTGTGCCGTCTTCCAGTGTGCCGTCTTCCAGTGTGCCGTCTTCCAGTGAGTCGTCTTCCAGTGAGTCGTCTTCCAGTGAGTCGTCCTCCAGTGTGCCGTCCTCCAGTGAGTCGTCTTCCAGTGAGTCGTCTTCCAGTGAGTCGTCCTCCAGTGTGCCGTCTTCCAGTGAGTCGTCTTCCAGTGAGTCATCCTCCAGTTCATCAGAGGAAAGTAAGCCTCAGCCGGAACCTACACCCGAACCCGATCCGCAACCGACCCCCGAGCCTGAACCTACACCTGAACCAGAACCTCAGCCGGAGCCTGAGCCTACACCAGAACCTTCTCCCGATGATACGACCACGAAACCACCTAAAGAGACCGGTAAGCCTCCGGTGAAAGGCACGGACAAAGGACCGGAAAAGGAAGAAGATAAACCCAAACCGCCCAAAAATAAAGGTCCCAAATCCCCTCGACGAGGCGGTGGCGGCGGTATGCCTCCAAGCGGAGGCCCGATCCCCATTCCGCTTCCGGCACGTCCTCCGATTCTTCCCATATTTGTAACGGATCACTATCCTAGCGTTTCTTATCAGTCCCAGCCTCAGCCGGAACAGGGGAGTCCTGCTGATCCGACGAATGCTCCTTCTGCACCTCAGAATCAGCCTTCACAGGGATATCCGTCTCCCGAAGGAGATGAAAACGCCACATGCGTGCATTATCCCGTACCTGGGGCAACCAGCACAGGAGGACAAAGTGTCGATCTGGAAATCTCCTTCGGGCATTTCCCCTCATGGAAAGGCATGCCGGGTGGAAAACTCATGCTCTATGCGGTTGGTACCCACCATTCCCTCGCCAATGGCACCCTGTTGCAATTCGATCACATTTCCCAACGCCGCATTGGTGTCGTCATTCCCTCCACATCGGATAACCCGATTGGTACCAATAAAGTAGCTCTGGTCACCCAAATGGGACAATTGCGCTACTACGATTTCTCCAATAGCCCCGTCGGTACTCCTTTCGGTGGATCGGAAATCTATTCCGAACGCCTCCGTCTGCTCAATTCCGATTACACTCTCTGCTACGGCAATGTTGAAGATGCAACCTTCTTTGAAGAAACCTTCATGGATGGCTCCATCATCCACTACCGTGCCGATGATGGCACTCCCTATGCCTATTGCACCCATCAGGGCGTGTGGGTTCAGGTTGAAGAACTGGGCGGAGATTTGCGCGTCGTCCGGGAAACTCTCGACGGAAAATGCGCCTACTACGACAATAAACTGGATTCCATGCTCCATGCCAATAACATCCAGGATGACCGCATCAGGCAGATATGGTGCCGCATGGATGGCCTTCTCGATTGTCCGGATGCCCATACCATCAACTGGTACGCTCCATCCGACACTCTCGCCATGGTCGATGAAAACGGCCTCTTCCCGATTCGGGAAGGAGCAACTCCCGTGAAAACATGGAACCTGACCGCCATTGCCGGCATGGCCGAATCCGGAGACGATCCCTCCACAAATTCTCTGTCCATGTTCAAGATGAGAGCCATGGGGAATGGAGCCTTCGAAGAAAGCCGCTGGCAGCCGTATGGGAAAGACGGTACGTATTTCATCAGTGGTTCGGGACAGCAGGCTGCCTGCTCTGTGAAAGTCCGCAAAGCTCTTGAATCGGATGTGGCTCCTGTCACTCGCCCCAACGGACTGGCATTGAAAATCGGTCAATCTCCGGTTTCCGCCATTCGGGAAACAACCTACACCTTTAGGGGAGAACGCTCCCTGGATGGTATCAATCTGGATACGGCCGACTTTGTCGAATCCGTGACTCATGAAGACTATCGCAGTTATCCCTTCGGAGATGTGATCGTCAAGCGCACGAAATCCTATGGGCAGGGAACTGATCAGGTGTGGACCTATTCCTATGAAACGGACACGACCTCCCCGAACTACGGACGGATGATCCGTCAGACGACTCCGGAAGGCAATTGGACGGAATACGACTATGATGATGAAGGGCGAGTCGTCAAGGAAAGGACTCTTTGGGACGATGCCGTTTCCGTCCTGGAAACCAGAACAACTTTTGCCGATCTTTGGTACAATGATTACCGTACGGCATGTGTTGAAAAATGGGTTCTCGCGCCGGATGGAACGGAGACGATGCTCCTGAAGACTGAATCACAGTATGAGGAATCCGATCTTCTGATCCGGGAAACAGTGACCGAAACGGCTCTTGGCTCCGAATACCCGCGCATTTCCATCACGGAAACCCACGGAGATTCTGCGGAATGTCCTTTCGCTCGCGGTCGTCTCAAGAGAACGCTTTCCTACGATGGTGCGGAAACTTCCTACGATTACTCCGCGACGGATGAAGAAGGCGCCTCGTGGGCGGCGACGTCAACCCGTGTCCGTCAGGGTGTCGTCGTTCCCGGTCAATCGACCCGTTTCGTGACTCTTTACGATGCAAGCGGATATGCCTTCATCACCCGGGAGCAGGTCCATGATGGAACGGATTTTGTGACGGTTTCGGAATCCAGATCAAGTGCCGATGTCAGCGGAAGAACCATTGCTACCGTGGATTCCGAAGGCTCTACGACGGCAACGGACTGGTCATGCTGCGGCCCCAAGCGTGAAACTCACGACAACGGGACGCAGTCGTGGTATGAATATGACAGTGCCAAACGGCTCATCCGGGAAGTCCACGAAGCTCCCGCTCCTCTGCCGGAAATTCTGGAGCACGTCTCCATCTCGCGGCAGCCGGATACGATTATCACGCATGAATACGATGGCCTCGGTCGGGAGATTGCTACGGTGACGACAATCGGTTCCTGTTCTGTCCGAACGGAACAAACGTATGACTCCCAGGGCAATCTGGCTTCGACTACGGATGCCGCAGGCCTCGTCACTCGCTATGAATATTCCGACAACAATCTCATGCAAAGTGTGACTCATCCGTCGGGACAGCTGGCCGTGAGCAGAAGGAATGCTGCAGGAATCGTCATAGAAGAATCGGCCACCGGACAGCCTGCGCGTTTCTACAGCCGCCGGATAAGCCCGGAAGGAATCGTGGAAACCGTCCGGCAGGATTCGCCGAATGGCCCCATTCTTGCGGAAAGTGTCTCCGATGGATTTGGGAGAACCGTTTCCAATGGCATTCCTGCGGGAGATCAGTCAAGCGGTCTCGTCATCGAACGGCTTCGTTATGACGCTCAGGGGCGGAACATCTCCCGCGTCTCGGAAAACAAGGCTCCTCAAATCATGGAATACGATGCCTTCGGCAACATGGTGCGTTCCATCACGAAGATATCGCCCTCATCAGAGGTTGAGCCTTCCGTGGATCGCGTCACGGAGTACGAAACGGTCTATACCGGGATGAACCCGGCTCCGGCCATTCTTCCTGCCGGACTGGCGTCAGGAGTATTCCGCAAGAGTGTAACGTCCGCCATTCTGCCGGGAGGTTCCCGCGCCAATCAGGAAAGCTATACGCGACTGACGGGGCAGGAGAAAACATCCGTAAGCCTGACGAAAAACAAATACGGATGCTGGAGCGCCAGCGTGACGGAAAACAAACAGGGCAATACCATCACGACAATGTGGCAGGATGGCGTGTCCGCTCCGGCGAAGCAGTACGCTGTCGGTGGAGACATAGTCCTGTCGATCAGCCCGTCCGGAGACATTACGACCTCCGTCCGGAGCTACACGGACAACGGCACATGCCTCTACCGGACGGATGCCCGCGGCAATACGCTGACGATGGCTCACGACAAGGCCGGGCGCATCGTGACAAGCCGGGATGCGGATGGGAATGCGACTTCGTACTCCTACGACCCGGTAACCGGGCTGCTGGCCTGTACGGCCGATGCCATGGGAGGAGAAATCCATTACCGCTACAACGCGGCCGGGCAGTTGACGGAACAATTCGGTTCGGGTACGCAACCCATCCGGAAGGATTACGACAGCAATGGCCGCATGATCGCGCTAACGACATGGAGGAACCCGGGCGAAACGCTGACGGGGATTCCAGACACGCCGGGGGACACCACGCAGTGGGAGTACGACTCGTTGAGCGGGCTGCCTGTGAAAAAGACCTATGCCGACGGAACATCCGAAACGACAGTCTATAACCGCGACCGACTGGTCATCCGCACGGTCCGGGCTGATGGTTCATCGATCGGCTACATCTATCAGGCGGAAACGTGGGAACTGGCGGAAACATCCT
Source organism: Akkermansia sp. N21169 (assembly GCF_029854675.1). Lineage (NCBI taxonomy): Bacteria > Pseudomonadati > Verrucomicrobiota > Verrucomicrobiia > Verrucomicrobiales > Akkermansiaceae > Akkermansia > Akkermansia sp. N21169. The sequence goes on along the minus strand of NZ_JARWNC010000029.1, from coordinate 68,694 downwards.
TCAGCGACCAATCGACCCCGATATGCCATAGCTACGATGCCCTGGGGCGTCTCGCAAGCATCACGGATGGTACGGGCACCCGTACTTATTCCTACAATCATGTGGGGGATCTCGTGCGCGAAGAGTTCGAGGGAAGCGTCCGCTCCATTCTGGAATACAAGTTCGATGCCTATGGCAGGGATACCGGCTATACATTGAGCGTCGATGGAGTAAACGTCCAGGACACGGCCCTGACCTATGACAGCTTCGGCCGTCTGCAAACCGCATCGCCGGAGGAGGGGAAAGTATTCACCTGGCACTATGGTGAAGGCGGATTGCTGACCGGCATGGACTGGCCCAACGGCATGAAGAAGGAACTCCAGTACGAGGATCGCAGGAATGCCATTTCGGCCCTTGTGTACAAGGATGCCTCGGGACGGGAAGTTCTCGCCCACCGGTACGGTTACGATGCGCTCGGAAGGCCGATCCTGCTGACGGATCATGCCGGAGGGCGGGAGGAACGAAGAATCGTCCCGAATTACAATCCCCGAAGTGAGTTGATTGCCGCTGCGTATGATGGAAAGGAGGATTACACCTACACCTACGATAACATCGGCAACCGCGTCCAATCCCGCGAACTGGCTGCAAGCCGGAGCTACACCAGCAACAGGCTCAACCAGTATGTCCGCATTGAACAGCAGAATGCGGGAAACGCGTTCACGCCCGAATTTGATGTTCACGGCAACCAGACGCGGATTCAGACGCGCACCGGTGTTTGGGATGTCCTCTACGACATGCGGAATCGCCCGGAACAGTTTGCCGGGGACGGACACTCCGTTGTCTGTTCCTATGACTTTATGGGAAGGCGCACGGATCGCTTGGAATACCATGGAAACACATTGACATCGCGCGAGCATTTTATCTATAAAGGATACGTGCAAATCGCCGCGTATAAGCTGGATGCAGAGGGACAATCCGGGGATTGTTTCGTGCTCTCGAAATCCTGTTATTGGGATCCGTCCCAGCCGACGGCGACGCGTATCCTCGCGATGAAAGACGCCACGGATGCCACGATGCTCTACGCCGCCTGCGACACGGTGAAAAACATCACGGCTCTCTACGATGATGCCGGAACGTGCCGTGCTCGCTATGCCTATTCCCCCTACGGGGAAAAACTGATCGAGGAAGGCGACAAACACACAGCCAACGCCTTCGGTTTCTCCTCCGAATATGATGACAGCCCCTTGGGCCTCTATTACTACAACTACCGTTACCTCAACCCGAACGATGGACGGTGGATTAATAGGGATCCCATAGACGAACAAGATCACTGGAACCTGTACATAGCTCTTGCCAATAGGCCTTTCAATAGAGTTGACCATATTGGTTTATGGACGCGAATGAAAGGCGAAGGGCGAGAGAATCATTGGTGCGCAGGCAAAGGAGATACATTAAAGCATCTAGCATCGAAATATGATGCAAGCGAAGAAGATTGGCAGTGTTTATGGCCAGTAGGCGAGACACCGAATCATGGCTATCCTAACAATATCGAACCAGGAGATGTATATGATGCCTCTAATCTTGTGGCCTCACAAGAAGGGAAAGATATTCAGTACATATTAAGTTATGATCTAATACCAGATTATGCTGGGATATTTCCCTCTGCTGAATATGTAAATCCTATCACAGTTCCCTTGTTATTAGAAACGATTTCCAAAGAAGGCCAAGATCCTATTTCGAATTTTGTTTCAGCAGGACATGGCGGATATGGTGGGTACAGTGGATATGGCAACCGTGGGACATGGAATCAATATTCTGTACAGGATTTGCTGGATAGAAGCCATAGTGCCACATTTGAACGAGCAAAACAAAGGAAAGGTCCAATTCGTTGTTGGTTTACCCGAAAAGCTCAAGCTCGTTTTTCCGGATGCTCTTCTCAAGAAATTGCGAGGCCGTTTGCCGAACAAATTTTGAGGAAAGGAGCAATTTCATACGGAACGGACAGATCAATCGGGACGAGTTCTTTTAATGGGATTCTGAGATTATATTATAATTATATTCAAACTGGGACTTATGCTGATGGGTCTCCAATATTTTATTGGGACAAAGTTTCAAAATATATGACATCTCCAGTATGGAAAAAATTCGAAGGAAAATTATGAAAATAAAATACAAAATCATCGGAACGGCATTTTTTTCTATTTTGTCAATAGGCATATTGACTGTGTGTAAAAATGGAAAAGAAAATAATGGCGAAAGTGAAATAGTTTCTCCGTATTTTAATGATGGGAAATCATTTATACGAGATAAAGAAAGATGGCAGGCTGCTCTTTCTGCAGCCATAAAACTACCGTTGCGCGAAACAACGAACAAGGATGTCATGGATCTAATTGGCAACAACCCATCTATTAATGATTCAGATGATGATCACTATGAATATATGTATTTATATATGGGATATAATGAGAAACAGCTTCTTAACTCAAAACCAGATCGTAGGCAGGAACACATTGTTTTGTTTTTCTCGTTTGATCTAACTAATAAACTGCAAAGTGTAGGAACAAGGGTTGAAATTTTACCAGCTCCCGCATCCATGCAATAAATATAATAAGTCCAACAAAATACTTGTGCCTATATACAGGCACAAGTATTTATCCTATGATCGTAGAATAGAAATCTATCGAATCAATATTCCTGACGCTCAAATGAATGTGCCGCTTCCTGCTTCAAGATGATATGGCATCAAAGAGGCTAATCTTAGCTTGATTTGGTATCATGAGAATCATGATAGGACGATTGTACGTTTTTCGTACTCCCATATTCTCACTGTCTTGCTCTAGATCGCAGTCAGAATAAATGAAAAGAATAAAATTAATCATCATAATATTTGCAATGCTTGTTTTGCTCGTCATAGGCATTGCTGCTTGGTTGTTTGCTTATTTCCCCACTAATCGTCGGGTGGAGGACATATTGCCCTATTATCAGGACGACAATTGCATTGAATCTCTTCTATATAATCGGTTCTGCAAAAATACGGCATATAAAGTTTATAGAAGTTTTAATGGAGGGTTCAATATTGACGAATATCCGGACAACCCTAAATACCTTTATATCGTTGTCATTGATTTTCCTGACAGTAGGGATATGCAGAGAGAAGAATCTCTTCTTCTTGAGCAGATTCATGAAATGAAGAAAACGGTATCGATTGAAAACAATCATCTATACCAAGATCTGAAAGGGGCTCAATGGTCTCTTCCAAATATTAAAACATCATGCGATCCCGGTGATTTTGTCTTCCTGCGAGGATGGGAATTTAAAAGAAGTATCGATTTTTTAGTTCGACATGGGTATCACGATATTATTGTTGTCAATTTTTATTCTAAAGAAGGCAAGGGCAGAGTAGTTCTTTGTACGTGGTTGTCTGATCAATCAAATAACATGGGTTCGTCCGAATGATGAAAATTTAAAAAATATCTGGTAGTAGGAATCTTCGAAATTTCGAAGGAAAACTGCTCCAGCGTGGAAAAAATTTGAAGGGGAGTTATGAATTTTAGTAGAATTATGAAAAATAAATATATAAGTATAATCTCGATAAATGCGCTTATTTGTGGAGGAGGAATACTGATGGCGATGAATCCAGAAAATAACGGTAATAGCAGCCGAGGGAAACGACCTTATTTTAATAAAATGGGGACGATAGAAGAGAAAGACGATAAGCGTTGGGAAGAAGCTATTACAGTAGCCATGAAACTTCCCTTAGGAGAAACAACGAACAGTAATCGCATCACATGGTGCAATCTATATTTAATATAAATTGTTATTCTCTCTGAAATCGTATCCATTCGTTATCAAATTTTTCCCATATATATTTACGTGCATTTTTTCTGCGGATTTTCAGGTATTCCTTATTTCCTTGCATGATAATGAACCATGTATCATTGACTAAAAAATTCATTTCCTTGTTTTTGTTTTCGAGTGAAACAGGAAATGTATAGGCACGGTAGAGTAAATTATTTTCATCATCACGTCTGACGATGCAGGAGTAATCAATGGATGGAGTGGTGTATTTTTTATAATTCGGATGTAAGGGTGTGTAAAAGTTTTTCCCTTGAGATATTATGATAGAATAATAGTCTTCTATTATATCATGTCCTTGCAATGGGATGATATTATCAATATGAGTCTCCATACAAGGAAGAGAAATGGCTTCCTTGCCGTCATCCCAAAATACAGGGCCGCGTGCTGCGATGATGCGAGCAAGCAGAAAAGCAATTAGAAATAGTTCGATGTATAAGAATAATTTATAAAACATAGTCAGATTATGGTTGAGTCCGGTAGCACAAATAGGACCATGTATAAGCAGGATAAAAGATCATCGGATCTACATGAACATATAATTTCCCATCGACCATGATCTTGATAGTAGCATCATTTTCTTGCTCAAGATACATTCTGGAACAAGTTATCCAGGGTGTTTCAAATAACTCACGACAACGCGGATAAGGAGTTCCCTCTTCCAAATAGGCGAAGCACTTTTGTTTTCTGGTATGTTTATCTTCATTCTTATATGTAATGATGGTCACATGCAGTGGAGAACAGCCATTTGTCACATGACGCCATTGCTTGCTCAAGAGGCTGCAGGAAAAGCGAGATTCCAAATTCACATTTCTTGTATCAATTCGGCTTTCAGGTCCTCTTTTTATGACAAACAGATAGCTGATGCTCAGCATAACTACAATTACACCCAGAACAAAAAGAGAAATAATTTTACCGAATGATTCTCTCATACCTTATCGAAGGGATATGCAATATTTTGGGTTTTGTCAAGATAGGGGAGAAGTTTCATTATATTTATCGATCAATCAGTCCGGGGTGACTATTGTACATGGGCTCACACTCCATACTGGAATACAAGTTTGAGGCCAGTGCCAGGGATGCTGGCTATTCTGTTGTTTGTTTCTATGATTTTATGGGAAAGCGCACGGATCGCTTGGAATACCATGGAAGCACATTGACATCGCGCGAGCATTTCATCTATAAAGGATACGTGCAAATCGCCGCGTATAAGCTGGATGAAGAAGGAGAATTGGCGATAGTTTTCAGGATATGAAAAAGATTATTTACATCATCATTGCAGTGATTTTTATTGCTTCTTTATTGGGGAGCATAATGTATTCTCCGGAAAAGAAACCGCCTGTTCTGGAACATATCACAACAATTGCAGTCCCTTCGTATTCATGGCAGGATTACAGTGACAGGAAGGCTACTGAAAATGAAGATAATACTAAAATTTCATTTTCTGATGATGATTCCTGTTTGGCAACCTGGCCCGGGGATACACTCTATGTTTATGAAACGGAATCCGGCAAACTGGTCAGGTCAATTTCTGGAGTGAAGATGGAGGAGCCTTTGCCAACTTCATATGAGGGTAGATATATTTACCTGGCTTGTTTTCTTCCATATTTTTATACAAGAAAATATCTTCCACTTGTACCTGTTGCGATTCCGGATGGATTTACGGAATTAAAAGGACATATCAAGAAAGCGTCGTCATACATTAAGATGATTCGGCAATTCACGGGTCCTTATAAAAAAGGCAAAAAAACATTAGATGATGAATTAATCGGCTTTGTGGATGAAGGGACAAATTGTTACAGAGTAATTTATGATGATGATCGGCAGCATGATCCTGGAAATACGACTTTGGATATTTTGGATACTCAGGGGAATAGGATTAAGGAATGGAAGCTTAAAAAAAATTTTCGTCCGAGAGTATTTACCTATCATTCTGTGACGAATGATATATGTATTGAGAGAGGCGATACTTTTTATTTGACAAACTTTCATCATTTGGAAGTTATACATGCTCTCCCTTGTCCGACATTTCCGGGGGAATGGGTTGCCAGCGCTGCTGAACCTGTTTTTAGTCGGGATGGAACCTTGCTCTCTCTGCGGTTCTACCGTAGAACGGGAAATTGGGAAGTGGCAATTCCGGGAACGTATTTAGTTCATCTTTTGATTGATGTTAAAACAGGTGAAATAGTAGCAGAACAACGACTAAAAACCAGATCCAATATATTTTTGGGGAATAGATATTGCGCTATCGTTCCTGATGGTCAAACGATAGAAATTTACCGCATCAATTTGCCGTAGTTTTAGTTCGACATGGGTATCACGATATTATTGTTGTCAATTTTTATTCTAAAGATGGCAAAGGCAGAGTAGTTCTTTGTACGTGGTTGTCTGATCAATCAAATAACACGGGTCCGTCCGAATGATGAAATTTAAAGATATATGGTAGTGGGGATCTTCGAAATTTCGAAGGATAATTGCCCCAGGAAGGCGACAAGCACACAATCAACTTCTTCGGTTGATCCTCCGAATATGACGGTTCAAGTATGGACAGAATTTGAGGATAGATTATGTAAAATAAAGAAGAAAACAATGGTGGAGGAGAAGTGGTGACTCCGTATTTCAATGCAGGAACTGCCTGAAGAAAGGAGGCCCGAGCCGGGTTGGAGGAGTGTGAAATGGAAGGGCTGTCACTTTTTCTCCGGACGGTCCATAGGGATTCCCCATTTCTCCGAAATCAGTTTTTTGTGAAACTCGACTTTTTTCTTGAAGCGTTCAATGTCCCGGACTTCCATGGGAGACCAGCCAGCCTCAACAGTTGCAAGGCAACGCGGATAGGCCTGGTAGAACACGCGGTGATATCCGGCATGCGTTCGCTCCAGAGGCAGCATTCCACTCCACGGACTCGCTTCAATTCATCCGGAGACAATCCCTTGCCCGGATCAAGAGAATAGGCATTTTCGAGCGTATTGACGGGCATCCAGCCGGTATCGGGCTGTCCTGACGGCCAGTCTCCCGGCAGCTGGGGATAGTCGAGGTAGCAAATGCCATTGGGGGCATAGATTACATCCACGTTCGTACCGGATGTTTTGGCTACGTCCCTGGCATTATGGTGGCGCCAGACAGTTGCTATGGAACCGTCGGGGTACTTACCTGCGGGTTCATACCAGAAGACGGCCCGTTTGCCTCTCTTGGCAATCAAAGCGTTCATTTTATTGAAGAAACTGAACATCTGCTGGCTGACTTCCTTGTTGATGTCTGTCTGCTTGAGAGAATCCGCCTGGGAAACGGGTGAAGGTGAAGCGCTTGTCTTCTTTTTCCCTCCAGTATTGCTGATTCCCTCCCTGGCCCGGAATTCGGCGCACCTGGGGCACTTTTTCCAATTATCTTCGGGTGCTTCATCTCCGCCGAGATGCACATATTGGGAGGGGAAGATGTCGGCGAGTTCCTTGAAGACAGCATCGTAGAATTTCAGTACGTCCGGGTTGCCCGGGCAAACCAGTGTCTTGGAAATGCCCGCATCGGTTCTCACCTTGAGATTCGGGTCGGGGAAGCACTGGAAGTCTCGATAAGCCGTACAAAGTGCCTGGTTGTGTCCGGGAAGGTCGATTTCAGGAATAATCTCAATGCTTCTCTCTGCAGCATATTTGACCAGATCCTTCAGCTCCTGCTTGGTGTACATGCCTCCATGCGGGATCTTGTTGCCGAAGGTTTCTTCACGCACCGATGCCACTTCCTTCAATTTGGGATATCCCGGAACCGGAAGCCGCCAGCCCTGGTCGTCCGTCAGATGGAAATGGAGTTTATTAAACTTGTAGTCGGCCATGACATCAATGAATTTTTTGACGTCGGCGACAGGAACAAAGTGGCGTGCCGAATCAAGCATCATGCTGCGCCATGCGAAGCGCGGCTTGTCTTCGATCACCCCGCAGGGGATTTTCTTTCCCTTATATTGAGACTCCAGCTGCTCCAGCGTTTTCCGGGCATAGAACAATCCTGACTTATCCCCGGCATCAATGGCAACACCTCGCGGAGTAACCGTCAGTCGATAGCCTTCCGCTCCCAGTGATTCATCTTTTTTTGTCTTTAGGACAACGGGTTTGGAGCAAATCCCCTGTGACATGCGCACCACGGCAGGTTCGGGAATAACCATATATGGACGTTCATCGAAGCCGGGAGCCGCCATCAATACGCCAGAAAAAAGGACGAGCAAGGGAATTGCAAAAAATTTCATGATTCTACTCTAATTTTTCTTGCTCATGGATGCAATCAAATAACATTTTCATGCGGCTGAACGGCCACGACATCTTCCCGTGCCGGAATACCGGCACGGGGTGAAATGTCTGTTACGATGCGCCCTTCCGAGGAGGCGGCTTATTCCGGGATGATGTTCAGTTCCGCAATCGCGGCCCAGGGTTGTCCGTCGTGGACGGGTTTGATGGCATCCAGCCTGAAATAGCGGGCTTCTTCCACACGGGGGAGGATTACCTGCTGCGGAGCCCGCCTGTTTTTGTAGGGAAGCGATCCCGTCATGACTTTCCTCCAGTTAGCTCCGTCGTCGGAGACGTAGAAGCTGAAGTTTTGGACGAGTCCGTTGTCCATATCGGCTCGGGGAGTCAGCGTGAATCCTTTGAAGCGTTCCTTGCGGCCCATATCCACGGCGATGGAGTGGGGATATCCCGGCTGTCCGTTGGTGTAGGACGTGTGCCAGAACGTGTTGGGTTTGCCGTCGATGGCATGCTGGGCTACGCCTTCACCGGGTTCTTCTGATGAGACTTGCTGGATTTTCCAACCTGTCCGGATGACTTCGCGATTGAATGTTCGCGTGGAAGCCGGGGAAAGCCCTTCAATTTTGCCGTGTGCCGCCTTGGCGGTTACCGTGCCCTGTTCCAGAGGGAAGGGCTGGGTGTAGGTTTGCTCGGGGCCGTTGTCGATGGAATAGGTCATGGTGGCTTCCGGGGTGGATGATTCCAGAGAAACAAGTCCCGATGAATCGCGTGATATGACGGGCGGGTTGACGGCTCCTCCCATTTGAGACAGGAACGTATCCAGTCGGGCACGATCAGGGGCGAGGATGAAACCGAACGCTGTCGGTTTGCTGAATGTCTGGTATTCCATGAGCGGACGCGGACCGCAGGATGCTCCGCCGAGCCCCATCTGGAAGGCATCGAGATTGACGATGACTTTGTCCTTGGGCGGCAATTTGTCCAATGCCTGTGCGGCATTGAGTTCCTGTGCCGTGTAGTAGGAGACGGAAGCTTCCATAGGGTTCTTGGGCGATGCTGCGCCGATGACTAGTCCGGGAGTTTGACCGTTTCCGATGGAGAGCCATTCGACGCCGGTTCTGTTCCCCATTTCCTGCGGACGGGAATAGGCGAAGAACATATCGTCTACCGATTTGGTGAAGGTGTCTCTCCATGTAGATGTTTTGCGGTCTCTGTAGTTGTCCCACGGGCCGAGGCCGAGGTAGGAAACGGTGTCGTAGGAGGCCGGTGCCCCGAAGGAGAAGCCCAGGCGGGGCAGTTCTTCGCCGTCAGCAGAGGGATAGATTTGTGCGGATACGTCGATGACGCCGGAACTCAGCACATTCCAGACCATCCGGTAAGTGAAGGAAGGATTGCTGTTGACAGTCTTCATGTCGGAAATGACCTGGATGAGCTGGGGGTTCACCTGTTTCATTTCCGTTTTGATACATTCGCTCTTGAGATTGGCGAGTTTGCCCCTGTTCCATTTACCGTCTATCCATTTGTCGTTGTCGACCGGAGCGCGATAGGCCTGAAGGGCGATGGGATATCCCGGCAGGATCATGTCGCGTCCGGCATAGGAAAGCCCGGAGAGCATGCCGTCCTTGAATACTGCCTTGAAATTCTTCCCCGTGACTGTGCCTTCGTCCGGGTTGAATGTCAGCGTGTCCTGTTTGCCGGCCTTGACGGCAGGGACGGGTTTGCGGGCTTCTCCGGCAAAATACTGGTAGGCTTCGCTCTTGTTGACGGCGGTTTCAATCTGGGACGGAGTCAGATCTGCCGATTGCCCGAATGGTTGATCCTTCCCGGCGATTCGGCGTACGGCCTTCTTCGGAGAGGGTGAAGTGGCGGCCAGTTCCGGAAGAATGGGTTTTTCAGACAGCAGAGCCAGGAAGGGATACTTCTGGCCGTTCGCTGCCGTCAGGAAGGAGGGAAGTTCCAGCGTGGCGGAGGCTCCGGACTGCATCTCCGGCAGCATGAATTGGATGGCATTCTTCCCTGTGCCGCGCAATTCCGGAACGATGATTGTCAGGACGGCATCCTTGAGGTTCTTGTGGAAGTATTTGTTGGTGATAGTCAAGCTGTTGCCTTCTGTTCGGAATCCGGCGTACTGGTACACGTGCTTGACTTCCTTGAGCTTGGCCGTGGCGCTACGGTCGCCGAGGATGACCCCGTTATCACAGAAATTACCGTCGTTCGGTTTGTCGCCGAACATTCCTCCGTAGGCAAGCGTTTTGCTTTTGAATGGTGCCGGGTGATAGATACCGTCCTTGTCCCGCCTGGCATGGAGGGATTGGTCGACAAAGTCCCAGATGCAGCCGCCGATCATGCGGGGAGACGCTTCGAAGGCGTCCATATATTCCTTGAAATTACCGAGGGCATTGCCCATGGCGTGGGCGTATTCGCAGACGAAAAAGGGGCGGTTGGTCTGTTCTTTACCCCAGCCGACGACGCGGTCGACGGTCGGGTACATAATGGAGTCCATATCGACGGCAGGTTCTCCATGCCGGAATTCGCAGTAGTGCAGCTTGCGGCTGTTGTCGTAATCGCGTGCGGCTTTGGCGGCAGCCTTGTAATTGTTGCCGCCTCCGGCCTCGTTGCCCATCGACCAGAAAACGATGGAGGGGTGGTTTTTGTCGCGGTGCACCATGTTCATGACGCGTTCCACAATCGGTTTTTCCCAGGCCGGCTTGTTGGAAATGGACTGGTCTCCGTGGGACTCGTTGTTGGCCTCGTCCATGACGTAGATGCCGTAGCGGTCGCACAATTCGTAAAGGTACGGTTGATTGGGATAGTGAGACGTACGGATGGTGTTGATGTTGTTTTCCTTGATGATGCGGATGTCCTGTTCGGTGACGGAACGTGGGATGGCCCGCCCGTAGTCGGGGTGGGTTTCGTGCCTGTTGACACCTTTGAACTTGACCGGCTTGCCGTTGATGAGAACAGCTCCGTTTTCTGCAGTTTCCACGGATCGAAACCCGATGTTGACTGAACGGGGATCTTGACCGTTGACGGAATAGGTAGCTGTGTAGAGATTGGGGGTTTCCGCTGACCAGGCATTGACACCGGGGTATTCCTTGTTGAATGTGATGGTGACTTCCTTGCCGGCGGGAATTGCCGGAAGCGTGATGGATTCCGAGCCCAGATCCTGATTATTGACCGTTTTGATTGTTCGCGTCCCATGAGGGCCATCCCAGCTCATACTTGTGTTTAACCCGGTGAGAGAGAAGGAGAATTTGCCTCCAGCGGGGATATTCTGGTCACTGGAATTACGGACAGTGACGCTTGTTTCCAGCGTACCGGTGGTGTAGTCCGGAGACTTCAGCCCGGTTTTGAAAAAAACATCGCGAACGTGGACCTGGGGTTGAGCGAAAAGGGTAACGTCGCGGAAAATGCCGGAGAGGCGCATGAAGTCCTGGTCTTCCAGATAGGAACCGTCGCTCCAGCGGTACACTTCCACGGCGATGGTATTTTTGCCCGGTACAACATAGGGAGTGATATCGAATTCCCCTCCCGTATAGGAATCCTGGGAATACCCGACTTTCCTCCCATTGACCCAGACGTAGAAGGCAGACTCGACGCCGTCAAAACGCACCATGACACGGTCATTTTTCCAGGAGGCCGGAAGGTTGAAATCGCGACGGTAGGAACCGACGGAATTACGTTCCTTGTAGGCGGTCCAATCTTTTGGCGGTTCACCCATCACGCGGGGAGCATCCGATTTGAAGGGATAGCGGACATTGGTGTAGAGGGCGGATCCATAGCCGGCAAGTTGCCAGTTGGAGGGCACTTGCAGATCGGCCCATGATCCTACGTCGAAGCCGGTTTCGTAGAAGTGGACCGGACGTTCGTCGGGCGTCATGGAAAATTGAAACTTCCACTTGCCGTTTAGGGACTTGGTTTTATCGGCGCGGGGGAGGGAGTAGGAGCGCGGCTGTTCCTTGTTGATGCCGGTCACGGCAGCATTTTCCCAATCGGGCACGGAGGCCATGGCCGTGGCTGAGAACAGGACGCATATCAGAGACGGAGCAATCCAGCCGGGATGCGTGGCGGAGGGAGAAGTGAAGTTTTGCATGAGGGGACAATGTGGGGATTATTGTTGAGTGAGGATTTTTTTGACGGTAGGCAGGAGGGAGGATGCCCAGATCTGGTAGCCTTTTTCCGTGGGGTGGAGTTGGTCTCTGGTAACGCCGGGCAGGAACTGTCCGTGCGGATCCAGGAATTTTTTGTTGATATCGACAAAGTGCATTCGCGGAAGACGTGTTGCTGCCAGAATTTTGTTGATTTTATCGTTATGGATACGCATGGGATCTTGCGGCGTAGCTCCTCGCGGGAAAATGGCCAAGAGGACGACTTGAGTATCCGGATAACGGAGCAGGAGCCTTTGGACGACGGTCAAAACGCCTATGGCCGTTTTTTCCGGAGCTTCGCCACATTTGTAATGTCCAGTATTGTTGGTGCCGATCATGACGACGCATACTTTGGGATCACTCAATGTCGGCAGTTTGGAGTCATCAATGCGCCAGATCAGGTTTCCCGTCTTGTCTCCGGAAATTCCGAAGTTGAGAGCCTTGAGCGGCACCCAGGCAGAGTCCCATACTTTTTTCCCGGTCGTTGCCCAGTAGTCGGTGATAGAGTCCCCTAGGAACAGAATGTCGCAGGGCTGTTCCTTCAAGGCTTTGACTTGGTCTTCATACCTGTTTTTCCACCAGGCTTGCTGGCTCTTGGTTTCGGGATCAATGGGCGATGCCTGGGCGGTTGCTACGGACAGAGAACATCCCAGAAACAGGACGGCAGACAGAATAAATTTTCTCATAGGATGGAATTGAATTGGAATATTTCAGTACACAGAATACGGAGGAGAAAAGGTTCTTCTTGCGAAAACGATCGCCTTTTTCGCTTTTTCCCAGGTAATTGCGAGAAAAAAAGCGGTTGTTTTGCGGATGGATATATTATATCGTTCATTTAACGTCCCAATTGTTCCCATGAAATGGTCTCTTTTTATTGGTTCGTTCTTGACGGCTTTGGCCGCTCAAGGAATGACCTTGTCCAACTGGATTTTTACGAAAACATCTCCTGATGATCCCCAGGCAGAATGGAAACAGGTTACTGTGCCCCACTGCTGGAACGCTCAGGATGCCCAGAAGGGCGGAGGAAAGGAGAACAACAAAGATTTCGGCTATTACCGTGGGCCTGGCACGTACCGCATCAAATTGCCGGATACTGCCCGATTTGACGGGAAGCGCGTTTTTGTCAGGTTCGGTGCTGTTTCCAACTTTGCGGAGGTCTATCTCAACGGCGAGAAGCTGGCAGAGCACAAAGGAGCTTTTACTTCATTTGGGACAGAGTTGACGGGGAAACTCAAGCCCGGTGCCGGTAATGTGCTGGAAGTACGGGCGGATAACTCGCTACGACGGGAGATTTTGCCGATCAGCGGCGATTTTCCGGTCTACGGAGGCATGTACCGCAATGTGGAGTTGATCGAACGCGATCCTGTCTGTATTTCCCCGATTGCCAATGGTACAGACGGAGTCAGGATCACCCAGCACAATGTCTCCAACGAGTCTGCCGATCTTGGCGTGTCTGTGACGGTGGATAGTGCCCTGCCGGACGGAGGAGAGGGAACTTTGGAAATAGCTTTGTACGATGCTCAAGGAAAATCCATACTGAAGGCAAGTAAACCCATCCGCCTGACTCCGGGGGAAAGCGAGCATCAAGTCGACATGACGGTGCCCTCCCCTCATCTTTGGCAGGGTCGGGAAGATCCCTATTTGTACAAGCTGGATGTCCGTCTTTCCTCCGGTGACAACAGTACCCTCCTCAGTTATCCCATCGGGTTCCGCTCTGTCTCTTTTGATCCGGACAAGGGGTTTTCTTTGAATGGGAAAGCGCTGAAAATCAAAGGTGTCTGCCGTCATCAGGACTGGGAGGGCAAAGGGTGGGCTTTGACGGAAAAGGAACACAGACGCGATCTGGATCTCATTCTGGAAATGGGAGCCAACGCCATTCGCCTGGCCCACTATCCTCATGATCCGAAGTTAATTGCCATGTGCGATGCCGAAGGCGTGATCCTTTGGGAGGAAATTCCCTTTGTCGATTCCGTTGGCAAGCCGAAAGACCCTGCGGTTGAGGAGACGACCAAGCAGCAGCTCATGGAGATGATCCGCCAGCTCGGCAACCATTCTTCGATTGTCGTCTGGGGATTGAGCAATGAACTGCTCCATCGCAGTACGGATGATCCCCTGCCTCTTCTTCGCGAATTGAATGCTCTTGCCCACAAGGAAGATCCGTATCGCAAGACGGTTGTGGCCGTTAACAGGCCGGGCAACAAGGATCTCTGCTCTATTGCCGATCTGCTGGCTCTGAATACCTATCCCGGATGGTATGGCGGGGGGCCGGAAGGCATGGGTGGAGCGATCGATTCATTGCATAAAAGCTATCCCAATACACCTGTCGCTATCAGCGAATATGGTAGCGGCGCCTCCATCAAGCATCATGACCGCAACATTTCCAAGGCTCCCAAGGCCGGAGGCAAATGGCATCCGGAGGAGTGGCAGTCCCGTTCTCATGAAATCCTCTGGGACAAGATTGCTTCCAGGGAAACGACTTGGGGAACTTTCCTTTGGAACATGTTTGACTTTGCAAGTGTCTGGCGTGACGAGGGGGACCGCCCCGGTATTAATGACAAGGGGCTGGTGACATTTGATCGCAAGGTTCCCAAGGATGCTTTCTACTTCTACAAGGCCAATTGGCGGGATGACATCCCCGTCCTTCATCTTCAGGAGAAGCGTGCAACTCCCACTTCTGATGAAAAAGTGGCCATCCGTTTCTATTCCAACATGAAAAACAACAAGGTTTTCCTCAATGAAAAGGAAGTTCCCGGTGTTTCCTCTTACTGCCGTAACGGTTTCGCCACTCCTCCCGTTGCTCTCAAACGTGGAAGGAACGTGGTGAAGGTCATCTCGAAAGATGACAAGGGCCAGCTCCACAGGGATGAAGCCGAATGGATATACCAGCCTGATTCGAAAGGAAACAATGACGGAGATGTGAAAAAATGAAGATGAATTTTGGTATTCAGATGGTGATTTTGCTGCTGCTGTCGTTCCAGGCGATGGCTGCGGGGCCCAATTTCGTGGTTATCATGGCGGATGACCTTGGATATGGCGATTTGGGTTGCACGGGATCCCGGCAAATCCCGACTCCCCATATCGATTCCCTGGCGCGTGACGGTGTCTTTTGCTCCCGGGCTTACGTAACGGCTCCGATGTGCGCTCCGTCCCGTATGGGCATGTTGACGGGAAGGTTTCCCAAAAGGTTCGGTATTACAACCAATCCGAACGTCAAGATGAATTATCTGGCCGATTCTCATTATGGATTGCCGAAGTCGGAGAAGTGCTTCCCGGAATATCTCCGGCCTCTCGGCTACGCTTGTGCCGTGATCGGCAAATGGCATTTGGGACATGCTGAAGGACAGACGCCGGTGGATCGCGGGTTTGATACCTGGTGGGGGTTTCTGGGAGGTTCCCGTCATTATTTTCCTCAGAAAAAAGAGGTTGGAGGATTAAATCCGTCGGCAATTGTTTCGAATGTCTCGAGCGATACGCAGGTTCGTTATTTGACGGACGATATTGCCCGCGAAAGTATCCGGTTTATCGAAAAACACAAAAACCGGGACAATCCCTTTTTCCTGTTTGTTTCCTTCAATGCTCCCCATACGCCCTACGAGGCGAAGCGCGAGGATTTGGAGGTGGTTCGAGGGATATCCGATCCTGTTCGCCGGAAGTATGCCGCCGTTGTTCATGGGATGGACAAGGCGGTAGGCAGAATTCTGAAAGCTTTGGACGAAGCGGGAAAATCGCGCGATACCATGGTGGTTTTTTTATCCGACAATGGGGGGGCTCCCGATGGCCCTGCGTGTAACGCACCGTTCAAAGGGGAAAAGAGACTTCATTATGAAGGCGGAGTGCGAGTGCCCATGATTATCCGTTTTCCGAACGATGAACGTGTCCGTCCGGGATTTGTGTGTGGCCAGGTGATATCGACAGTGGATTTTTTGCCAACCTTGCTCAAATTGAATGGCGTTGCCATCCCGGAAGGACTGGACGGACAGGATATGATGCCCATGCTGAAATCAGCTGATAGTAAAATTTCCAGAACTCTTTACTGGTGTACGGATTATACGTCCGCTATTCTCCGTGGCAACCTCAAATACCTGCTTGTCCCGAACCGTCTTCCGGAGTTGTATGATATTGATCAGGACAGGACGGAGATGAAAAATCTGTTTCCGGCATGCCTCCGAAATGCGGCGCCGCTGGCCGATAAACTGGGCTCATACTTGATGACGACTCCTCCATGCCGTTATCCCGATGCCGTCAGTTGGTCCGCCAGTCTCATGAAGCAGTATGACAAGGCCAAACCGGGGCGTCAGCCTGAATGATAGAACCGGGCGCAGGGGAATCCCTGTCAACACAAGCGGTCAATATCCGCAAGCAGCTCCAGGACGTCTTCCTCGCGGGTAGCCCAGCTTGTACAGAACCGGACGGTACTGTGTGCGGCATCCTCGCGGCGTAGATAGGCGAATCCGTACTTCTTTCGCAGTTCATCAAGAACTTCATCCGGCATCGTGATAAATTGTTGGTTCGTACCGCTGGAGACGGGAATCGGCAATCCCTTGGCACGGCAGGCATCGCGGATCATGACGGCGAGGCGATTGGCGTGTGTTGCCAGGCGGAAGTAAAGTCCGTCGCGGAAAAGCTCCAGAAACTGGATGCCGAGCAATCTGCCTTTGGCGAGCCTTCCTCCCTTTTGCTTGATGATATAGCGAAAGTCGGTTTTGAGATCATCGTTGCGCAGGATGAGCGCTTCTCCGAATAAGGCGCCGACCTTCGTGCCGCCGATGTAGAAGGCATCGCAGAGTGAAGCGATCATGGGAAGATCCAGGTCGGAGTCTTTGTCGCAGAGGCCATACCCCAGTCGGGCTCCGTCGATGTACAGATAGAGGTTTCGGTAGCGGCACATATCCGAAATTTCCTGCAATTCCCGGCGGGAATAAATGGTACCCAACTCGGTCGGGAAGGAAATATAAACCATCTTGGGTTGGGGCATATGCTCGTGGGTTTCGTCGTCCCAGTGGGCATGCCAGGCCTCGTCGATTTGTTGTGCCGTCAGCTTGCCGTCCGGGGATGGGATCCCGTAGACTTTGTGACCACATGATTCCACGGCTCCCGATTCATGGACATTGATATGCCCGGAATCCGAGCATAGGACGCATTGGTGGGGACGCAGTGCTGCCGCGATTGTCGTGAAGTTGGTCTGGGTGCCTCCGACGAGGAAATGGATGTCCAGATCGTCTCTGTGGCAGAGAGTGGCGATCAGGTCGCGTGCTTTTTCGCAATAGGGGTCTTCTCCATACCCGGCAGTTTGCTCCATGTTCGTTTCTGCCAGCTTGCGGAGGATGTCCGCATGGGCGCCTTCACTGTAGTCACAGTTGAATAGAATCATTGTCTTTTGCCTTCGTTCTTAAAAACGCGGGAACCATAATCCTGCCTGCTGTCCGAGTAAAGGAATATGCCCGATGTAAAAACGCCGCCAATCCGGAGATTCGGACAGGCGGCGTTGGATGATGATGGAGAACCGGGTGCTTAGTAACGGTAGAATTCGGGCTTGTAAGGGCCCTCTACCTTGACACCGATGTAATCGGCTTGTTCCTGGGAGAGCGTCGTCAGTTTACAACCGATTTTTTCAAGGTGCAGACGGGCGACTTCTTCATCAAGCAACTTGGGTAGGACTTCAACAGAGACGGAACGGTTTTCACGGTTTTTCCAGAGATCAATCTGGGCGAGAACCTGATTGGTGAAGCTGTTGGACATCACGAAACTGGGATGGCCGGTGGCGCAACCGAGGTTGACGAGACGACCTTCGGCCAGCAGATAGATGGAATGTCCGTCCGGGAAGGTGAACCGGTCGACTTGAGGCTTGATATTGAGTTTTTGAATGCCGGGGAACCCTTCCAGTTTGGCGACTTCGATTTCATTGTCGAAGTGTCCGATATTGCAGACGATGGCCTGGTCTTTCATCTTTGCCATGTGCTCAATACGGATAATGTGGCAGTTGCCCGTGGTTGTGACATAGAGATCGGCCCATCCCAGGGTGTCTTCCACGGTCAGCACGCGGTAGCCTTCCATGGCTGCCTGCAGTGCGCAGATCGGATCCACTTCCGTGACGATGACCTGGGTGCCGAGACCGCGCAAGGCCTGGGCGCATCCCTTGCCGACATCTCCATAACCGCACACGACGGCGACCTTGCCTGCCAGCATGACGTCCGTGGCGCGTTTGATGCCGTCCACGAGGGATTCCCGGCATCCGTACAGGTTGTCGAACTTGGATTTGGTTACCGAGTCGTTGACATTGATGGCGGGGAAGAGAAGCTTGCCGGCGGCATGCATCTGGTACAGGCGGTGAACGCCCGTCGTCGTTTCTTCGGAAACACCTTTGATTTCGGGCATCCACTTGTGGAAAATGCCGGGATGTTCTTGTGCGATGTGCTTGAGGAGGTTTTTGATGACTTCTTCTTCCTTGGATGCCGGGGGGGAGTCGACCCAGCTGCAGCCGTTTTCCATTTCGTAACCCTTGTGCAGGAGAAGAGTTGCGTCTCCCCCGTCATCGACGATCAACTGAGGGCCGAAGCCACCTTCGTGACTGAGAGCCTTCCAGGTACATTCCCAGTATTCTTCCAGGCTCTCTCCCTTCCAGGCGAAGACGGGCGTGCCGTCTGCGGCGATGGCGGCGGCGGCATGGTCTTGCGTGGAGAAGATATTGCAGCTTGCCCAGCGGACGGTTGCTCCGAGGGCGACGAGCGTTTCAATGAGGACGGCCGTCTGGATGGTCATGTGAAGGGAGCCGGTGATACGGACTCCTTTCAGGGGTTGTTCTGCGGCGTATTTTTCTCGGATGGCCATCAGGCCGGGCATTTCGTGTTCGGCGATATCGATTTCCTTACGACCGAAGTCGGCCTGGGTTATGTCGCGGACTTTGTAGGTGTCGGTTTCTGAAAACATGGGCGTTAGAGGATTGAATGGAAAAGTGGATTATCCCAGCAGGGAGCGGAGTTTTGACAGGCGTGCGTCGTCGAGGGTTTCCCACGGGAGGTCTCCCTTGGTGAAATGTCCGTAATGGGTTGTTTGACGGTAAAGCGGGCGGAGCAGATCAAGCTGGCTGATCATATCTGCGGGCTTGAAGGAGAAGACGGTTTCCAGCGCGGTTTCGATAGCTGTTTCGCTGACGCGGCCCGTGCCGAATGTATCGACACGAATGGAAACGGGGGATGGGTAGCCGATGGCATAGGCAACCTGGAGCTCGCAACGGTCGGCGAGTCCGGCTGCGACGACATGCTTGGCGACCCAGCGGCACATATAGGCGGCTGAACGGTCTACTTTCGAAGGATCTTTGCCGGAAAAAGCGCCGCCGCCGTGGCGGCCGAGGCCGCCGTAGGTATCCACGATAATTTTACGGCCGGTCAGTCCGGTGTCGCCATGGGGGCCGCCGATGACGAATTTACCGGTGGGGTTGATGAAATATTCCGTTTGTTCGTCCAGAAGCACTGCCGGCAGAACGTCCCGGATCAGGTCGATGCAATATTTGCGGATCGTGGCATGATCCACGTCTTCCGTATGCTGGGTGGAGATGACAACATTGTTGATGTGGACAGGGTGGCCTTCCTCGTTGTACGCGACTGCTACCTGGGACTTGCAGTCAGGACGCAGCCAGGATACTTCGCCGGATTTGCGCCTGCGGGCCAGTTCGATAAGCAGCTTGTGAGAGAACACGATGGGAGCGGGCAGGAACTCGGGTGTTTCATTTGTCGCATAGCCGAACATGATTCCCTGGTCTCCGGCGCCCTGTTCCGCATGGCCTTTGCCTTCCGCATGGCTGGCATCTACTCCCTGGGCAATGTCCGGGGATTGTTCGGTCAGCATATTCATGAAAAACACCGTATCCGCATTGAACACATCATCGTCTTTCGGACAGCAATAGCCGATCTCCCGAATAGCCTGACGGGCAATCTTTTCTGGATTGATCGCCGCCTTCGTGCTAATTTCACCGGCGACGACAACCATGTTGCTCTTCACAAGCGTCTCGCAGGCCACCCGGCTGTACTTGTCCTGCTCCAGGCAGGCGTCAAGGATGGAGTCCGAAATGTAATCGGCCACCTTGTCCGGATGTCCTTCGCCGACGGATTCCGAGGTAAAAATGTGGGGTGTCTTCATATCGTTAAATCGTGATGCGTTGATATATTAATTTTCCATGAAGTCAATCCTGAAATCGCTCAAGCTGCTGACAGACCCGACACGTCTGCGCATTCTCAATGTCCTGGACGGTGAGTCGCTCAGCGTAGCGGAACTTCAGGAAGTCTTGAATATGGGGCAAAGCCGCATTTCGACGCAGCTTGCCCAACTGAAGAAGGAGGGCCTTGTCGCAGATTCCCGTACGGGGAAAAATGTGTTCTACGTCTCCTGTCTCGACGAGAGCCTGCGCGGGGTCGCTGCGAAGGCCTGTGAAGAATTGCCGGATGTGGAACAGGATCGCAAGGCTCTGCATTTCATTTTGGAGAAGCGTAAGGACAAGATGCGTTCCTACTTCGACGATGTCGTCGGGCGTTTCGGACGCAACTATGCGCCGGGACGTTCCTGGAAGGCGCTGGCCGGGGGATTGCTTCGCATTATGAACTACGAGGTGATTGCCGATCTGGGGGCTGGCGAGGGCTTTGTATCCCAGCTTCTTTCCCCGCGTGCCCGCCAGGTGATTGCGGTAGACAATTCGCCCGGCATGGTTGAACTGGGGATGCAAATGGCCCGGGAACACGGGTTGACCAATCTGGAGTATCGCCTCGGCGATATTGAAGATCCGCCCATCGATCCCGGTACGGTGGATCTCGCCATGTTGAGCCAGGCTTTGCACCATGCCCGCAACCCGATGAAGGCTCTGCAAAGCGCCTGGACGATTTTAAAGCCGGGCGGCTGTCTTCTGATTCTCGACCTCCTCCGCCACAACGTTGAGAAAGTCCGCGACCTCTATGCCGATACCTGGCTGGGCTTCAGCGAGGCGCAGATGGAATCCATGCTCAGGGAAGCAGGATTCAGCCACGTGTTCACCGACATCGTAGACAAGGAAGCCGAAGCCCCCTTCTTCCAAACCCTCATGGGAGTCGCCTGGAAACCCAAAAGCAAATGAAGCAATTTCCCGCCATGAACACCACGACCATCGTTGAGACCGAGCGCCTGATCCTCCGCACATGGAAGCCGGAGGACTTTCCGGCATTTGCCGCCATGAATGCCAATGCCGAAGTCATGCGCTACTTCCTGGCTCCCCTGTCGATGGAGGAATCCCTCACCACCCTTGCCCGCATCCTCGCCGAGCACCGGGAATCCGGTTACGGGCTCTACGCGCTGGAACGAAAAGAGGATCACCGACTCATTGGCCTTCTTGGCCTGCATCGCGTGACCTTTGATGCCCCCTTTGCTCCCTGTGTGGAGATTGGCTGGCGGCTGATTCCTGAAGCCTGGGGGCATGGATACGCGACGGAGGCGGCATCCGCCTGTTTGAAGTATGCTTTGTGCGAGTTGAATCTGCCGGAGGTCTATTCCTTCACGGCGTTGCCGAACATGAGATCCAGTCGGGTGATGGAAAGAGCCGGCATGGAGAAGGTGGGTGAGTTCGACCATCCCAATGTCCCTGCCAGCCATCCTCTGCTGCGTCACGTTTTGTACCGTGCCGACAAAACGCTTCTGGGATGGTAGGTCTTTTGCGTGCTAGTCTCCCGTTAGTTGAAAGCCCCCGGAGGTATGATTCTATTCTGCCGGGAAGACATAAACCCCGAAAGAATAAGCCGGTATTCGAAGATCCAGCCGATTCTTTTCTAGTGCTGGGAGAATGGTGGAAACCGGTCGAATATTGTCGGGTTTTTCAAAATTGTTTTGAGTTTCTATATTGTCCGAATGTAGCCGGATAGCAATTCCGCTCCCTTTCGGAATCTGCTCATCCTGCCCCTTGAAATTGAGTTGAATTGTGCAGTCTGATGGATTCATATTGACCAGCTTGACAATGATGGACTTTCTTTCCCCGTCAAAGACAGAACTTCCATAGAGTCCTTTTTGTCCCGCGAGCGGTTTTCCGTCCTCTCCCGCTAGTGGGAGAATCCGGTTCCCGGCGTAGGTCGAATACATTTGCTGTACATAATAATTGGGAGTGAGGACAAGTGACCGATTGTCGAACCAGATCAAATCCGGTTTCCATTGCCAGGCATCCTTGTGAGCCAGCAAGGGAGCATAGGTTGCCATGGGGACAATATCCGCATTGCGCTCCAAACCGGTCATGAAGGCCGCTTCATGAAGGGCACTGGAGAAATTGTTGCTCTTCTCCGGAGTGTGGCATGCATATTCTCCGGCAAAGACTTTGGGCCCGGATCTTGGATAGGTATCATAGCGGCGGGCATTTTTCCTGAACCAGTCGGGGGAAGCATAATAATGTTCGTCCACAAGATCGACGTTCAGGCTCCTCATGTGTTTCCATAGATTATCGAATTCCTGCCCGGACGCCCCTGGGCCAGCGCTTCCTATTATTCTTATTTCGGGATGCTTTTTCCTCAATGTGGCAAGGAACCGCTCCAAGCGTTCTGCATATTCATCTCCCCATTGTTCGTTGCCGATAGCCAAGTACTTGAGATGAAATGGCCGAGGATGTCCCATTTCTGCCCGGAGCGCTCCCCATTTCGTTGAAATATCGCCGTTGGCGAATTCGATCAGATCCAGAGCATCCTGAATGTAGACATCCATATCTTCCAGGGATGCATGAGCTTCTTTCCCATTTTGGAATTGGCAAGCCATGCCGCAGTTGAGGACAGGCAGGGGAGTAGCTCCCAAATCTTCGGCAAGAAGGAAATATTCGTAAAATCCCAACCCGTAACTTTGATAATAATCTGGAGAAAGACGTTTTTTGGTACTGAAATTCCAACGATTTTCATTTAAAGGCCGGTTTTCTACCGGACCGATGGAATCCTTCCAATTGTATCGGGTAGCAAGAGAAGTTCCTTCGACGATGCATCCTCCTGGAAAACGGAGCAAACCGGGATTCAGCTCTTTCAATGCGCCTGTCAAATCGGCTCTGAGGCCATTTTCCCTCTCCTTCCATGTATGGCGCGGAAAGAGAGACAAATGGTCCAAATCGACGATGCCTGGCGAGTTTAAAAGCAGCCGGAAACTACCTTGATCGACTGTTTTTGAAGGGACCAGTTCAACGATGTATTTCTTCCATTCTTTTTGGGTAATTACCATATCTGTCTGGGCAACAGAATTATTCTTTTCATCAATCAGACAAGCTTGCAGGACGACAGGTGTTGTCTGATTTACCCCAACTCTTCCCCATGCGGAAAAACGATATTTTTTCCCTTTTTCCCAAGCTATGCCACGGAATCCTTCATTCTCCACTCCTGTTTTCCTCTCTCGATGAGAGGCCGGAGACAAACGGATATAGTGTGGATTGCGGGTGAAAGGTCCATCTTCTATTTGCAACGCCACATTGCCGAATATTTTCCATCCCATGAAGGCCTGAGGAAATTCGAAAGAGCGGTTTTTGATCAATTCGGCATACAGGCCTCCATCTGCTGCAAAGTTGATATCCTCGAAGAAAATTCCATACCGATTCGGAGAAACTTCGTTCCCGGAGACGATACATCTATAGTGACCCGAAAGGGGGCGGCAGAGTTTTCTTCGGCTTTTCCTGCCACTGAAGCCAGTAGGGTAATTATGGGGAAAAAGACGATACTTAAAAATTTCATGTCTATTGATACGTGAAAATCATATCTCCCTTTTCATTTTCCATAGAAATAAGAAAGTTTTTCCGTGATGGGATGTAGACGGAATTTTCCTTGGAAAGGAGGGGGAGGGAAGTGTCTTTTTCTTTGCTTTTCCTGTATTCGATATGATATGGAAATGTTTTCATGCTGTATAATATTATTAAAATAAATAAGTTGTTCGATGGCGATTTGTTTTTATAAATACAGTTCCCATATGATAAGATGGGATAATGTATTTTCTTTTTCTGTTTTTTGTTTGTTGTTGACGTATAAAATTCTGCCTGATAAAAGAAAAATACTATGTTATTTCGCATTTTCGCTTTCGTGGCTGTGATGGCTCTTTGCTTGATTTCTGCAAAGGCGGATGCTTTTTTCGGAATATCTCAAAAGATTAATGAGAATTGGAAATTTTGCCTGGGAGATGAATACGGTGCGCGATTACCGGGGTACGACGATCATCTTTGGAGAAGCCTTGATTTACCTCATGACTGGAGTATTGAGGCAACCCCCGATCCGAAATGGCCGGCAAATGCTGGTTATCTTCCGGGAGGGATTGCCTGGTATCGGAAATGTCTGGAAATCCCGGAGGAGAAACGAGGGGAAAAGGTCTTTATTTATTTTGAGGGAGTCTATAACAACAGCGAGGTTTATGTGAATGGTCGGCTGGTTGGAAAACGTCCGAATGGCTATGTGTCGTTTTTGTACGACATAACGCCTTATGTCCGATATGGGGAAAAGAATAATCTTGCGGTACGCGTTGATCACAGTATGGGTGCAGATTCCCGTTGGTACAACGGATCTGGAATATACCGTGATGTCTATCTGATTTATTCGAATCCGGTGCATATTGACAAATGGGGTGTTTTTTGCAGGACGCGGACGGCGACTTCCAAAAAGGCCGTGTTGGATGTGGATGTTGCCGTGAGAAATGAAACGGAAAGAGACGAATTACTTGCAATTTGTGTAGGGTTGTTTTCCGAAGATGGTGAATGCGTTGCGCAAACAACCTCTCCATTGAAAGTCCAAGGAAACGGCGCTACCTCTCAAATGATTTCCCTGACGCTGCAAAACCCGTTGTTATGGAGTCCCGGGGATCCTCGGCTTTATACGATCAGAGTTTCTCTTTTCCAGGGGGACAAAAATATTGACGGGACTTCTTTCCGTACTGGCATAAGAAAGATCTCCATGGATCCTGACAAGGGGCTCTTTATCAATGGGAAAAGTATAAAGATTAAAGGAGTATGCATACATCATGATGCCGGAGCTTTAGGATCCGCTGTTCCCAGGCAAGTTTGGGTACGTCGGTTAGAGACGATTAAAACTCTGGGTTGCAATGCAATCAGGATGAGCCATAATCCTCATGTCCCCTATTTGTATGATTTGTGTGATGAAATGGGATTTCTCGTAATTCCGGATTCATTTGATGAATGGGAGTATCCGAAAAGAAAATGGGAGGAAGGTTTCTGCACTGGAAAACCTGGATATCAAGGATCGTTTTGGTATTTTGATGAATGGAGTAGTCGGGATATCCGGGATATGGTTCTTCGAGATAGAAATCACTGTTCTATTTTCATGTGGATGATTGGCAATGAAATCGATTACCCTAACGATCCCTATACCCATCCTGTTTTGGGAGGCAAAGACAGTATCGGCATGTCGCAACCGGGCCGATTGGAAAAGGGAGTCATTTTCAACAAGCCTTCTGCGGAACGTCTTGGAACCATTGCCGAGCGCCTTGTTTCCGAAGTTAAGTCGGTAGATCCTACGCGGCCCGTATCTGCAGCACTGGCTGGGATTTCCATGTCAAATAAAACCGGATTGCCAGCGGCTTTGGATGCTGTGGGATACAACTATACGGAGGGAGCTTATTCGCAAGACCATGAGAAATATCCATCCCGGATTATTTATGGGAGCGAGAACACGCATACTCTGGAAGCCTGGAAAATTGCCCGGGACAATGATTATGTTTTTGGACAATTTATTTGGGTTGGAGTCGATTATCTGGGAGAAGCGGAAGTGTGGCCTTCCCGGGGACTCTACAGACCATTTTTCCAAGGCTTGTTGGACATGGCCGGTTTTATGAAGCCAAGGGCCTATTTCCGGAAGGCTTTGTGGACTCAATTTCCCTTGATCCGCATCGGAACATGCCAATGCCGGCAACAAACTTCAGATTACTCCATAGACGAATGGCCGATTTGGAATTATGAAAAAGGAGACCGTATAAGGATTATGTGTTATACGAATTGTCCGCAGGCAAAACTTTTATTGAATGGCAGGCAAGTAGGCAACGTAAAGGACTACGATGATAAAACGGGAGTAATAACCTGGGACCTCGATTATGAACCGGGAACATTGGAAGCCGTCGGTCTTGACGATGGAAAGGAAAAAACACGGCATACGATTAAGACTGCAGGAAAAGCAGCGTGCCTGGAGGTTGTTGCCGACAGGATGAAATTGGGGAGAGACAAGGATTTGGCGCATGTTATCGTTTATATCCGTGACAGGGGTGGCAACTCTGTTCCTCTGGCTGAAAATGAGATATCCTGTTCCGTCACTGGACCAGGGAAGTTGCTTGGTTTGGAGGCGGGAAGCAATACGGACATGAGCAATAATACCAGTGCCTCTCGTAAAGCATACCGGGGAAGGCTTCTTGGCTATATCCAGACCTCCGGTGAAAAAGGAATCGTATCGGTTGTATTCAGTTCACCCGGATTGACTCCTGCAACTGTAAATTTGGTTGTGGAATGATCTTTCGGCACTTTCTGGGTAATGATTGGCGAGACTGTGCTTATACCGCATTCGACGGAAATATGTTTGCCCTGCCATGAGGACTTTGTTAGCAGAACATGATGGGAGAAGTAAAATATGAATGGAGAAAACGGGAAAAGGAACTCTACCTTCCTGGCAGGAAACCTGTTGTCGTAACGGTGCCGCCGTACTTCTATTTGGCATTGGACGGGCATGGCGATCCGAATGCCCGGGAATTTGCCGATGGCATCGGTGTTCTGTACTCCATAGCCTACGCCATCAGGATGATGCCCAAAAAAGGCATTGTGCCTCCCGGATATTTTGAATACACAGTGTACCCTCTGGAAGCCACATGGAGTATGCCCGAGGGCGATGCCTCGCAAGTGTTGACTGACAAAAGCCGTCTTCGTTATACGATGATGATTCGGCAACCCGATTTTGTGACGAGCCGGGTGTTCGATCTGGCTCTTGAAATCGCGGCTGAAAAAGATCCCTCCTCTCTGTTGAAGCAAGTCACCCTTGTCTCCGTCGAAGAAGGGCAGTGTGTCCAGATGCTTCATGTGGGATCCTACGACAACGAGCCGGAAAGCTTTGCCTTGATGGAACAGTTCTGCCTGGAAAAAGGGCTGAACAGGACATCCGCATCACACCGTGAAATTTACCTGTCTGATCCCCGGAAGGTCGCCCCGGATGCCTTGAAAACAGTTCTGCGCTACAAGGTCAAGGGGTGAGTCTCAATTTCTTCGGAGTGGTTATTTAATGTGGACAAATTTCTCAATATTATTGATTAATTTTTCTGTAAATTGAGACTCTCGAGCGGGAGCCTGAATAATGATCAAGCGGTTCGAAACAATTCTCGCCGTATGCATCATGGGTGCTTTGATTTCCTGAATGAGTGCTGAATTTTTTATTTTAAGAGCGGACTGCATGGCCTTGGCAACATCAGCAGGAAGCTCATAAATATAGACAGCGGCTCCGTAATGTTTGATTTCCGGAAAGGCAATCGCAAAATAAATAGCCTTGTACTTGTCGCTGAGTTTGATCCCTTTTTCCTGAGGTTTGAACCATTTGCAAAAAGCCTGCATGGTTTTATCCGGTTTCCAACCTGCGCCCGACAAGGAATACATGATTGCCTGATCGGGTATCTCGGGAATTTGTCGGGGAGTAGCACCCGCACTGGATGATTCATCTGCCCCATGGCAAACTCCCATGAGGCATAATGCCAATGATAATGTTCTTATACTTTTTTTCATATTCTCTCAAATATTAAATTTCCCAATGAAAGGCAATATATTTTTGATGAGGTGGGCGGCTTTCCTCAATTCTCTTGTACCTCCATAAAAAAACCGGAGCGGTGGTGAGCCGCTCCGGTTGTGGGATGAGTTGTTGGTTGCCTGCCTTTATTGGCCCGGGAAGGGTTTGAGGCTGACGTAGGCGCGGTAGTCCTTGATTTTGCCACCGGAAGCACCGGGACGGGGAAGGTACTGGAAACCGGAGATCTTTTTGTTGCCTCCGAGGTCGAGCACGAGCAGGTGGGGGTACTTGGGCCCGTTGTCGCTCCAGGCAGTGTGCCAGAAGGTGACGGGCTGGCGGTCCATGACGAGTTCGGCATTGCCGGGTTCTGCGTCTACTTCTTCACTGTCGGCATAGGCGACTTTCCATTCTTCCTTTTTGAGAGGATTGCCTTTTTCGTCGAGGATTTCCAACTCGGCGATGGCGGCGTAGTCTTGTCCATCCATGGCACTGAGGGCTTCGATGGCGAAGTAGCGTCCTGTGACAGGTTTGTCGAACTTGATGTCCTGCCAGGTTTCTCCGGCTTGGAAGGTTCCTTCATGGACGAGGGAGGTCTTGCCGGGTGTGACGGTTTGGCCGTGTTTGCGGTTGAGTTTGAAGAGGTTTTTCTCCTTGTTTGTTTTCCAGATTTGTTCCGAACCTCCCTTGACGGTTCCTTTGCCTCCTTCGAGGTCGAGGACGATGATTTCATTCTCTCCCTGTTTGAGGAACGGAGCAGGGCAGTACAAGGTCTGCTGGGGACCGACAAACCAGAAACGCCCGAGGTTGTGACCGTTTACCCAGACTACACCCTTGGTCCATCCGTCCTGCATGTCGAGGAAGGTGTCTCCGGGCTTGTCTACTTTGAACGAACTCTTGTAGAAGATCGGCTGGTCACCTGCGGGGACTTTTGTGGAGAAGGGGAGTGCGGCTACTTCCTTGTCGGCACAGGGCAGGGAGAAGTTCTTGAATCCGGTAACGGGTTTGCCGGCGAGGGTGACTCCTTCTGTAATCCCCTTGTTCTCCGTGGTGATGGCGCCTCCGTAATTGACGCGCCCGAGGTTCTCTACCAGAATATCCAGCGTGTGTTCTCCGCCCGGGATATCCAGCTTGACGGTATTGGTACCGTGCCGGCGGTCCGCCGTTCCGACGCGTTTCCCGTCCAGCAGGACGATAGCGCGGTCCATCAGGCGGGTCATGGTCAGCGGAGCATTTTCCTGGGGCCCCGTGACCTTGGTGCGGTAGAGGACGAAGCCGTAAGCCTGATCCAGATCTTCCATGACGATGGGGTTGGCGCTTTCCACAGGCTTGGGCAGGTTGTTGAACATGCCTGCGGACTGGGAGAATGAGATGGGAGCGATGTCAATGAATTCCGGATCGGGCGGGGGCTGAGGCAATGCGTGTCCGAGGTGGTCCTCCACGGTTTTGCGGAAGGCTTGGAAGCGTGCATTGAGTTTGCCGGATTCGCTGATGGGAGCGGAATAGTCGTATGAGGTGATGTCCGGCGTCATGCTGTTATTGCCGCCGTTGGCTCCCGACATGAAGCCGAAGGACGTACCTCCGTGCACCATGTAGAAGTTGACGGAAATTCCGTTTTCCAGCATCCACTTGAACTCGCTGTTGTACGATTCCGTGTTGCGCGGGTTGTGGACGGCTCCCCAGTGGTCGAACCATCCGCACCAGAATTCCCCATTCATGCGGGGGCCTTTCGGTCTGTGCTTGCGGAAGAGTTCGAAGGCGTTTTTAGCTCCTCCGCCGAAGGTGAGGGCAGCGGGCAGATCCGGCAGCGTACCGTTTTTGAGGCATCCGTCGGTAGGTTGGTCGGCCGTGTAGAACTGGACGTCGGTAAGTCCTCCTTCTTTCAGGGCATTGAGGTGCGCCCGAAGGTATTCCTTGTCGTTGGAATAGGCTCCGTATTCGTTCTCCACCTGGGTCATGATGATGGGACCTCCTTTGGATGCCTGGAGAGGGGCTAGTACGGCGGCTACTTTCTTCAGGTAGTTGAGAGTCGGCTTCATGTACCCGGGATCGGTGGAACGGACCTTGATTTTCCGGCCTTTAAGCAGCCAGGAGGGGAAACCTCCGAATTCCCATTCCGCGCAAACATACGGTCCCGGGCGGACGATGACCCACAATCCTTCTTCCTGAGCGATTCGGCAGTATTCTGCGATGTCGAGATTCCCGGAGAAGTCCCATTCTCCCGGTTTGGGCTCATGCATGTTCCAGAAGATATAGGTACAAAGAGTGTTACATCCCATGGCCTTCATGCGTTTCATACGGTCGCGCCAATATGCTTTCGGGACGCGCGGGTAGTGCATTTCCCCGGAGATGATTTGAATCGGCTTGCCGTCGATCAGGAAGTCGTTGTCGTTGATTCCTACGGTATGGGAAGAATGGTTGGGTAGAGGTGCCTCGGTGGCGGCGGCCATGCCGGCCAAAAGGAGCGAGGTGCTCAGACAGACGGGAAGCAGTAGTTTTCTCATATGTATTTTGTGTCTATGGATTAGTTTTGCTGTGCCGGGACGATGGTCAATTTGGTGGAGGTAGCGGGCATGCCCTGGGCTGTTCCCGTTACGGTGGCATTGCCGGAGGCGTGTCTCTTGCCACGGATGATGACTTGCGCCATGCCGTTGTATGCATTGATTTTATTTCCTTGGAAAGGAGTGAAATCCGTTGCGTCTCCGTTGCAGACTCCGACGATTTCCGCCGGGCCTTCCACCGTGAAATTCAGAGGAGTCTGGGCTGTCGGGACAAAACGGCCCTGGGCATCCTTCATCGTGATGGTGAGGTAGGAAAGATCCTGTCCGTCACCGGCGATTTCCGTTCGGTCGGCCTCTACGGTGAAGTTTGTTGCCGGACCGGAAGTTTGCACGATGTCCGTGGCCCATGGCTTGCCGTCTTTGGTAACGACAACTTTGAGTTCTCCCGGTTCATATTTGACGTCGTGCCAGACGAGACGGTAGGCATTGTCGTCAGCGGTTCCTTTGGTACGGACTCCCTGGCTTTTGCCGTTGAGGAAGAGTTCTGCCGAGTCTCCGCTGGTGTACACATGGACGGGAGTCACCTTTCCGACGCGGTCCGGCCAATTCCAGTGGGGCAGGATGTGAGCCATTTTGAGTTCCGGGCGCCAGCGTGCCTGGTAGAGGTAAAAGCGGTCTTTTTTGAAGCCGCAGAGATCTACAATGCCGAAATAGGAACTGCGGGACGGGGCGTATTTACCCAATTTCTCGAACATGGCCATGGCCTTTTGCTTTTCCTTTTCATCGGAAAAGTTCAGGGCGTTGGTGGCGTCGTGGTTGTAAGGTGTCGGTTCGCCGAGGTAGTCGAACCCGGTCCAGACAAATTCACCGGCGATGCGCTTGTTGGCGTCCAGGGCGCGGAATTCGACATCCGGCTTGTAAGCCCAGCCCGGCGCATAGAGGTCGTAGGAACTGACCTGGAAATTGAAGAACCCTCCGTTTTGCTTCCAACTGACAGGAAAGAAATATTCTCCGCGGGAACTGATACAGGAGGAAGTCTCACTGCCGAATGCGGGCTGGTCGGGCTTCTTTTGTTTGAATTCCGGATATTGCCCGGCACGATAGTTGCCGCCGAAGACATCTACGGTGTCGGCAAATCCGTTTCTGATGCCCTCGCCTCCGCTGCATCCGATACCGACCAGGCGGGATGGATCTTCGCGGTGGAACAATTCGGTAAGTCGCTTGGAAATGTAATGCTTGGCGGGATTCCACTGTTCGTGGACTTCATTGCCGCCGCTCCAGAGGATAACACTGGGGTGATTGCGGTCCCGGCGGACAAAATTAACGAGATCCCGTTCGTGCCAATCGTTGAAGTAGAGGTGGTAGTCGTTTTCGTTCTTGGCACTTTCCCACATGTCGAACAACTCGTCCATGACAAGCATGCCCAGTCGGTCGCAGGCGTCGAGCAGTTCGGGGGCAGGGGGATTGTGCGTGGTGCGGATGGCGTTGGTGCCCATTTCCTTGAGGATTTCCACCTGGCGTTCGTAGCCGCGCTTGTGGACTGCACCGCCGAGAGGCCCGAGGTCGTGGTGCTGGCAGACTCCGTTGATGGGGATTCTCTTCCCGTTGAGATGGAACCCGTCGTCCACAGTCCATTCGATCGTACGGATGCCGAGATTGGTTTGGGCGGAATCGACCGGTTTGCCGTCGAGCATGACCGTTGTTTCGACCGTATAGAGGTGGGGATTGTCGAGATCCCAGAGAATCGGTGATTTGACGTTCAGCATATTTTGGACGATTTCCTTTTGTCCCGGTGCGATTTCCTTCCCCGTTGATTCAGCAGTGGAGACGACCTTGTCTCCGTCCAGAATCTTCTGAATAACAGTTGGAATGGCTGCCTTGCCACTGTTGTTGGCGACTGTCGTATCGACTAGGACGGTAGCCTGGTCCTTTGTAATTTCAGGAGTGCGGACGTAAACTCCCCAGTGGTCTAGGTGGACGGGATTGGCTTCCGTCAGGCGCACATGGCGGTAAATCCCGGCTCCCGGGTACCAGCGGGAGGAATTGGGGGGATTGTCCAGACGGACGGCGATCGTGTTCGTTTGACCGAAGCGGAGGAAGGGAGTGATATCCACGCGGAAGGAGGCGTAGCCATATTTCCACTCTCCGGCCAATTGCCCGTTGACGAAAATCTGAGGACAGGTCATGGCTCCGTCAAAGTCCAGGTAGAAACGGTTTCCCTGCGCATCGGCGGGAACATCCAGAGTCTTGCGGTACCAGCCGATGCCGACCCAGGGGAGTTTACCTGTATTATTGGGCAATTCCATGCGGAACGGACCTTCGACACCCCAGTCGTGCGGGAGATCCAGCGTCCGCCACTTTTCATCGTTGTAGCCCGGTTCGGAGGGAGGAGACATGCGTGACTCGGCGGATGGCCGGGGAACCAGTTCCTTGTCCATGGCGTCGAAGAAGTTCAGTTCCCGGATGCTGGCCCACATGGACGGAGTATGATCAGTGACGGTGATGCGGTAGAACCGGGCGTTTTCCCTGCGGATATCGCAGGTGGTACGGTCGGAAGAAACTTTGTTTTTGGTTTCGTCGTAAAGAGTTTTCCAGTTGGTTCCGTCGGAGGATCCTTCCAACTTGAATTGGTGTATTCCCTCTTTTTCCCATAAGATGGAAACTTTGGCGACGGGAGTCGGTTGTCCCATGTCCACGGAGAGCGTTTGTCCCGCACCGCTACGGGTGGCGCACCAGCGGGTGCCGGGATTCCCGTCCAGTGCCATGGCCGCGGTATTGTCGTTCTGGCTGGTAGAGGCCCAGACTGTTCTCGACGGAGCTCCGGGTTCCAGCTTCATGGTGCCGTCCGGCATCGTTCCGAAACGAGCGAATTTCCACCCTTCATCCATGGATGAAACCTTGGAGGTTTGCAAAGGCGCAGCTATGGTTATACCGGCGCTTACAATGAAAAGGATTGATGAAAGAGAATGCGGCTGCATGTTCCTATATACGTGGAAAAACAGGAAAAATTTCCGCGATGAACAACTTTTCCACGGATTGGAATGTATTCTTTGCAAGGTGTCACGAGATCTCTTCAGTGTCAAATTATAATAATTGTAATATATTCACATTATTGTTTTTGTGGTATAATGTCCTGGGTGAATTTTTGGATATTAATAGTATTTTAAAGATGGCGCGGATTTCTGTAAAAATCAATAGTATTCTAAATATTTCCATCATGGGATCTTATGAGATGGCAGTTTCCGCTATGCTTTGATGTTTGGCGAAGATATTCATATTTCCTGCGAGGCGTTTCCTGATAGGAGGATTGCGAACATTAGAAATTGCATTTGAATTTGTCATGGATAAAATGAATAACGTTCCATGAAAAAGCCCCCTTTTTTTGCTCTTTTTGTTGTTGCTTTGATCGCGTCTTCCGCATGGGCCGATTATTCCGGTATTGTTTTTGCAGACAGGAATGCCAATGGCATTCATGATCCGGGAGAAGTTCCTGTAGCCGGCGTTGTTGTGTCGGATGGCCTTCACGCCGTCAAAACGGACAAGAACGGCCGGTATGTGCTGCCGGGGCATGAAGTGGAACGGTTCCTTTTCATGACTGTTCCGGACGGTTGCAAGGCGTATCCTTTTTACCGGAAAATCGAAGATGGGAAGGAACAGTATGATTTCGCCCTTCTCCCGAACAAAAAGGGAACGCCGGGCAAGGAACACAGTTTCCTGCACATTACGGATACGGAAATTTTCAATACCGGGGAGCATGAGGACTGGGTGAACGGTCTCCGGGAATATGCGGAGAAGACCGGGGCTTCCTTCGTGATCCATACGGGCGACATCTGTTATGAAAAAGGGCTGAAGGAGCATATTAATTTGATGAATACGGGCAATTTCCCCTGTCCCGTGTATTACTGTATCGGCAATCACGATCTGGTGGCGGGCAAGTATGGGGAAGAGGTGTTCGAGAACGTGTACGGTCCGACATTCTATTCCTTTGATTCCGGAAGTACGCATTACATTGTCACCCCGATGCTTGGGGGCGACCGCAAACCCGGTTATACCAAAGAGGATGTGTACCGCTGGATGAAGAATGATCTGGCTCTGGTTCCGAAGGGTAAGCCTGTAATCGTTTTTAACCACGATATTCTTACGACGGGCGATCAATTCAAATATGGCATCGGCAAGGGTGAGGAGATTGACCTGAATGCCCACAATCTAAAGGCTTGGATCTATGGGCACTGGCATATCAACCATATGCGATTCCAGGGAGAAGTTTTTACCATGTGTACGGGGACGGTGGACAAGGGAGGAATCGACCATTCGACAGCTGCTTTCCGCGATATTCACGTTGATGTCGAAGGCTATCCGTCATCGAATTTGCGATATGCCTATCTGGATAGAGCCGTGCATGTCGCATCCGTGCAGAATGGAAAATCACCGTTGTCGAAGAATGGTTCCCTGACGGTACTGGTCAATGCCTATCATGCCGGTTCTCCGACGAAAGGGGTGACTTGTTCTCTGACGGTGGACGGGAAGAAGCTGCCGGAGGTTGCTTTGTCGCGCCGGACGGATTGGAACTGGTCTGCCGAGGTGCCGATGCCTGCCGGGGCTGCCGGTAAAAAGGTTCAACTTCGAACCCGGGTTGATTTCGGGCATGGTCTTACAGTTGATGCGGAAGAGAATTTCATCTGTACTCCTTTTGCCGCCAATCCGGTCCGGACAGGGAACCCCTGGAATAATCTGCTGGGAAATCCGGAACACTCCGGTACTGTGCCGGGGGCTCCTCTGCCCCCCTATGAGCTGGCATGGGTTTCCAATATCGGAGCCAATGTTTACATGGCTTCTCCTGTTGTCCGGGAAGACAAGGTTTATGTGGCGGCAATGGATGAGGACTTGAAGGGAAGAAGCGGAATTTATGCTTTGGATGCCCGGACAGGGGAACTTTTGTGGCGTTATCCGACCCGCAATTCGGTCAAGAATACCATTGCTTTGGATGGCGATACCGTGCTTGCCCAGGATTCTGACGGTTATCTCTATGCCATTCATGGAAAAACCGGGATGCTCCGCTGGGAAAAGAAGCTGAACGTCAAGGATGTCCCAGGATTAATCGAGGGACTTGTTGCAGACAAGGGGATCGTGTATGCGGGCAGCGGGAGAGGATTGACAGCCTGTTCCGTCAAGGATGGAAAGGAGTTGTGGAAAAATTCCGGTTGGGATCAGCGCGAGGGGACGACGACGACTATGTCCCTTGGCAATGGGGTGTTGATTTCGGGTTCGCAGTGGCAGGCCTTGTTTGGCAACGATGCCGCGACGGGAAAATTGCTCTGGAAAATCGACCGTGACGGGTTGCGTAATCGTGGGGCTTCCGCCGCCATTCATGGAGATAAAGCCTATATAACCTCGCAGGACGGTTTGTTTGTATTGGAGACGGCGACGGGCAATGTGCTGAATCATGTGAAGCTGCCCGTTTCCGTCGATGTGACTTCGACTCCCTTGGTGACGGATCAGGAAATTATCTTCGGTTCGGCCAGAGACGGTTTGATTGCGCTGGATCGCGAAACTCTTACCGAAAAGTGGCGGCATGCTCCCGGTGATGCCCTGGTGTATACGGCTCCTTACACGCGCAAGGTTTCAGCAACGATTGAGACGAGCCCTGTCCTGGCAGGAGATGCTACTGTTCTGGCGACGGCCTCCGACGGTTCCCTGACGGCGTTGGACCGCAAGAGCGGCAACGTTCTGTGGAAGGCGATGACGGGAGCCCCCTTCCTGAGTTCTCCCGCCATTTCCGGCAATGCCGTCTTTGTGGCCGACTTCTCGGGTAATGTGTATGCCTTGACTCCGGTCGCCGGGAAATAGAGGGAGATACGGAGACTGGCCGGATCAGGATTGCTCTTTGTTCGGAGACGATGCTCCCAATCCCGTCCACTTGGCTATCATGTGGAAGAAAGAAGGGATGAGGAAGATGCCGAGGAAGACGGCTGTCAGCATGCCCCCGATGACGCCGATGCCGACGACCTGGCGGGCCGCAGCCCCCGAACCGGAGGCGACTGCCAGCGGTACGCAACCCAGAATGAAGGCGAAACTCGTCATCAGGATGGGCCGTAGACGGATGCGTGCCGCATCCAGGGTGGCTTCCATCAGAGGCTTGCCTTGCCGAATTTCAAGAACGGCGAATTCTACAATGAGAATGGCGTTTTTAGCGGCCAGGGCTATGAGGACGATCAGACCGATTTGCGAATAGACGTTCAATTCCTGTCCGAAAGCCAGCAAGGCGGCAACCGAGCCGAGAAGGGCGACAGGAACTGTCATGAAGACGGCCAGAGGCAGGGTCCAGCTTTCATACAAAGATGCCAGAATCAGGAATACCAGAATGGAGGACACGATGAAGATAATACCCGGTGTTAACCCCTGGGAGGCTTGTTGCTCCTGAAAACTCATGCCGGAGTATCCATACCCCATGCCCGCCGGCATGGTATCGCGGAAGGTTTGTTCCAGAGCGGCCATAACATCCCCGGAGGAATAACCGGGAGCTGGCGATACATTGAGCATCGAGCAATTGTACATGTCCTGGCGCATCAGGAATTCGGGAGCCCAGGTCTTGCCGGTGCTGACGACAGAGTTGATAGGGACAGCATCTCCGTTGGCAGCTCGTACGTTGAAGAGGTTCAGTTTGTCGATGCTGTTGCGGTAGTTCCCGTCAGCCTGCATGTACACTTGCCACTGTTGCCCGTAGATGTTGAAGTAATTGACGAAGATGCTGCCCATGTAGGCCTGGATGGTGTTGTAGACGTCGGCAACGTCCACTCCTTGCAGGGATGCTTGTTCCGTATTGACGTCGAGTTTGTATTGTTCGATGGACGGCGTCATGAAGTTGTTGATGGAGGCGATGGCGGGATGCTTCCGGGCGGCATTGATGAAGGCGGTAGTATTGGCTGTGAGGAAATTTTCTCCTTTTCCCTGTCTGTCTTCCAACAGGAAGGAGACGGCTCCGGATGTTCCGACTCCGGGAATGGGAGGAGGAGGAAAGACGAAGGTGATGCCGGAGGAAATGCGGCGGGTGAGTTCCTCCGTGATGCGTCCGCAGAGGGCGTCTGCACTTTCGCCGGGCGAACGGCGTTCGTTCCAGGGTTTCAGGGAGATGAAGAAGAAAGCGTTATTCGGGCTTTGGACGAATGTCATTAAGTTGAAACCGTTGACGGTGGTGACGTCCTGGACGCCCGGAATGGATCTGATGATTTCTTCCACCTGGAAGGAAGCCTTTTCCGTGACGTTCAGGGAGGAGTTCTGCGGAAGTTGGATGCCGGCGAACAGATAGCCCTGGTCTTCATTGGGAAGAAACCCTCCGGGAATGCGTTGCGTGATGGGGAAGATCAAGGCGGTCATGCCGGCTAACAGAACGAGGGAGAGAACGATCCGCCTGGTCAGGTTGCCGCATATGGCGACATAGAGATTACGGGCCTTGTCGAAAAAGGTATTGAATGCACGGTACAGGGGCCCCAGGAGTTTATGATTGGAAGAGGATTCCTTTCGTAGGATCATGGCTGCCAGAGCCGGGCTCAGGGATAGGGCGCAGAAGGCCGAGATGATGATGGAGGCTCCGATCGTGATGGCGAACTGCCCGAATAATTTACCGGTCACTCCCGGAAGAAGAAGGGTCGGCAGGAATACGCAGGAAATGACGAGCGCCGTGCTGACGATGGGACCGGCAACTTCCTTCATGGCGTTGGCAGTGGCCTCTTTGGGGGATTCTCCGGAGTCGATGTGGTTCTGGACGGCTTCTACGACAACAATGGCGTCATCCACGACTAGCCCGATAGCCAGGACCATGCCCATCAGGCAAATGGTATTGATGGAAAAACCGAATAACGGGAAGAATGCAAAGGTTCCGATGATAGCTACCGGGATTGCGAAAAACGGAATGATGGTGCCTCTCCAACCTTGGAGGAAGACGAACACGACAAGGATGACGAG
The DNA here is from genome assembly GCF_029854675.1 of Akkermansia sp. N21169. Lineage (NCBI taxonomy): Bacteria > Pseudomonadati > Verrucomicrobiota > Verrucomicrobiia > Verrucomicrobiales > Akkermansiaceae > Akkermansia > Akkermansia sp. N21169. Next base: position 30,307 of record NZ_JARWNC010000029.1, on the reverse strand, counting down.
GCCGAGAGCGATCAGCAGAGTTTGTGCGATTTCGGTAATGCTGGCCTGGACAGCTTTCGTGGAATCCATGGAAACGAGGTAATCGAGTCCGGGCGGTAGAGGGGTATCCTGCAGGAGTTTTCTGATATCGTCAGATAACTGCAGGGCATTGCCTCCGGGGGCTTCATAAATGGCAATGGCAGCCGTGGGCGACCCGTTGACTCGGGCGCTGAGTTCATAGGTCTCCGCCCCGAGTTCTACGCGGGCGATATCTCTCAGGCGGACAATAGAATCCCCTGTGCCCCGGACGACGATGTTTCCGAAATCGGCAACCGTGTTGAGGCGGCCGGGCGCTTTGACGGTATAGGTAAATTGCTGATCCTCAGGGGCGGGTTGGGCCCCGACCTTGCCGGCGGGATTAACTGTGTTTTGCGCCTGAACAGCCTGCATGGCTTCCGTGACGCTGATGTTGAGAGCGGAAAGTTTTTCCGGGTTCAGCCAGATACGCATGGCGTATCTGCCGGAGCCGAAGACCTGTACGTCGCCGACTCCCTTGACGCGTTTGATGGCATTGACTAGGTTGATGTTGGCGTAGTTGGAAATCCAGAGACTGTCATAGTTTTTGTCCGGGGAATAGAAACTGACGACCATGGTCGGCAATCCGCTTGATTTTCGCAGGGAAACGCCCAGTTCCGCTACTTCTCCGGGAAGTTGGGAGTTGGCTTGTCCGTAACGCAAGTAGGAGAGCACCTGGTCCATGTTCGGGTTGGTGCCGACGTCGAATACGACAGTCATGCTCATTTGTCCGTTGTTGGTGCTGACGGATGACATATAGGACATGTTGTCCACACCGGACATTTGCTGCTCCAACGGGGAAGCGATGGATTTGACGACTGTTTCGCAATCTGCTCCGGGATAGGTGGCGGAAACCTGGATGACGGGAGGAATGATGTCCGGATATTCGGCAATCGGCAGCCGCAGCAGGGAAAATGTACCCAGCATGACGATTATGATAGAGAGACAGATCGCGACGATCGGACGTTTGATGAAAAATTGTGCCATAATGTCCTCCCTAGGAGTAGGATGTAAAGTTTGGAATTACAGGGTTTTGTTTTCAGGATCATAGGGCTTGACCATCAGCGTGGTTGTTCCTTCCGCCGCTGCGATCATGGCTTGCTGGACTCCTTCGACGACGACCTGCGAGTCGGTCGTTACGGAATTGGGAACAATGGGTATGACGACTTGCCTGTTTCCGATCTTTCCTCCGACTTTGATCGGGATCATATGGGGCTTGTTCCGGTCATCCACAGTGACGATGAAAAAGCGTCCCTGCATGGAAATGATGGCTTGTACCGGGACTGTCAGGGCATGCTGTTCTTCTCCGATCCGGGCGCGGACGCGGACGAACATGCCTGGCCTGAGCAGAGAGTCTTCATTGGGGAGGTTCGCCTGGATACGTATGGTGCCTGTCGTGGGATTAAAAGCGCTGTCGATGGCAACGACACGGGCTTGATGCGGATAAGTTTTCCCTTCGGAAAGGATGACCTCCAGTTCACTGCCGTTGGTAATGCCCGGTTGCCCGGCTTTTTGAGTTCCCTGGTTGCCCGTTTGCTTCAACCATTGTTCTTGGGAGACGGAGAAGTTCAATCGGATAGGATTGATTGATGAGACTTCCGTCATGGATTTTCCTTCGGGGCTGACTAGGTCTCCCTGCTGAACGGTCGCAATGCCGGCGACGCCATCGATCGGTGACGTGATAACGGTGTAAGCCAGGTTTTGTTGGGCCAGGCTTAATGCAGCCTGTGATGCCAGCAAGGAGGCTTTGGCAGCTTCGACAGCCAGAGCCGTATCTTCGTATTTTTGTTTGGAGACGATGTCCTTGGCTGCCAGAGGGGCATAGATGTTTTTGTCGTATTCCTGTTGTTGCAGCTGGGCTTTGGCTTCGGACAATCTGGCTTCGGCTTGGCGTACCTGGTCGCGGAACGACTGGTCGTCTATGTGGAACAGGATATCTCCTTTTTTAACCATGGCCCCGTTCTGGTAATCCTGGCTTTTCAGATAACCGCTGATTTGGGGGAGAATACTGGCATTGACGGTACCGGTCAAATGTCCGACCCATTCCTGGAGAATAGGTACATTCATTTCTGTCGGCCGTGCCGTTTCGACGGAATAGGGTATGTTTTCTTTAGGTTTTTCCGGTTGACAGGAACACAGGATTCCCAAAATACAGGCAAGGGGGAAAAAGGATTTGAATCCGATTCGGGGGAAAGGATGAACGGAAGCCATGCCTGTTGGACACTGACTCTTGATGTTGCGTTGAAATTTATATCGTCCCAATACCTGTTCCGCGGATTGATTCTCTATATGTTGAATAGATTAAACTCGGTTTGGTTTAATTCCGTTTTAAGACATGTCTGCCGATTTCAAAGCATTTCCTACCTTGGGAGGAACGTTAGATTAGTAAAGGGAAAATTCACGGATATCGGGCGTTCCCCGGAAGTCGGTGACGGTAAGGCGAACTTTTTTGGGAATGGCTCCATCGGCTTGAATAATACGTTTGTTGCCGATGACTTGTCCTTCGAAGACGGTTTCCCAGCCTTTGCCGGTGTCCCATTCCACTTTGTAGCCGAGGACGCATTCACCGTTGGCAATGCGTTCACGCAGGACGATATAGCGGACGGAACGATTGTCCGGGTTGACGAGCTCCAAATTGTTGCCCTTGCCTTGCGTGGTAACGATGGGGTTGGCGAAGTCCTGCCGGAGGCGGTCGCCGAATTCCTTGAGGCGTCTGACATCGGCATCGGGAACGAGTCCACGGTCATCGATGACGATGCCGACGAGCATATTCGTATTACGCCCCACACTGCAGATATACTTGTGCATCATGTCATCGACGCTGAAGAGTGTGTTGTCCTGTCCCTTTGTCCAAAACCACCCTCCCTGGAAGGATGAATTGCGGCGCAACGTCAGGTCTGCTTCCCCCGGGCACCAGATACTGCCTGTAGCGGAGCCTCCCATACCTTCTATTTTGATCGTACCGTCAGCTTTGGTTGTAGCGTTGGCCGTTCCCCAGCAGGGATCAGGAGCAAAACCTTCTTCATTGCCGACCCAGCGGATGAGGTTCGGGTGGTCTTCCGGTCCCTGGAAGGCGATGGCATCGGGCTGGTACTTTTTCAGGAGGGCAGAGACATTGGCGCCGCCCTCCGAAATGGGGAGGACTCCCCCATCGAACCAGACTTCAAAAAGCTTGCCATAGTTGCTCCACAGTTCCGTGAGCTGGGTTTCTACAATTTTGTTGTAATCCTGCTGGGTGATTTTGGCTCCGGGTTGAACTTTGCCGGGGTTGTCTACGTAACAGTACCCGTTGGCAGCCGTACTGGCGTAAATGCCGGGTTTGATCCCCATTTTCCGACAAGATTGAACGAAGTCGGCGACGATGTCTCCCTTGCCGTTTTTCCAAGGTGAATTTTTGACGCTGTATTCGTGGGCTTTGGTTGGCCAGAGGCTGAAGCCCGAGCAGTGTTTGGCGACGAGCACCGCATATTTGGCTCCCATGTCCCTGGCTGCTTTCAACCATTGGTCGGTATCCAGATGGGTCGGGTTGAAGACGGATGGAGCCGGATGAGTGCCGAACTGGCGCCAATTATAACCAGGCACATAAGTGGGCATGTCAAAGTGGATGATGACTCCCAGTTCCTGCTCAGCCCATTCTCTTTGCTGGGGAGTCGGGGTAACGGCTGGTTTTGAGGAGGGAGTTTCTCCCCAAGTATTGGCAAGCCCCAGAAGGCAGACAGTGGCGGCGGTAAGGGGGGCAAGGAGTCTATTCATACAAAGAATTACGGTAAGACGCATGTATTTCTTACATGTCTTTTCCTGAAGACGAATGTGCCGTGATATTTATTCCGTGACGCGAAATGCGTCGGATACAAAAAAACTGCAACAATCGAAATTGCTGCAGTTTGGGAGCTTGGTGGCGTCCTTTGACTCCGGATTCCGGATTGGACGAAAGCGGCAAGATCAGGCTTCAGCCTTCTTCGGGCATTCGCCTTTTTTGTCGCACTTCTTGGCTTTGTCGCATTTTTTAGCTTTTTTACAATCCTTGCAGCCTTTGCAATCCTTACATGCCTTGGGGCAGTTTTGGTCACATTTGGCGGGAGTGTCGCCGGCCGGAGTGTCAGCGGCGAAACCATTCAGACCCAGGGCGCAGGCGCAAACGGCGATAGCGATGAATTTTTTCATAGTTGTATTGATGATTTGAGATGATTAAGGGATACCTCCCTATCAGGAGGCAAATACTTAGACAAGACAATCCGGTGTAGCGTTGAAAATTTTATGAAAGGGCATGTCAGAGACACGCACCTACCTGGTACCCTGCCGGAAACATGGCTTATTGACCGGCGATGGTACTGGCATCGAATTCGACGATGCGGACAATAATGGCTTCCGCCGTGTCGGCATCGTGGCTGCGGATGGCGTCCAGAAGGTCGGCATGCAATTGCATGGCTCCGGCATCGTATTGTTTTTCTGCCAGGATGTGTTCCAGATTGTCCTGGAGATAGCTGACGATGACGCGGTATAATTCTGCCAGGACAGGGTTGTGGGTGGCGGCGGCGACGGAGGCATGAAAGCGCATATCGTCTTCGATGCCCTGGCCGGAGCGAGCCTGGCAGGTTTGCCAGTCCTGTTCCAATTGACGGAGATCGGCATCCGTGCGGTTGGCGGCGGCGAGCCTGGCTATTTCCTTTTCGAGAGCCCGCCGCGCTTCCAGGATTTGGTGGAGTTCCGCCTCACGCAATTTGTTGTTCATGGCAACGGCGAAACGATCATTGGCGATGACGTAGGTACCGTCTCCGGGGCGTGCTTCCAGAATTCCGGCATGAATCAGGGACTGCAGGGCTTCGCGGATGGTATTGTGGCTGACGGAGAAGGATTTTGCCAGTTCCGGTTCGGCGGGAATCCGGTCTCCGACGGCCCAGCGGCCTTCCCGGATCAATCCTTCCATGGCATTGAGGACTTGCCGGGAGAGGGAGATACGAACGGGTTTTTTCAATTCCATACGCGAAGGGAGGGGCAGGGAGAGGATTATTCGATGACTGTCCAGAAACGGCCTTGATCCGTTTTGATGAGCCGGATGTTGAGATCGAATGCGGTATGGAGGTTGGCCTCGGTCAGGACTTCGTCACGGGAGCCTTCCGCACAGATGGCACCGGATTTGAGGATCATGCCGCGAGTGAAAGAAGGCAGGATGTCTTCGATGCGCTGGGTGATGAAAACAATGGTAAGTTCCGGTCGGGATTCGGCAAGTTCTTGAATGGTATTGAGGAGGAATTCCCTTCCGGTGATATCGAGATAAACGCTGGGTTCGTCAAGGATGACGAGCTCGGGATCGGTCATCAATGCCCTGGCGATAAGGACCTTGACTTGTTCCCCGGAGGACATGATGTGAACGGCACGGTCAAGGAGGTGCTCCGCCTTAAGCGATTGCATGATGCTACGCGCTCGGTCTTCTTCTTCCTTGCTTGTGCTGCGGAACAGGCCGATGGTTCCGTCCAGCCCGGAGAGGGCCATTTCCAGCCCTGTCCATTCGCGGTCGGCAAGCCATTGGTGCATGAACGGGCTAACCCAGGCGATGGATTTACGGAGTTCCGACAGGTTGATACTGCCGAATGTTTTGCCTAGGACCTGGACTTTAGCTCCGTAGAGCGGCCAGGCATATCCCATGAGCATTTTGACGAGCGTCGTTTTACCTGCTCCATTGGCTCCGAGGATAAAACAGCGTTCGCCGCGTTTGACCTGCCAGGAGATATCATGCAGAATTTCACGTCCTCCCAGGAAGACATTTGCATTTTCCACATTGATAACCGAATCGGCGGATTCCCTGTCCATAGGCTTGGTTGTCGGGATGGCAACTGCCGCCGGACCAAATCCGGAACCGGCGGCAGCGTCAGTAAGGCGACAGAATGGTTTAGTGTTTTTCAAACAGGCTGCGGATTTTTTTGCCGACGACTTCGGCAGGATGCTGTCCGAGTTCTGCTCTCTTGGCTTGGAGAACCTTGGCTCCGCTGTTGGCTTCGGCCAGCCAATCCTTGGCGAATACGCCGCTTTCGATGCGCTTGAGGGATTCCTTCATGCGTTCCTTGACGTCGGGGGTCAGGATCTGCGGTCCATTGTAGTATTCACCCCATTCGGCGGTGTTGGAAATGACGGAGTTCATCTTCTGGATGCCGCCTTCGTAGATGAGGTCCACGATGAGCTTGGCTTCGTGGATGCATTCGAAATAAGCCATTTCAGCCGGATAGCCGGCTTCAATAAGTGTTTCGAAACCATACTTCATCAGGTCGACCATGCCGCCGCAGAGGACGTTTTGTTCTCCGAAGAGATCTTCGTAGGTTTCCTGTTCGAAGGTGCATTCGAGAACGCCGCCGCGTGTGAGTCCTTCGGCCTTGGCCATAGCGAGAGCCATGTCTTTGGCTTTGCCTGTAGCGTCTTGGAACACGGCGATCAGGCCGGGGCAGCCAAAACCTTGTTCGAACACTTTGCGGACTTCAGTTCCCGGACCCTTGGGCGCCACCATGATGACGTCGACGTCGGCGGGAGGAACGATCGTTTTGAACACGTAAGCGAAACCGTGGGAGCAGGCGAGAGCCTTGCCGGCGGTCAGGTTCGGCTTGATTTCGGCTTCGAACACGGGGCCGTGCATTTCGTCCGGAAGAAGGATGTGAATGATGTCGGCTTCCTTGACGGCGTCGGCGATGCTCATGACTTTGAACCCGTCCTGAGTTGCTGCGTCAAAGGATTTGCCGGGGCGGACGCCGATGATGACGTTTACGCCGGAGTCGCGCATGCAAAGCGCCTGGGCGCGTCCCTGGGCGCCGTATCCGAGTACTGCGATCGTCTTGCCGTTCAACACGCTGAGGTCAGCGGCATTGTCGTGAATGATATCCATGTTTTGCTCCTTGTTAATGAGGGAAAGTTCCAAACATCCTATGTTTGGTGGATTCAATCTAGTCCGGCTTCTCCAAAAAGCAAGGGGGAAAAACGTTGGAGACAGAAAATTAACCATTTCAGCAAGAGGCTACAGGGTGTTCCATAGGGAACTGTAGCTTCTTGCGGACCGAGGGGACCCCGGGTGTTTCGGGGTCGCCCAAGGCGATGCCGGGTTCACAAGGGATAGGAATTCCGGGAACGGGGGAAGATATCGACCGGGACGGAACGGTTGCGCAGGGTGTGATAATTGTGGGATAGAACTCCCCTGGAATTGGCACTTGATGTCCTCAATCCAGGAGAGTTCTCCGATCGGACCGTCAATTTTGCATTCGGAGCGTTTCTGTATGGCAGTGAATTTTCCGACATGCTCGGGATGTGCATGGGATGGGGGATATTAATCCTTGTCGGCGATGCGCATGATGCCGGAGTTGTTTTTGTCCGGGATCCATTCGAGGGTAAATCTTTGCTGCGGATCCGAGGATGTCAGGGTGAAAGCAGCGTTCATCTGGGCACTGGAGATGGAGGTTGTCGTGTAGGGCGCAATCAGCTTCCTGGCAACAAAAAGGGCGACAGCCGGGGTGATCGCTCCGGATTCGTCGACAATGGAGATGCTATTGAGGATGTCCTTTCCGTTCTTTTTGGAGAATGTTCCGGTCAGGCGGAAGGTACTGTTCTTGATTTTCCAGACGCGAGTCGGCTGGATGGTGAGGCTGGGGTCGATCTCTTCCGATTTGCCCAGGATGGAATCCACTGCTTCAGCGGATTTCCCGAAAATGGGTGTGTTTTTCAACAGGGGGCTCTTCTGGAGTAGATTGGTCAGGGCCAGGGACGATTGCTTGAGAGAGGGGGAGGCACTGCTGTCGGTTGCTCCCGGAAGAACCGGCTTTTTGCTGACGATTCCCAATTCCTCCAGCAGCAGGGCTTTCAAAAGGGCGGATGCTTTCAATTCAAGGAAGGCCCCGCGATATTGCATCTTGTAACCCTTGCCATAATTGGTGGAGTAGTAGGCATATTGGGGTTGCATCCGGGCGGGTGTCACATTGAATTGGACGCCGGGGATGAAGGTTTGGGCGAGGGAGAGGGCCTCTTCGGTTGTGAATCCTCCACGTTGGCTGATATCGAATTCTATGCACTTATCCTGGAATAGGATGGCTGTGATATAGAAGTCCTTCTTCTCGGGGTATCCCCAGATGTTTCCGTTGCAGCGTTTAGTGATTCCTTTGTAAAGGTTTTGATCGATGTCACCGGGGCCGGAACGTTCTGCATCAAAATCGCTGCGGGGTCTTCCTTCTCCCAGGATTTCTTTCAACTGGCTCAGGGACATGCCCAGACGGACTTTACCGATAGTGTTTTTGAATTCCTTCTCGGCGGATTCCCTGGCCTCATTGACGATGTTGGGAGCCCGGAGTTCAAAGCAGTCCCCCCAGTACAGGAACTGATAGGTATTGTCTTTAGACGGGACGATATAAGGAGGTTCGGTTGTAGTGGGAGCAGAGGCAAAAGCAACGCCGGGAAGGAGTTTCGCGAGGAGGGTTTTGGATGCTGCGAATGTTTGATTGGGCATTTTCACGATCAGGTTGATACTCTTTCCGTCCATGAAAACGCCCGTTACAGTCATGTCCGGCAATGTCCACTGATAGGCTTTACAGGAAAGTTCAATCTCCTTGTAAAAATCGGTCTCGGCTTCGTTGATTCCGTGAAGTTTCAAAAAATCTTGGGAACCTTTTGCGACACTTCCGCCCCAGAGGAGATCCATGTCTTCCTTGTCCATGCCGATGAGCGGTTTGGTTTCCAATTCCTTAACTTTGGCATTCAAGTTTTCTCCTGTCGGCTGAAGGGTGACGGATCGAATATCCAAACCTCCATTCTTTTTTTTCAGTGAAATAGTAGTGGGGCCTACAGGGAGCGTGATCGTGGAGATTGTTTGTTCCTTGAAATTATCCCAGCTTCCTGTAGAGGGAATGTTGACAATCGTAGAGAGAGAGGCGCAGGAAAGTTCAAATTCGGCACCGCTGGGAACTGCCCCGTTGAGAATGACTCGGTAGCGTTGCGGAATGGGGGAATTGACAATCCAGGCAATCCCATAAGTTCCGACGATGATGTTTTTGGAACTACTCCATGAAGCTTTTGTGAGGTCGGCCGTTTCGGGAAGAAGTGTGAATGTTCCGGTCTTGTCGGGTTTTACTTCCAACCCGGGATCTGGAATGAGACGGATATTGCCGATGTTGATACCGTAGTTGTCAGTGAGAGTCAGGATGAAAGGCTGTTCTCCTGCCGAAAGTTGGATCTTGCCGATGTGGCGCTTGACAAAATGCTGCCATGAACCGCCTGTAAGAACGATATCCCACGGGCATACTTTGTCCCCCGATCGGACATCGACAAGGGAGGATGGAGCATGGGTTCCTTGAGGACAAGTGTATTGGACTTCGACTATGTAAGTGCCATCCTTGGGAACATTCAGTAACCAGCCAGCCTGATTCCCTCGCTTTTTGAATACGCCAATGGTGGGAAATCCGTACTCATGTTCGATGGTTCCCTCTCCTCGAAGCTGGGCTTTATCGGCTGTCAGGAGGAACGTTCCGTCTTCTTGGGGGGAAATAGCCGGAGTTTTAATGTCTTTTTTCTGGAGAGGGATGATTTGGTCACGTGTCGGACCGTTGACTGTTGAGCCAAACGGATTTCTTTCCGCTGAGACAGGGAACAGTGGTACTAGCGTGGTAAGGAGAAGGGGAATGAAAAAGCGGGACATGGCGATTTAGAGAATACCTAGGTATAACCATAAACTTGCATCAGACAGGCAATCAAGGTTCAAATGGGAATCAAGAAAAGAAAATCCTGAATAATCGCGGCATCGGCTCCGAATGACGGTACGATGACGGAAAATTCTTGACCGAAGAATGCTCTACTTCGATTTTTTGTTTATTAATCCAAGCCGAGGAAATGGAAAATTTTTTCGGCTTTTTTGGCTCCTTCCGGATCAATTTCCTTCTGGTGCTCAATTTGTTCCCGGATCTCTTGCTTGAATTCGTCGGATTTTTTCAATTCGAGGAAGAACCACGTAGCGATTCCGGCTAGAGTCAGACTAACCAGCAAGGACAGGCAGGAGAGGACAATACCCCACATTCCGAGTGTTTCTCCCGAATGGCCTTCCCGTTTTGCTTTCTTAATACCGAGAATACCTAAAACAAGGGCGAGAATACTTGCCAGAAAGCCAGGAATGACGAATGGAGCAGTCAGAATAGCTCCAAGAGCCAGGACGAATGCCGCTATGCACATTCCGTTTGTCTTCTGTGGTACGATTGGCTGCTTCTGAGCCTCTGAATGTCCTTCGGGCGTTTCCATGGTCATGTAATTTCCTTACTCTTTAGTCCCTCTTGCATCCGGAAACGAGACAAATTTGTGGAAGTTGGCTTATTTCTAAAAATGGGCTATGAATAGCCAGTGCTGTTGAGTTTATCTTCTCAACAGCACTGGCCTTTCAATAACAATGTGTCAAACGATTGACCTTAGATGCAAGGCAATTTCAGGAGATTATCATTTGGGGTATCGTTAGGTGCGGAACGGACGTACTTTTCTCCTCGTGCACTGGTAGCAGCGATGAGTTTCGGATAATCAGGGATATTGACGTATATGATCCCCCCCTGTTTGACATAGTCATGGAGTACCTCCTTCTTGTAAAGCCCGGGAATGATATTTCCCCCGGCTACATAGATGGAGTCAATTTCGAGAGTGGAGGTTACTATGTAGCACCACGGCTTCAATTTTAATTTTTGGGCAGTATTCATAATGTGAATATGTGTTGGATCCCGATTCCAAGTTGACATCATCATCATGAACCCATATAAGGTGTCTAGCTCACTAGCTAAACTGATGCCAATACTCTTCTTCGAGATTGGGTTATCGGAACATTGAGGTAAGGTATTCGCTGTACCTTACCTTTTTTGTTCCGTTGGGCGTACCTTACGTCGATTTACGATACTTGTCAACATAAAACAAACTAGAATTTCATTAAAATAGTACAGGAATAAAATTTTAATATTCATATTACAGGAATGTTGGCTTGTGGAGGACAGTGGTGTTTTGCGAGTGACATTCCCTCTTGGAGTCTCCATACTTGTTCCTGTCCTTGGCGGTCTCTCTTGGACATGTTCGTGTGACTCACACGTGGATTGAAACCTGTAATATGCTTAATGTAAATTACTAGTTGTTAAGTAGTGTCCTCCTTGCCTCTTCTGGCAAGGAGGACACGATACTATTCACCTTTACCTTGCAACTGGTGCTTTGAGAGGCGCGTCGGTGAATTTGACGAGTTGGTGTTGGTGGAGCCAGAGGCCGATGTAGCCGAAAGCGAGGTGGTAGGAAATCCATTCTTCCCGGGAGGGGAAGGTGTCTTCGTCGCGCTTCTGGTAGTATTGGCCTGTGGTCGTGCGGGCCTGCATGGCTTGCATTTCCTGTTGGCGGGCACGAGCCCAATCATGGCCTTTGATAGAGGATTGGGTATCCCAGTGGAAGAGATCCGCCATGATGTCCATGAGCCAGTAGTTTGCCTGGCGATTGTTGCCCCAGTCGTTGCCCTGAGGGTAGTACATGGTAGCTGTGGCCTGCCCCTGGTTGGAGACGTACATGGTTTTGCCATCCTTGACGAGCAAATCGGTGAGGGCATGATAGACCCTGTTGCCGTTGAAAAGCGAAGCCTTCGGGGATTTCATGCCGCCGATGCAGTAGATCCAGGCATTAGTGGCGCTGCCCATGATGGCTGTCATGTAGTCCGGGTGCAGGATGTTGTGGTTGATGACGGTGCCGTCCGGATCGATATTGCTGCCATTCAACTTGCTGAAGGGGAATCCATTGATTGATCCCGGGAGATTCCAGTCGCCGGGGGCGGAGTAGGCGGAGGCTTGAAGTTCGATAGCCTTGTCGTTCCATCTTTGCCAGTTGGGATGGTGCGGCATCATGACGTTGGCCGCAACAAGGATGGTGGAGTTCCAGGCGTTTTCTTCGGCTTTGCTGTCGCCCGGTGTGATGATTTTGCCTGTTTTGTCGCGGTAGTAGGGCGTTTTGTAGTTGATGAAGCGGTCGGCTTCGTGCTCGGTCATACGGGTAAGTTCCATGCGCGTGGAAGCATCCAGTTCGTCCCAAAGAAACCATCCTGCCAGGGCGGCCTGACTAGCCCACAGGGCACTTTGCCATGCATCCCCCCAACCGGTTTTACCTTGATTGGCTTTGTGGTGGTGGGCGAGAGAGCTGATCATACGGATGGTGCGGCGGGTGGCTTCTTCGCGGGAGATCCCGGTGATGGCAGGATCGTAGAGGTTCCATTTCAAGGATGTCGCCAATCCGAATACCTGGTGTGCTACGGGACGGATTTGTGCTTCGGCACGACCTTTGAAATCCAGGTAGGGACTATCCTGTTTGTCGAATCCCTTGCGATCATGATACCAAGTGTTGAGGGCGAATTTATTGGCGTTTAACAACATTCCTTGCACGCCCCGTTCCCATTCTCCTGTGAGAGGACTCGGCTTCAATCGATCCCAATCCGGAGCAATGACCTGCGAGGCTAGGTCTGCAATTTGAGTGGAAGCGGGATTGCCGGATTTATTTCCGGCGGAAGGGGAAGTCTGAGCGAAGGCGGATAAAAGAAGGCAGGGGCATAGGGCAAAAACAGCTGTTTTCATAGGAGAATCAAAGGAGGAGAAAGAGTTGATGATGAGATGATACGTCTTGATTGAGGAATTACTTTCATTTTTTCTGTTCTTAGAAAGATTGGCTTTGTCTTGGATTGGGGCAATGCTACCTCGACTTCTCAGTACGGCCAGCATGTTCCTCTTTTTAGAAAATCTCTTGGGTTGGAACGACGTGTACTGTTACGGTTCAGGGCAGACTGCCGTGCTGAGTCCCAATGCGATGGAGTGAGTTGTCAGACTCGAGGCTTGGCTCCGATTTCTCCTTGCTCACATTTTAGGGCGATAGAGGAAGATGGCAAACAGCATGAGGACCATGGTGATGCAACTGCAGGTTACTACTATTCCTGTGGGAATAAAAGGAACACAGACAATTAGCAGGTTGAAGACACCGCACCAGAACATGAGTCTTCCTCCGACGCTCTGAACTTTATTCCAGGCATTCGGACTGGAAAATGCCCGGGGAGTTTTGATTCCGAACCATTTGTTGGGGCGTATTTTTGGACAGAGATTCCCGACCAGGATGAAAAGAATTGAGATGGCTGCTACGAAGATACGCAGGAGTAACTCAATATTCATCGTTTCCAATGAGGCTCTGCAGCTTTGCAAAAGGTAAAGAGCTGTGCCGGATAACAGACTCACCGAGAAGAGTTCTGTGTAGGTGCAAAAACGCTCTAGAGGTTTGGCGTTACAGAACTTTTTATCGAAACGGCCTGAGAGCATGCACATGAAACGAATAAAGCGTCCGATGATGAATCCAATAAAACCGACGGAGGGGAGGCACAGCACTTCCCAACTCTCTTTGGTGGCATAGCGATCGGCAATACCCTCGGCGTTGAAGTGGACGGCAACCTGGGCAGGAAGTTCCTTGTAGATGATGACAAGGAAGACCCAGGGCAAAAGCGCAATGGTAAGTTCGGTCAGGATGGGGCCACCCTTGAAGAGTGAAGGGCGCTGAGGGGATTGAAGCGCATCCATGGGAGAGATTAGTGTTGAGGTTCAGGACGGGAAGATCCTTTACTCTGGGATTGTTTGCTCTGCCGTGTGGACTGGAAGTTGCCAAACCATGTGAGAAGCTCTTCCATAATACTCAGGTTGAGCTCGTAGAAGATAAATTTGCCCTCTCGTTCATCGCGGATTAAATCCGCTTCCTTTAAAACGGAAAGGTGGCGGGAGATGGCAGCACCGGTGATGTTGAAGCGTTTGCCGATGTCTCCTGCTGATTGGCGCCCGGATTTCAAAATCTCCAGAATCTCTCTTCGCGTGGGATCGGCTAATGCCTTGAGCGTATTTTGTAAACTGCTTTCCGTACTCATTTTACATTTAAGTTGAATGTTAAATGATTTATTATCTGTTTTTTTGAGGAGGTCAAGAAGATGCCGAAATTTTTAGAAGAATGGCAGGGCCGAGAAATGGCATTTTAGGCACGAGGGCTTATTGACCTGCTGCTTGAAGATTGCTACTGTGAACCATACCAGCTCTCCCCCGGACTGCTGACAGCAAGGATTTAGAAGAGAAGGACAACATGGGCTATGAAGAAAAAAGTACCTACTATTCAGCATGATACGAAGGATACGGAGAAAGGGCACTGCAAGTATGTAATCATCCTGTGCGATGTGCTTCTCTTTCTGGCACTCCTCAAATGGCTCCCTCTGGATGGCGATGCGGCCAAAGGTGTTGCTATCCTCGTCTTCATTGGCATTTTGTGGCTGACGGAGGCGGTTCATGTGACGATTACTGCCCTTCTGGTACCGATTTTGGCGATGATCCTGGGGATTCTTCCCGGGGCATCGGCTATGGTGGGTTTTGCGGATCCGACGATCTTTCTGTTTTTTGGTGGTTTTGTGCTGGCGGGAGCCTTGCATGAGCAGAAAATTGACACCTGGCTCGCGGGTAAAATCTTGCGGTTTTCGCGGGGCCATCTGGGCTTGGCTCTTGGGTTGATTTTTGCCGCGACGGCCTTTTTGTCGATGTGGATGTCCAACACGGCAACGGCGGCCATGATGTTGCCATTGGTTATTGGTCTTTTGGGTGAAGTGGATGAAAGCAAGTATAAATCGACCTGGATTTTCGCCGTGTTGGGTGTGGCCTACAGTGCCTCCATCGGAGGGATGGGAACCTTGGTTGGCTCACCTCCCAATGCGATTGCAGCCCGGGAATTGCACATGGGATTTGCGGCTTGGCTCAAGATTGGTGTTCCGGTGGCCTGTGTCTTTTCCGTGGTGGTCTTTGCATTGATGTGGGTGATGCTCAAACCCTGTCTTTCTCTGAAAATCAAATCGCCCGATGACGTGGTGGAGGCAAGTGCCGTTGCAGGACATGGCAACCTGGATGCCAAGCAGAAACGCGTGCTGGGAGTTTTCACCGTCATTGCCCTGTGCTGGATGTTTAGCGGTTTTATTTCCGGCCTTGTACCGGGGGGAATCCCATCTATTGATGCTCTGATTGCCTTGTGCGCCGTGGTGTTGCTCCCTGTGTGCGGCTTGATCAACTGGCAGGGAATTGTCAAAAACACGGACTGGGGCGTTCTTCTGCTTTTTGGTGGCGGCATCACTTTGAGTACGATATTGATCAAGACGGGAGCAGGTCAGTTTCTTGCTTCCCAAGTTGCCGTGCTGGGGACGGGGCAAAGCCTGATTGTACTCTTCCTGATTGTGAGCCTGTTTATCACGATGCTCACGGAGTTTTGCTCGAATACGGCATCTGCCGCACTCGTTTGCCCCCTGATGGTGACCGTTGCCGCCGAGATGGGGATTCCGGCGGAACCTCTCGTGTTGCTGATTGGTGTGGGAGCTTCCTGCGCATTCATGCTGCCGGTATCGACGCCACCCAACGCCTTGGCTTTTGCTACGGGCAAAGTGCCTCAATCCATGATGATCAAGGTGGGCTTTGCGATTAACATCGTGCTGGTTTTCGTCAAAGCCGGCTGGGCTTATTTATTTTGGATGTAGGGAGGCAATGATTCAGAATCGCGGCTGGCATCGTTTTCCCCCGGATTGTTCTGGACGCCCATGAAGAGGATACTTCCCGTTGTTTTGTCATAGATGAACCACAGGAAGGGGCGGTCGAAGGTGAGTGTTTTGAAGGGTGGTTCGCTTACGGGAATGCATTCGTCTATGATCCCTGCTGTAACGGCGGCAGCTTCCGTTTTTTCTTCATCGACACTGACGAAACATTTCTGCAATACGTTGACCAGATGAAGGAGAGTTGGTGAAATGAGGCTGAGGTCGGCTTTTCCTTCGATGAATAATTCATGGAGACCCGCTTTCTGTAAACCTGGATTGATAGAGAGAGAATCCCCATCCGTTTTGAATTTCGGGAGGCCGAGGAGCACTAATTCTTTTTGGTCCGGGATACATTGTTCAAGTTGCCGGGGAGAGAGTGCGCCCAAAAAGTCTCCGATTGTTTTTTTGGATTCGGGAAGGACAGCGATGAAAACGGGCTCGGGAGAACCGGGCTCTTGAAGCCATTTGTAACTAAGAGAGATGCTGGTTCCTACTCCGGGGATCATTTTGTAGGGCATGATTCTTTTGTCAGACATCATATCGACTGTCGTTTTCCCTTGAGGAGTAAGGAAATCCTGTTTAGTCGTAGCGAATTTTTTAAATGGCACTTCCCATTTTCCCAGAAAATAAAGGGCATTGGCGGCAATGATTCTGGATTGACTCAGATCCATTGTCGGCGGGATAATTTCTTTGATCAAGTTGTTGGTTGACTTAGCTCCCCATTGATTGATGGAGATTCTGGCCTGCTCCTGATTTTCAGAGAAGGGTTGCCGAGCAATGACTTCTTCCTCGAATTGGTTAGTGTAGGCGTTGTTGATCTTGAAGTGGTTGTCGACGAATAGTTTTCGTGCCGAAATCAGAGTGAAGGGGGATTCTTTCTTGTTGGAGAAGGTGCTGGATATAAAGGATTGTTTGACAGGCCGAGCTTTGTTCAGGACAGTTCGCGTTGTATTGAATTGTTCGGAATTTCCCAGCACGGCGTCTAGCTCCGTACGGGTGGTACCTTGAGTGCCCAGACGGATGATATGGAGCATGTCAGCGATGGAGTAGGGAGAAACGGTGATATTGGTACTGCTTCCTGGAGGTACAAGACTTTGCAAGATCTTCAACCCCATGATATTGATGGAATTGGCCTCCTGGGGCTGTGCGGTGGCTGAGATGGCGAACAGGGCGCCAGCAAGAAGGGGAATGATGGCTTTCATGATTGGAGTCTTTTTTAAAATCGGTACTGCGTGGCATTTTATTTTGCCATGTCATGCGAAGGCAGAAAATTATGCCTGAATATTGGTTTTATCCATTGGCAGGGGTATTTCGTCAATATGAATTTCTTGAGGAGGGCGCCTGTATGGCGGATGATTTCAGAATGTGTAGGAGGGCGAGTGCTTTTTCTAGAGTCGAGCAGATAACGGAAATGTAAATGTCGAAGGTGATGAAATTTTGGAGATTGGTGGGACGTAAGTATCTGAAATCCCTGATTTTTATATGGATACTTCCCGTCGTCAATTTATCTCCGCTTTAGGGCAATTACTATTGTTCCCGGCTGTTGCCAGTCTGTCCGCAGGAACTGTTCCCGACATAGGGAAGGGTAAAAAGGTGACATTCGGCATTATCTCCGATATTCACAAAGGTCTTCAAAAGGATGCGGAGAGACGGTTGGGAATCTTTATTGACAAGGCTATTGAGAAGAGGCCGGACTTTATTATCCAGCTCGGGGATATGACTCATGGCAAACCGGAGGATGTGGAGGCTATGCTGGAAGTCTGGAACCGTTTCCCAGGGAAAAAGTACCATGTTCTAGGCAATCACGAAATGGACGGAGGCGACAAAGGAGCTCTGGTGAAGCAACTGCAGATGCCGGGGAATTTCTATTCCTTTGACGTGGACGGATACCATTTTGTCGTGCTGGATGCCAACTACTTCAAGCAGGGAGGGAGATTCTACGACAAGCGGCCTTCGAAGCGGGAAGGCTTGCCGGTTGTCAACGAGTTGTTAAGCGATGCCGAACTCGAGTGGTTGAAAAAGGATCTGCTCGGAACGCGCAAGCTGTCCATTCTGTTTTCCCATGAGGCCTTCGATGACATTTGGCAGGCCCCCTGTTCTTCCAGTACCGGGGATGTACGACGGATCATCCGAGAGGTGAATGCCGTCAAACCGGAAGGATTCAAAGTCATTGCCAGTATTTGCGGGCATCACCATATCGACAACCACAAAGTTATCGAAGGAGTTCAATATATTCAGATTAATAGTGCTTCTTACTTTTGGATCGGACATGCAGCTGCGTTCTCCAACGGACATATGGCTGAGTATAAGCACCCCCTTTTCGCATTTATCACTCTTGATTCGGAGGCTGGGACGATAGAGATCAAAGGTACGCAGAGTGAATTTCTTCCGCCGGTTCCAATTCGTGAGAATTATCCACAGGCGGACAAACTCTATCCGGGGATCAAGGACAGAGTGATCGTATACCGATGAGCCCCGGATTCTCTCTTGATGTGCAGAAAAAGGAAGGAAAATGTAAAATCGGATCTTTTGACGCCGTATGATAGTGTAGAATGAAAATGTTATGGATGATAGCTCTTTTGGGAACGGCGATGGGATATTCCTCTCTGGCCGAGGATTTTATCAATCAGGACAAGGGGACTAAAAAGGCGCCTCTGGTTGTGGAAAAAGCCGACTACACAGGTTGGAAACTTGTCTGGAATGATGAATTTGACAAAGATGGCCGCCCGGATCCGAAAAAATGGAATTATGAGGAAGGCTTTGTGCGGAATGAGGAACCCCAGTGGTACCAGGCAAAAAATGCCTTTTGCAAGGGAGGGAACCTTGTCATAGAAGGAAGGAAGGAAAAAATCAATAACCCCAGATACAAAAAGGAGAGTAAAAGCTGGCATCTCAATCGCAAGCAGGCGGAGTATTCGTCCGCTTCCCTGACGACGAAAAAAAAGTTTGCCTGGCTTTACGGCAGATTCGAATGCAGGGGGAGGTTCCTGCCCGTGGAGGGAATGTGGCCTGCTTTTTGGACGGTGGGGATCACGGAACGATGGCCGAGCTGTGGCGAGATCGATATTATGGAATACTATCAGGGAACGTATCTGGCCAATTTGTGCTGGGCATCGGAGAGGAAGTCTATAGGACAATGGAGTACAACAAGGACACCTGTGGATCGCTTGAGGGAGAAGGATCCGCTGTGGGACAGTAAATTCCATGTTTTCCGCATGGACTGGAATAAGGATTCCATTTCTCTCTACGTAGATGACATTCTTTTGAACCGCACTATGTTAGACAAAACGAAGAATGCCTTGTTTGAGAAGCAGGAGAATCCCTTTCATCAGCCGCAGGCCATTATTTTGAATTTGGCCCTTGGCAAGGCGGGAGGCAAATTGGATAAGATCAAGTGGCCGGCGACTTTCGAAGTTGATTATGTCCGTGTTTATCAAAGGGTAGATGCGCCGGAGACGGGGACGATCGACCTGGAAGGAAAGATGCGGTAGGGAAGTTTTAGCGCATTCTCTTGTCATAGGCAAACCGACTGGTAAGAGCTATGCTATGATCGGCATTGTTCTTGCTCTTTGGTCAGGTGCGTCTTGTTGGGGGGCGTTTGTTCTTTTCTGGGATCAATAATGGTGTTGACTTCTCTTCTGAAATAAGTCCATAAATAAAACAACACAATGTTTTTTTACAGGACAATTTTCAAAGTGATATGCTTTTGTTTCGTGATGAGCTGTCTGGGGGCGGATCTTCCTGCCTCTGTCCAGTCTCTCGACGAAACGTACCGCCGTAAATGTCGGAATATCTGCGCAGACCTGACGAAAGCTCATTTGGCTGAATTGAAAAAGTTACAGGAGAAATGTCTGAATTCCTCCGACTTTGCAACGGCCAAGAAGGTCAAGGACTATTACGATTCGTTGACGAACGGTACATATGTGTGGGGGAATAGTGCGGAAAAGAATTTTTCTTACTTCATGGCTTCAGGTTGGGGAGGAGATTGGTCGCATACTCTAAATATGGACATGGTGATGGTTTCCCGCTCTCCGGACGGTTCCGTGGAAAAATTTCAGGTGGATCTAAAATCATCTGATTCCGAAGTCCTTGTGTTCAACAATGGTGATCGTCTTTGGTTCTACCTGGATGAGAATAACTTAATGCAAAGGTCTAAAGTGTTTTCATTGCCCATGTCTCGCATTGCTCCGTCGCGCAAGGGGGTGAATTGTGAAACTGAATTAGGGACAATACGCAGGCGCTTTGTGGATGAATGCTCCCGGAAGACAAAAGACCTTACAACGAATTACGTGGCCTACCTCGTCAAGCAAATCCCTGTTTTATTGGAAAAGGGTGCTAGTGCGGATGAACTTAAGGCACTGAATGATTATATTGGAGTTTTGGGGAATCGCCCGATTGCCAGGAAGGATACTTGTCCGTACGGCGAGTTGCTGGGAAACTGGAAGACGGAAAAGAATGATGAAAAGTGGACGTTTACCAAGGATGGAATTGAAGTCACAAGCCTCTATAATCCGACTCGCCCCAAGAAAAAGTGGATTCATGTATCCTCTTCTCCCGCTAGAAGGGTTCATCTATTCAAAGGGGAAGGGAACAGTAAAGAGAGTTTTTATGTGTCTCTGGCATTGGGAAAAATCTATCTGTTCCATCCGGATAGGCGGGGTTGGATGCCAGTCCTCGACAAGATGAACTAGTGGTTGTGGTGACGGGGGGGGCTCTGCGATTGATCAAGGTGGTTTGGCGGGAAAACAGGCTAGAAGGTGGATGCTTTTTCTTTTCGATGTGTCTTCCATTTACTTTCATGAAAGGGCAAATGATTTTTTTTGTTTCATAACTTATTCGAAATAAGTGTATAGATTTTCTTGATGAAATTTTTTCAGAGGAGAGTGAAAAAAATCTTCCATTAGAGTAACTGTAGGGTTTTTGATAGAGTTAAAGTCCGGTCGGATACAGGGCGGGTTCCGCCTTGGGTGACTGGTTCTTATCAATCTCCAAATTCAGAAAGACCATGGATTGTTTTAATATGTACGTACTGACGAGAGTTCTTTTCGAAGCAGGTCGTTTGAACTGTCTTCATGACCAACCTTTAATTTTAACCTATTGATTTGATGATGAAAAATATTTTGATTATTTCGGCTAGCCCCCGCAAAGGAGGTAATTCCGATCTTCTTTGCGATGCCTTCATGCAGGGGGCTCTTGATGCCGGGCACCGGGTGGAGAAAGTGCGCCTCTCTGACAAAAAAATCAACTACTGCCGTGGTTGTGGCGTATGCAACGATACCCATGTCTGCATGCAGAAGGACGACATGGCAGAGATGCTGGAAAAACTCTTGAAGGCTGATGTCATCGTTCTGGGGACGCCTGTTTATTTCTATACTCTGAATGCCCAGATGAAAACCTTCATCGACCGCACGGTTCCCCGTTATCTGGATATCCGGGACAAGGAATTTTATTTTATTCTGGCAGCCGCAGACGATAATCGCGAGGCCATGTTGCGAACTGTAGAATGCTTCCGTGGATTTCTGGATTGTCTGGAAGGAGCCGTCGAACGAGGTGTTGTCTATGGTATCGGTGCCTGGAAAGTTGGCGACATCAAGGGATCTCCTGCCTTGGAGGAGGCTAAGTCCATGGGGATGGGGGCCTGAATTGATCGGATCAATGATGGAGGGCGCCCCGGTCTTCCGTGTTAAGCAATTCATTCATAGAATATCGACATATGAAAAAGAGAACATTCCTCGGTTTATGCGTTTCCTCTCTTCTGGCAACCCTTGTCGGTCAGGGACAGGAACGATCACAACTCCGGACTCCGGTGTCAGTTGAATCATCCCGGATTCTGATTGCCTACTATTCCTGGGGTGGAAATACCCGCTTTGTTGCGGAACAGATTCGGAAAGAAACAGGAGGTACCCTGTTCGAGATTAAGCCGGCGGAGGCTTATCCCCAAGACTACAATGCTTGTACCCAGGTGGCCAAACAGCAGATCAAGGATGGATTCCGTCCCGATTTGGCGACGAAAGTAGACAATATCGGACAGTACGACGTTATCTTTATCGGTTCTCCCAATTGGTGGAGCAATATTGCTCCTCCGGTTGCTTCTTTTGCCGCCGGATATGACCTCGCCGGGAAAACTGTGATTCCGTTCGTGACGCATGGCGGCGGTGGTTTGGCTCATTGTGAGGAAAACTTACGGAAACTTTGTCCGGGCTCGGTATTTCTTAAGAGCGGAGTTTTTGCCGGGAAGGGCATTCGCAGCTACCGGGCAGCCATTGCCAAGTGGATTCAAGAATCAGTTACCATCAAAGAATAACCCGATTGCTGAAGAACCGTGTTTTGCCGGGGAGGCCATCTATTTTTCATATAAGTGTGCTTTTCCGTCGTTTGCTTTCGGGGGGGGCCGTGGGGATCTCTCGTAGCGGATAGGGAATACGCCTCCGCAATCAATTTTGTCAGTAAAGTACTGAAAGGTGATAGGAGAAAGGGGGAAAAGGGATGGGTTTTTGTTGTTGCCTGTCTCTTTTCTCCCTTCAACGATTGAGTCAACTGTTGTTTTAATCGTTCGGTTTGATATGGGGCTCTTCCTGAGGAATGTGATTGAGAGGATTGCAGACGTCGTTCTCCCGGTTTTCAAGAAGTTCTTTGTAGTAACGCTTCTTGTATTTTAGGACTTCCATTTGCTTGTTCAGCATGCGGATTTGGGTTCGGAGGTTTTTTTCCTGACGGGAGATGATTTCCGCCCGTTCCATAATTGTCGAATCTCCTTCCAGGCAGAGGTTGATGTAGCGTTTTACTCCTTCAATTGGAAGTCCGGTCATGCGCAGGCAGTGGACCAGGCGCAACCAGTTTAGATTGTATTCCGAGAACAGGCGAGCGTTGCTCCCGCTACGATCCACTCCGGGAATGAGGCCTGCATTTTCATAATATCGAACCGTGTAGGTGGATAGTTCCACCATGTCGGCGACTTGTTTGACGGTATAGCAGGGAGTTTGGTCGTAGGAGTTGGGGAAGGTTCCTTCCTTGCGTTGGCTTTCTATCATATGGGCTGGGTTATTCTTACTGTAACTTTAATAATCCATGGGAAGGAGAGTCTCAAACCATTTGTTGACATTCTGTCTGTCTGGAAGACAGACACCGATTTGAACATCCTCGACTGGGGGATGGTCTCAGTGTGTGAAATGCAGATTGGAATCAAAAGCGTTGGAGGTACTTCGGACGCAAGTGATGGCCTCCGCATTCTGGAAGATCGTGTTTGGCCCGGAGAAAGGGCTTGCGAGAAGTTCTTGCGGAACACGAATCTCATTGAGTACAAATTATGACAACAGAACTAGAAAATATACCGGAGGGGTCGGCTTTGTCTCTGGCCGGATTAGTCTCCTATTCTCCCGGGGAGATCGTTAGCAAGACCTTGACGAAGCATGAAATCGTTCGGCTTATTCTGTTTGCTTTCAGTAAAGGGGAGGGCGTGAGTACGCATTCGTCCATTGGCGATGAACTGATCCAGGTGCTTGATGGAGTGGCCCGAATTACTTTGAACGGCGCGGATTCCATCCTCCGTGAGGGTGAGGCTATCGTTCTACCTGCGGGGCTTCCTCATTCCGTTTATGCCGTTGAAGATTTCAAAATGCTCCTGACGGTTGCCTTTCCTCCGGAAGATTAAAAGCGTTGGAGGGGGTATTTGTTTATCCTTTCCAATACCACCATTTGAGTTTTTCCGGATCAGGATTTTCCGTCGAAGCAAAATAAACGGCACAACGATATACATAAAGCTGGCAGCGGTCGATACGGATTCCCCGCATGGCGCATTCGCGTTCGTAAAGCTCCTCGGGATCGGCGTTCTTGAGGGATGCGATGGTTGTGAATCCCAGCATGATGAGATCTTTTTCCGTTTCTTTGCCGACGCCTGGAATATTGCGTAATTCACCCATGGTAAGTATGTGTTGATGTCGTCGTTTTGCTCCATTTGGGGCGGAAGTGCCCGGTGATGGAAAAGGAGAACAGGCAGTTTTCCTCCTGAGTGCCGGCGCCGATGTTGTGGATGATGAGCGGAATTCCCTCAGGTGATTTCCTGTCGGAGACAATGCCGATATGCGGAAGATTGCCCGGGAGCAACCAAGTTACGACATCGCCGGGGTGGTAGCGACCGGGATCCTGTTTGCCGGAGGATTTTGGGGAAAGGGGAATGGCCCAGCCGCGGCGGTACATGAACGTACGGAGGTTGGGGACGCGACGATGGTCAATATTTTTGTCCGTGGATTTTAGTCCCCATAGTTTAGGGTATTGGGAAAAATTTCTGGACATGTCTTCGTGGACTTCCTTTTGCAGGTCGAATCCGAGCCGGCGCATGGCACGGATAACGACATCGGTACAAACCCCGGTCGATTGCGGAACGTCGCCATTGGGGTAGGAGATGGAGCGGTATTCCGGATCGTACGAGACTGTGACGCCGATTTGGGATCTCGCGCTTGTCACGAGGAACAAAGCCGGTTCCGGAGGTGTCCCGGAAACGGTGCCAACCATGAACAGGAGGATAGCGAAAAACCAGGCTGAACAAGAAATTCTCATGATTATTCATAGATTATTTCAGGCTACGGGGAAAGAAGAAATTCCATGGCTCTATCTCGTGATTGATTGTGGGCAATGAGGATATAACAGGAAATAGAAAGTTGGGTGCGTGTATCTTTTCCGTTGTTGCCTGTTGTTTGAGGATCTGTGCCGGTATTTTGTTTTCGCACGAACAGCATTGAAGGGCCTGCATGGAGCCGGAGCGTGAGAGAGCAATCGTGGAATATTTGAGGAAAGCCGTGGATGTCTGGGCGGGGAAATGACGGAGAAAACATAGTCCGGTTTTGAAGGTATGGACATCTTTCTGCTGGCTTTCAGGGGTAATTGCCAGTATGCCATGGCGTATGGCAATTGAATCCTATCAGGGGAAGACTCCGGTCATTGACGCAACGGCATACATAGCCGCTAGCGCAGATCTGATCGGACAGGTAAATATCGAAGAAAACGCGAGTATCTGGTACAATGTAACGCTACGGGGGGATATCAACAATATTTCCGTGGGTAAGTGTTCCAATATTCAGGATAATAGTTGCCTCCACGTGGCTGATAACTATGGCTGTATCGTGGGTGATTACGTGACTGTTGGTCATGGCGCCATTCTGCATGCCTGTACAATCAAAAATGACGTCCTGATCGGAATGGGAGCCATTGTCCTTGATGGTGCCGTAGTCGGAGAGGGTTCCGTCGTTGGAGCGCAGGCGCTGGTAACGAAGGGAACGGTGATTCCTCCCAATTCCCTGGTTCTTGGATCTCCGGCCAAAGTGGTCAAGGATCTCGGCCCGGAATCCCAGGTAAAAAACCATGCCTGGGCTGAAAAATACGTTCGCGTTTCACGTGGATATATGAATTCATAACTTGTTGATGGCGTGAATCTTTTTTCCGCCTCATCTTTTTCCTATGCCGGATCCCGGAACATTCTCTATTCCTGTCCGCGTCGTTGCCTTGTTGCCGACTCCGGCCGGCTGTGCTACATTTTTTGCTCCAGTGGATGGAGAGGGGAAAACAGTCGTTATTTTTATTGATTCAGCTGTTGGCGCCTTCATCAATCTCCATCTGTCCGGACAGGTTATTCCCCGCCCGATGACCCACCACTTGATGCGGGATATGATGAAGGGCATGGGGATTCGCTTGCGTGGTTCCTGTATCGTTCGTAGCGAAAAAGGGATCTATTACTGTCGCATGATTGTTGAAATGGAGAATGAAATCTCCGAAAGAAAGGTGTTGGAGTTGGATTCCAGACCGGGAGATGCCCTAGCTATGTCTTTGCTTGAGGGATGTCCGTTTACAATCCGTTCCGATATTTGGTCGGACATGGAGGACGTCACGGATAAATTGCAGGAAATCCGGAAATCCTCCCCTGATGGCGAGGGCCCCGATTTCTTTTGACGGGCGTATTTTTGGATTTCGAAAATAATTGTCTATGAGAGTTTAGGGAGACAGGAATTATCCTTGTCAAACTAGTGGGAGCATGATCTAATCTCCGCGAAAACATTCCCCGGGAGTCATTCAGGAGGGTGGGTCAATGACCCGCTCTTTTTTGTCTCCCTCATTAACAATCAGCATTTCACGCACATGACGAACGATATTACCGCCTTGGTTGACTACTACGAGAGAGAAAAAGGTCTTTCCCGAGACAGAATCCTGACGGCTCTTGCCTCCGCGTTCCTTTCCGCGTACAAGAAAATGGTCCCCGGTGCCAATTCGATTGAGCATCTACGCGCAGAAATCAACACGAACAAGGGTAAGGTGCGTATTGTCGCGGCTTTGGAAGTCGTGCCGGAAGACGAATACAAGGACAAGTTTAATCAGATTCCCGTCAACATGGCTGTCCGCTTGAATGCCGAAGCTGCTATAGGGGATATCATTGACGTGAACGTGACTCCGAAGGATTTTGGCCGTATCGCTGTCCAAACTGCTCGGCAGACAATGATGCAAAAACTTTTGGATGCTGAAAAGGAAATGCTTTACGATGAATTCAAGGATCGTGCCGGTGACTTGGTGACAGGTACCGTCCGCCGTTTTGAAAAAGGCGATATCTACATTGATCTGGGCAAGTTCGAAGGTGTGATGCCCTCCCGGGAGCGGGTTTCGACGGAAGAATATTCCGTCGGTGACCGGATGCGTTTCTACGTCGTTGAAGTGCGTGTGGAAGGCCGTGGACCGGAAGTAATTCTTTCCCGCAGCCATCCGAATCTTGTCCGCCGCCTGTTTGAAGCGGAAGTCGTGGAAATTGCCGATCACACGGTAGAGATCCGCGGCATCGCCCGCGAAGCCGGGTACCGTACCAAAGTGGCCGTTTTCAGCAATGATTCCAAGGTGGACCCTGTTGGCGCCTGCGTTGGTCTGCGTGGTGCAAGAGTTAAAAATATCGTCCGCGAACTCAATAACGAGAAGGTGGACATCCTCGAATGGACGGAAGATCCCACCGAGTTCGTGCGTAGTGCGTTGACTCCGGTGGAACCCCGTGAAATTACCGCGAACTCCGATACGAAGACGGTTCTAGTCATTGTCAATGACGATAGGGACCTTTCTAAGGCCATTGGACGTCGCGGACAAAACGCGCGTTTGACATCCCGTCTGATGAACTGGGATGTTCAAGTCCGCGTGTATGATCCTCAGGCCGGTGTTGCCAAGCAATTGGCAGAAGCAGCCAAGGCCCTGAGTAAACAGCTCGGCATTGCCGAGGAACTCGCATACGGTCTTGCCTCCATGGGTGGTACGACGGTTGCCGCCCTCGTTGACTTCGAGGCTGCCGATATCGCCGACAACCTTGACATTTCCATGGAAGAAGCGGAAGCCGTTATGGGAAAAGTCCACGACGTAGCGAACCAGTAAACTCTGCCGGAGAGGACAACCTCACCGGCATTTCCAAGAAAAAATTTTATATCTATGCCCGGTCAAAAAGATAATCGCGAGTCAGAAAAAGAAGTGCTTGATCTCATCGGTTCCAAGCCGAAGAGACCTCGCAAGAAACAGCAGGTTGAACCTGCAGCGGCCGGCGAGACGCCGGTTCCCGCCACGGATACTCCAGTCAAACAAGAAAAGAAGCAGGCTCTCGATCTCCTTTCGGGTAAAAAGAAGTCCCGTCCTCAGCCAGAGACTCCTGCCGAGCCTGTTGCCGAATCTCCC
The DNA here is from genome assembly GCF_029854675.1 of Akkermansia sp. N21169. Classification (NCBI taxonomy): domain Bacteria; kingdom Pseudomonadati; phylum Verrucomicrobiota; class Verrucomicrobiia; order Verrucomicrobiales; family Akkermansiaceae; genus Akkermansia; species Akkermansia sp. N21169. Next base: position 2,970 of record NZ_JARWNC010000029.1, on the reverse strand, counting down.
GAAGTTGATTCGCCCCTTCCCTCTGCCGATAGTAACCCCGGTGTCGTAGAACCGGGGGGTGTCATTAACCTTAAACCCCCGGTTTCCGTTTCGGATCTGGCTGCTATGATGGGAATTAAACCTTTTCGCTTGATCAAGGACTTGATGGGCTTGGGTATTTTCGGCAATCCCTCAACCGTAATTGATGCGGAAGTCGTTGGTAAACTGTGTGATATCCATGGATTCGTCTTCGAACGCGAAAAACGCGAAAAAGGCGGCGGAGTCAAACCTCTGCCGGAAGTTCCCAAAGAACCCGATCCCGTCCCGGTTGTCGAAGAACCCAAGGAAGTTCTGAAAATCCGGACGCCTATCATTACTGTCATGGGGCATGTTGACCATGGCAAGACATCCTTGTTGGATTACATCCGCCGTTCCCGTGTGGCCAAAGGGGAAGCGGGTGGCATTACCCAGCACATCGGTGCCTATTCCGTAGATCACGGAGGCCAGTTGTTGACATTTATCGATACTCCGGGGCACGCTATTTTCACTGAAATGCGTGCCCGCGGAGCGGATGTGACGGATATTGTCGTGCTGGTCGTGGCTGCCAATGACGGCATTATGCCCCAAACACGCGAGGCCATCGCCCACGCTAAAGCTGCGAAAAAGACGGTGATCGTCGCCATCAACAAGTGCGATTTGCCGGCAGCAGATCCCATGAAGACCAAGACCGGTCTGATGGAAGAAGGCTTGGTGCCGACCGATTTCGGTGGCGATATTGAATGCGTGGAAGTATCCGCTTTGACGGGTGCAGGCATTCCCGATCTGCTTGATCTGCTTGTGTTGCAGGCTGAAGTATTGGAGTTGAAAGCTAACCCGAAGGCTAATTGCCGGGCTTCTATCATCGAAGCCCGTGTGGAACAAGGGCGTGGCAGCTCTGCGACGGCTATTGTCGAAAGCGGAACCATCAAGGTAGGCATGCCTTTCATTTGCGGCCCCTTTGCAGGCAAAGTCCGCTCACTCAACAGCGACAGCGGCAAGAAAATCAAATCTGCCGGTCCCGGAACACCGGTGGAGATTATCGGTTTTGCCGAAACTCCGAATGTCGGCGATGAACTTGTTGAAATGGAGAATGAACGTGCTGCCAAGAAGTTGGCTGAAGAACGCCAGCTTGATCTCCGCGCAACTCGTTTGAATGCACCTAGGAAGTCTCGCATGGAAGACATCCGTGCTCTCATGGGCGATGGCTCCCAGAAAGTTCAGCTCAAGCTCTTGCTCAAAGCGGACGTCCAAGGCTCAGTCGAAGCTATTAGAAAGGCTATCGAAGACATTAAGTCCGAGAAGGTGGAGTGCCATTTCATCCAAACGGCTGCCGGTCCCATTTCCGAATCCGACATTCTGCTGGCGTCCTCTTCCGATGCCGTCGTTCTTGGTTTCAATGTGAAGGTGGAATCCAATGCCGTTCGCATGGTGAAACGCGAAGGTGTGCAGGTGAAGCTCTACTCCATTGTGTACGAACTCATCGACCAGGTGCGTGATACCATGCTCGGTCTTCTTGAGCCGGAAACCCGCGAAACGATCATCGGCCATGCCGACGTCAAGCAGGTCTTCAAGCTCAATAAAGGGCGTGCTGCCGGCTGTATGGTTTCCGACGGCAAAGTGCAGAGGACATGCGAAGCTCGCGTGCTCCGAGATGGTCAGGCAATCTTCGACGGCAAGATGTCGACGCTCCGCCGCTTCCAGGATGAAGTGGACGAAGTCAAGGCTGGCCTCGAATGCGGTATTCGCCTCGGCGACTTCAACGAATACGAAGAAGGCGATGTGATCGAATGCTATACTTTGGAAAAAATTAAACAGACTCTCTAATAGGATTGTCTATTCCACATGAGTACACGCAGACTGGATAAGGTAAATGAATTGATGCGCCGTGAAATAAGCACGGTTATTCAACGCGACTTCGAGTTTCCGGATACGATCGTGACCGTTGCCGGAGTGGAAATCACGGAGGATCTTAAGGAAGGCAAGGTCTGGATCGGCGTCGTTGGACGCATGCATCCCGACCAGGTTCTGGAGAAACTCAATGCCCGTCACGGCATGGTCCAGTCTCTCGTTTCCAAGCGGGTGGTGCTCCGCAATACACCGCGGCTTGTATTCCGACTGGACGATTCCGCGCAACGCGGCGTGGATATGGTGAACCTCCTTGAGGATATCGACAAGAACCTTCCGAAGGCACCTCCCGCTCCTGAAGGAGAAGAATAAGCGAGTTCCTCGTAACGCAAACGCAGAAACTTAGCCCCGCCCGAAGGAATCTCTTCGAGCGGGGTTTTCTTTTGTTTCTACTAGGGTAAAATCATGTAACCTTTCAAACATGGTATTCGTTGTACTAGTGAACTAACCAACATTCAAAACAATGAACAACGATTCTATGAATAAGCAGGAACTGAACGAAGAAGAACTAGATACGGTAGCTGGAGGGATTTGGGAAATTTATCATGAATCTACAGAAATAAAACCTGGCAGCTTCGTCCAAAAAAAAGGTAATTTTACGTTCAAGACTCGGGAACAAGCGGAACAGATGTTTGCCAAGATGGACCAGAAACGTCCGGGATATTATCAAATAAGAGAAATCAAGAGATAATCTCACCAGGACGGCAAATCATTCATCAGTCGTCAGCTCTTCGGAACTGGCGACTGATTGTGTATTTCCTGAGGAAATGATTTTGTTTCTCGAGAAAATTCTGATTTGTCGGTTTTCTCATGTCGGCTGTTAGGTATTGATTGGAACGAAAAAGAGTCAACTATAATTCAGAAATAGACAAATGGGGGCTACTCGCCCCCAATCCCCCCGGCAGCGTGCGACGCTGCATCCGGGGGAATTATTTTTTTCGTTAAGCTATTGAGATAAATGATTAGAGAATGACAGCAGGCAATAAGTGCACACTTTCGTGTTTTTCCCACAGAGAGAAAATGTTTGTACTTCGCCTGCAAGATTTC
>NZ_JARWNC010000036.1:41072-96244 GCF_029854675.1 Akkermansia sp. N21169 | reverse complement strand
CAGCGGTGAACAGGGCACCATCTTCGCCGAAGCCAACGGCGATATCCGCTCCGGAGCCACAAGCATCAACGGATCACTCGGATTCAGGTACAACTTCTGATTAGGAACAGAAGACGCAAACACACAGGAAGCCGCCCCGGGCAACAAGAGAGAAGAATGGGGCGGCTTCCCATTTTTGATTTGATCCTCCGCATGAAACAAACCTTGCGGAGGATTCATTTTTATACCATCCGGCAGACCGGGTAGAAGAACCAGGCTGAGAAAGGGGGGAAATGCCCAAGAAGTAACCGGGATTATATTTTAACGGGCAGTCCGACTTCGATCACCTGATTGGGAAGAATGCTGTAGTAATCCCGCATGGGCTGGGCATTGCGTGAGAGGAAGGCATAAAGCTCCGCCTGCCATTCGTAAAGATGGCTTTTATCCCCGTGAATGACGATTTCCCGGTTGAAGAAGAACGTCGTTGCAGGAAGGGCAAGAGGAACGCCCGCCTTTTTGATCCCATGGCATATTTTTTCGGCATCCGGCTGTTCCATGTAGCCGTAGGAACAATGGACACGCCACAGGCCACTTCCCTGATCTACCACCTGCAAACGTTCTTCATCAATGACGTACGGTTCTTCCGTCGTGACAATAGTGAGAATGACGGCAGTCTTCTGGATGCACTTGTTGGCCTTGACGTGATGAATCAAGACAAGGGGAATCCCCTTGCCGGAAGACGACATGAAAACGCCGCACCCGGAGACCCGGACAAGTTTGGGATCCTTGACGAGAAAATCGACGGACATGCTCTCCAATGTCGCACTGGAAATAGCCTTCTCGACAGCCATGCGCCCACTCTTCCACGTATGCATGATGATGAACATAAACAAGCTAACCAGCAAAGCTATCCAACCGACATCCATAAATTTATGCATGGCGGAAATAAACAGGAACCAATCCATCAGCCAAAAGGCACCGCACAAGGCAAGCGCCTTGGAAGGAGTCCAGTGGCGACGGTTCACCAGAACGAAGTAGTAAAGAACGGTCGTCACAATCATGGCCCCGGTCACGGCAACGCCATAGGCAGCGGCCAGAGACGTACTCGTCCTGAACAAAATGACGATCCCCAGAGAAAAGGCCAGCATGGCGAAATTGACGATGGGAACGTAAATTTGCCCGGGAACTTCCGGATTTGTATGCAGGATTTTCAGGCGGGGGAAGAAGCCCAGGTGAATTGCGGAACTCGTCACGGAATAGGCCCCGGTAATCACGGCCTGGCTGGCAATAACAGCCGCTACAATGGCGAACAAGGACAATCCACCTTGCCAAATGCCAACGGGTAAAAGCTCGAAAAACGGGTTTTCCGCTCCGGGATGCCCCAAAACATAGGCACCCTGTCCGAAATAGTTAAGCAGCAAGCCGGGCATGACGAAATAATACCAGGCGGCAGCAATCGCTTTGCGCCCAAAGTGCCCCATGTCGGCGTACAATGCCTCCACACCTGTAACCGCCAGGACGACGGAACCGCACAACATGGTCACGCCGCCAGGAGGAAGTCCCGTCAGCAAGAGGCGGATGCCATAGCCGGGGTTCAGGGCTTTAATGACGACGGGATTGCCAATAATATGGTACAGGCCTATACCGCCGAGCACGGCAAACCAGACGAGCATCACCGGCCCGAACACCTTGCCGATCGCATGCGTCCCTTTCCTCTGGACAAAAAACAGCACCAGCAGCACCACAAGGGATATGGCGATGCACCAGTTGGTACTAAGGAAAATATCAAACCCCTTCAACCCTTCCACGGCGGACAGAACTGTGATAGCCGGCGTAATACTGCTTTCCCCAAACAGGAGAGCCGCCGCAAACAAAGCCAGAAGGACGCCGCCGCACAAGCCGCCTTTCCCTTTCGTCCAACCATTCTTCAAGCCGCTCAGTGCCAGCAAGGTAAAAATGCCGCCCTCTCCCTTGTTATCGGCTCTCATGATGTTCATCACGTACTTGAAACAGACCACCAGGGAGATCGTCCAGAAAATCAGAGAAAGCACTCCCAAAATATCCGCCTGGGGATCGCCGTTCGTCGGCAAGGCGCGCAGACATTCCCGCATCGTATAAAGAGGACTCGTTCCTATGTCTCCGAACACCACTCCAAGAGCACCGATGCAAAGACCGGCCTTCAACTTCTGCTCATGATCCTCCGGATACAATTCACTGCTCATAATTAACGGGATATTCTAGGGGGAACGGAACCGACATGCTACATATCACCGCCAGGTATGCAAGCCTGCTTATTACATTCAGGCTTCGGACGAATAAAAAGACGAACCGTCCATCCCGGTCATGGAATGGACGGCTGCCCGTAAAAAACATTCTGTCGAAAGGAAAAAATCACGCGTGGATCTGGAGCCCGTCGGCAGCCAGAGTCGCTTCGTGAATTGCTTCCGAAAGCGTCGGATGGGCAAAAATCGTGGCATGGATATCGCCGTCCGTCAATTCGGCCTGAAGACTGATACCGAGGCCGGAAATCAATTCTATGGCATTTTCACCCACGATATGGGCTCCGAGCAATTCTCCATACTGTTTACCGTAAAGCAACTTGACGAAACCGTCCGTTTCTCCGGCGGCCACAGCCTTGCCGATAGCGATCAAGGGGAACTTGCCAACCTTGTATTCTACTCCTTCTTCTTTCAGAGAACGTTCCGTCCTGCCGACGGAAGCCACCTGGGGATGGCAATATGTGCAGCTGGGGAAGAACTTCACCTGCTTGGGCTGGCAGCTGTCAACAAACATGCCTTCCACCGCCTGCACAGCCTCGAAAGAAGCCGTATGGGCCAGCAGCACGCCGCCAATCACGTCACCGGCGGCATAAACGCCTGGGATGGACGTTTCGTAGCGGTCGTTTACCTTGATGAAACCTTTGGGGGTCAATTCGAACTCCTTGCCTCCCGGCACGACGGGTTTAACCCCGATAGCCACCAGACAGACATCTGCCGTAATTTCCTCTTCGGCGCCGCGGCTCGTCTTTACCTTGGCCGTCACCTTGCCGTCTTCCGTTTCCTTGAGTTCTTCCACGGAAGCGCCCGTCAGACATTTGATGCCCTGCTTCTTGAAACAGCGTTCCAGCGCCTGGCTGCACTCGTCGTCCTCGTTGGGAAGAATGCGCGGCAATGCTTCAATCACTGTGACCTTGGTACCGAATGCGTTGTAGATATAGGAAAATTCGATGCCGATAGCGCCGGAGCCAATCACGATCATGCTTTCGGGACGTTCCGGCAATACCATGGCGTCACGGGAACCGATGATATTGCGTCCGTTCAACGGCATAGAGGGTACCGTTCGCGTGACAGCCCCCGTACAAACAAGAATATGGGAACCTTCCAGCGTCGTTACCGTACCGTCTCCCGCCTTCACTTCCACCTTGCCTTCTCCAAGGATGGAGGCTTCTCCGGTCACGGACTCGATCTTGTTCTTCTTGAACAGGAAGCCGATGCCCTGGGATAACCGGTCGCTCACCTTGCGGGACCGCCCGATCACCTCGCTCCAGTCAAAGCTGAGCCCTTCGACGGCAAGGCCGAATTCCTCTGCACGCTTGTCGATGGAGTGGAACACTTCCGCGTTCTTCAACAAAGCCTTGGTTGGGATGCACCCCCAGTTCAGGCAGGTTCCCCCTACCCGTTCGCGTTCGACACAGACAACTTTTTTGCCAAGCTGCGCAGCACGAATAGCGCCAACATATCCAGCGGGACCGCCGCCAATGACAATCAAATCATATTGCATACAGTACTCCTAACTTATTTGCCCGTCCGGGTAAAGGAAAAGACTCGCAATAATCCGGAGCCGTCATTTTCCGGCGGCACGATCGCGCACCCAGCCGACCAGATCTCCCAGAGCCAGTCGGGTATCCTCGTAACAGCCATCCAGATAACAACCTTTTTCATACAAGATTTTCCCATCGACCATCGTCATTATGCAATCCTTTCCGGATGCTGAATAGACGGCATGAGACACGGGATTAAACACCGGGATCATGTTCGGTTCGGTCAAGTCAAGGGCAATCATGTCCGCAGGAGCCCCCACGGAAAGTGTTCCCAGACCCGGCGTCCTAAAAATACGGGCTCCATCCACCGTCGCCATCCGCAAGGCATCCGCTGCTGGCATCGACGTGGCATCCAGCGTACTCCCTTTGGACAGAAGGGCAGCCAGCTTCATCGTTTCAAACATATCCAGAGTATTGTTGCTGCACGCGCCATCCGTTCCCAGAGCCACGGAAACCCCGGCACTCCGCATTTCATCCACCCGGGCAAAACCGGAGGCCAGTTTCAGATTGCTGGCCGGATTATGAACCACCTGGGCACCGGAACGCGCCACCAACTCCAGTTCGGAATCCGTCAAATCCACCATATGCGCCAGTACGGACCGTGAAGACAAAAGGCCCATATCCGCCGCATAGGAAACGGGACGCCGTCCTCCATGCTGCTCGCACGACTGGGCCACTTCCCCGGACGATTCCGAAAGATGAATGTGCAGCATCAAATCAAGTTCTTCCGCCAGATCCCGGCAGGAGGCAAGCACATCGTCATTCGTCGTATAAACGCTATGGGGCATCAAGGCGGTCTGGACGCGGGAACCGGCCGGGAATCTTTCCGCGTGGTTCCGATACAACTCGGCTGCCCCCTCCATCCCGGAATAAGCCGGAGACGGGAACGCGAATACGACTTCCCCTCCCACGCAACGCATGCCCATGGACAGAGCCGTCTCCAAAACAGATTCCTCCAAAAGATATGAATCGACAAACGACGTCGTCCCCGTCCGCATCATTTCATACATCCCCATCCGGGCGCCAAGAGCCACAATTTCACGCGTCAAATGAGCTTCCACCGGAAAAATGTGGCGAGTCAACCACTCCATCAGAGGCAAATCATCCGCAAATCCGCGCAAAAATGTCATCGGAACGTGGGTATGGGCATTGACAAGTCCCGGCATCAGGAGGGACTCCCCCAGATCGCGGACATCGCCGGATCTCCACTCAGTCAAAACTTCGCTCCGTTTCCCGAAGGCAGCCACTTTCCCTTCCTTGACGGCGACAGCCACGCCGCCTGTCAGGACGGGACGGGATTCATCCTGGGAAATCAGGCATTCGCCCGTCACGATCATATCACAAAGCTCGGATTGCATAAGCAGTATCCTAGCAACCAAGCCGGATTCAGGAAAGGCTAAACCCCGCCGAAACGGGTCTTGTCATAATAACAACACTCATGAAAGGAACACCAGCAACAGAACGTATTGGCTAACATATCAACCCCTAAATGGCCGGAAAATACCGGGGAATCCCCTGTCCTTCCCGGCCGTTCCCATCCATCCAAGGATTTCCATATGAACAAATTCCTCATCCTGACACTCACGGCCATCTCCCTAGGCAGCGTCTTCGCCGCCAATACGCAGCAGGGCCTTGAAGCCGACATGAAACTTTTTAAGGACTCCACCTGTACGGCTCTCAAAGATGGAGTCAACAGTACCCAGCAATTCCAATCGGATGCCCTGAAGGCCCTTGCCGACAAAATTCTCGCCAATCAATTCCAGCCTGCCTATCTGTCCGCGGAATACGAAGCCTACCCCACTCCCCAAGTCATCGGACAGACTCTGCGTCTGGGAGACGGTTTCAGCAAATACGAAAACATGACCGGCGTGTACCTCGACAAAGGAGAACACATTGTCATCGTCGGCAAAACCCAGGGACGTGAGATCAAACTCCTCCTGCCCAACCTGACGCGCAAGCCGGCCCCCGGCATCGAACCGACCAAGGACCCCAACGGATGGGGACTTCACAAAGTCGTCGTGCCCCTTCACGAAGGAGTCAACATCGTGCAGGTGGAAACACCGACCAACGCATACATCAGCTACTTTGCCGACGACTACGACAAAGCCCCCAAAATCCCCGTTACTTTCGTCACAGGCAAAGTCAACGGATACTTCGACACCACCCGAGGAGATACCAACAAGGACTGGGACAAACTTCTGGACAATGCCGTCAGTCCCTTCATGGATGCCCGCGGCAAGCACATTCAGGTCGCCTACCCCGTCGAATTCCTGAAAAAATTCGCTTCCGGCAAAGGAGAAGAACTCATCAATGCCTATGACCGCCTCATCGGCATCCAGTATGAGCTCATGGGCCTCGTCAAATACAACAAGGTTCCCAAGAACAGGGTGCTTGCACGCACTAACTACAATTACTACATGTTCCGGGACGGAGATGGCGTCGCCTACCTCGGCAACAACGGCACCATGCGCATGGTGACGGATCCAGCCGCCGTCGTCAAAGGAGATCCGTGCTGGGGATTCTCCCACGAAGTAGGCCACGTCATGCAAATGCGTCCCATGACCTGGGGAGGCATGACGGAAGTCAGCAACAACATCTTCTCCCTCCAGGCCGCCGCCCTGATGGGTAACGGCAGTCGCCTCAAGGACCAGAACAGCTTTGCCAAAGCCCGGGAAGAAATCATCGGCAAGGGTATCTCCTACCTGCATTCCCCAGATGTCTTCAACAGGCTCGTTCCCTTATGGCAGCTGCATCTCTACTTCACGAAAAACGGCTACCCCGACTTCTACGGAGATGTCATGGAATACCTCCGCAACAACGCCGGACAGTATCAAGGCAACGATACCATCAAGTACCAGTTCGAATTCATCAAAGCCTGCTGCGCCGCCACCAAGACCGACCTCACCGACTTCTTCGACAAGTGGGGATTCTTCTGGACCGGCAACATCACCTTGAACGATTACGCCAAATACAATTTCAATATCACCAAAGAAATGGTTGACGAAACTAAAAAGTGGATCGCCGACCAAGGCTTCAAAAAACCCGCCGCCGACATCACGCTGACGGACGAATAACCCAACTCACCCTCTCGTTTTCCTCCAAAAAACACAACGGCTCATGGCCCTCCTCTGTTTTCAGAAGGCCATGAGCCGTTTCATTTTTCCCCCTTTTATCACCGTAGCAATAACGCCATACTTCCATGCTGCCTCCGTATAGGAAGCGACCGACGTGCCCAAAATCGCCACTGCCGGCGGGATCGTTTCAATTCACGCCTCCGTATAGGAAGCGACGCCATTATCAACAATCACCCCAATAAACAAGAGTTTCAATTCACGCCTCCGTATAGGAAGCGACGGCGGATTTTGGAGGTATTGAATATAAATGCCCCGGGAGGGAATTTCCGCCAACCTCCCTCTGGGAATACCTGCCGTTTGGTATTCTTCGTGAAATAGGTTGTATAAATATTCAGAATCAAGGAGAAAGCAATCCGCCAATCCCTTGGCAAAATCGTGTCCACTTGGGGTTGGCGCCGGAGCATCTTTCCTAGGAATAATCCGAGAAAATACCCTACGTTCAAGATGCGAAATCATGGAGCAATTGAAAAGATCTTTCCTTTCAAAATCCCGAATGAACAGCAAACAAAAACCCCGGGCCACATAAAATGACCCGGAGTCTGAAAAACAGAATGAGCCTGCCCTTTACTTGGTCAGAGCTTCCTGAACAGCCACGGCGACAGCCACGGAGGCGCCAACCATGGGGTTGTTCCCCATGCCGATCAAGCCCATCATTTCTACGTGGGCGGGAACGGAGGAAGAACCGGCAAACTGGGCATCGGAGTGCATGCGTCCCATGGTGTCGGTCATGCCGTAGGAGGCGGGACCGGCGGCCATATTGTCCGGGTGCAAGGTACGCCCCGTACCACCACCGGAGGCAACGGAAAAGTATTTCTTGCCCTTTTCAATGCATTCCTTCTTGTACGTACCGGCCACCGGATGCTGGAAGCGGGTCGGGTTGGTGGAGTTACCGGTAATGGAAACGTCCACACCTTCATTCCACATGACGGCAACGCCTTCACGGACGTCGTCGCAACCGTAGCAGCGGACAGCAGCCTTAGGTCCTTTGGAGAAGGCCTTTTCTCGGACGATGTTGAGCTTGCCGGTAGCATAGTCGAATTTGGTTTCCACGTACGTGAAGCCGTTAATTCGGGAGATGATGTAGGCAGCATCCTTGCCGAGGCCATTGAGGCAGACGCGAAGGGGTTCCTTACGGACTTTGTCGGCGTTGCGGGCGATGCCGATGGCGCCTTCAGCGGCGGCAAAAGATTCGTGACCGGCGAGGAAGCAGAAGCATTTGGTTTCGTCACGCAGAAGCATGGCGGCCAGATTGCCGTGCCCGATACCCACCTTGCGGTCATCGGCTACGGAACCGGGGATACAGAAGGACTGGAGACCTTCACCGATGGCTTCGGCAGCATCAGCAGCCTTGGAGCAGTTCTTCTTGATGGCGATAGCAGCGCCGACAACGTAGGCCCAGCCGGCGTTTTCGAAAGCGATCGGCTGAATGCCCATCACGATTTTGCGGACATCGATGCCCTTGTCAAGGCAGATTTGTTCCGCTTCTTCAATAGAGCCGATGCCGTATTTGGCAAGGGTTTCATTGATTTGCTTGATGCGGCGGTCGTATGATTCAAAGAGTGCCATGTTAGTTATCCTTTCTCAGATATGGTTTTCCGGGGGTGGGTTTATTCGTGGCGCGGATCAATGTGTTTCACGCCTTCTTCGTCAAAGCGACCATACTGACCGGTGCACTTCTGAACGGCTTCGTTAGCATCAACGCCCTTCTTGATCATTTCCATCATGGGGCCGATCTTGATGAACTGGTAGCCGACGATTTCACCTTCGGGATCAACGGCAAGCTTGGTGATGTAGCCTTCGGCCATTTCCAAATAACGAGCGCCTTTGGCACGGGTGCCATACAGCGTACCCACTTGGGAACGCAAACCTTTGCCGAGGTCTTCCAGACCTGCGCCAATGGGCAGGCCGCCTTCGGAGAAGGCACTCTGGGTACGGCCATAGGCGATTTGCAGGAAGAGTTCGCGCATGGCCGTATTGATGGCGTCGCAAACGAGGTCGGTGTTGAGAGCTTCAAGAATGGTTTTGCCGGGAAGGATTTCAGAGGCCATGGCTGCGGAGTGAGTCATGCCGGAGCAGCCGCACGTTTCCACAAGGGCTTCCTCAATAATGCCGTTCTTGACGTTGAGCGTCAATTTGCACGTTCCCTGCTGAGGAGCGCACCAGCCCACACCATGGGTAAGACCAGAGATGTCCGTGATCTCCTTGGCCTGGGTCCACTGCCCTTCCTGGGGAATGGGAGCCGGACCGTGATTGCATCCCTTTTTGACGCAACACATTTGTTCGATTTCGTGAGTAAACTGCATGGTTATCTGTTTGCTGTAGGTGTTTGGGCAATCCGGCATGTCCCCGATCGGGAACGAGCCAAGCCCTCTGGGAAATAGTGTAAACGATTTCAAGCCGATTGGCAAACAAGATTCTAAGGATTCCCGTCAAATACGCAGTTCGGGACAAGGAATGCCTGGGGGAGCCCTCCGTTCCGGGTATTCTCCCGTACAACGTTCTCGGTAAGGAGGAAAATTCGCTTCACTTGACACAAAGCTCTACGAAGGGTAGGAACAAGGGGCTTGCGTTTCCAATGCCCGTCGAACAGGACAACGCCAAACGACCTTTTCCTTCGATATGTTTGATTGTTTTCACACCTCGCTTCTCGCCGCGCTTCCCATAGAGGAATGGATCCATAGTTCACCCGTCCAGCAATGGATAGTCGGCATCCTTCTGATCTTTATTTTCATTTCCTTCGTCAAAGAGTGGCTGCCCGTTGAAATCACGGCATTAAGCGCAACGGGATTGTTAATGGTTTTCGGCATTCTGAACACAAAGCAGGTACTCTCCAGTTTTGGCAACAGCGGTCCTCTGACGGTTGTTTGCATGTTCATTCTCAGCGCTTCCCTGGAAAAAACAGGCTTGATCGCCGATCTGTCCAAAATCTTCAACCGCGTATCTAAAGGAAGGGAAATATATGCCTTGGTCGTCATCACGCTCGGGGCTTTCGCCGTATCTCCGTTCGTCAACAACACTCCCGTCGTCGTCATCCTGATGCCCGTCGTCCTCTCCTTCTGCCGGGAACACGAAATTGCCCCGTCCAAACTGCTCATTCCCCTCTCCTTTGCCACAATTCTGGGGGGTACCTGCACGGTCGTCGGCACCTCAACCAATGTCGTCGTCCTCGGACAGGTTCAAAAGCTGGGTTACGATGCCATTAAAATGTTCACACTGGCCCCGATGGGGTTGCTCTACGCCGCATTCGGACTCATCTATTTGTGGACGATCGGGCGCAAGTTGCTGCCCAACCGCGAGACGCTTTCCACCCTTCTTCCCCAGGGATCCCAAAAGGACTTTTTGCTGCAAATGCGCATCATCAAAGACTCTCCCTTCATCGGGGAGTCCCCTCTGGAATTGATCCGCCGGGAACTCAGCGGAATGAAAATCGTCGAAGTCCGGCGCAAAGGCGTTACTCTCCAAGAGGAACTCCCCAACATCCAGCTTCTTGAGGGAGACCGCGTCCTCGTCCTTTGCGGAACCCGTAAAATAGCCCAGGCTCGCGAGGCCAAGGGCGTCGATCTCGGCTGGGATGAAACGCGCGGTCTGGAAGCCCTGGAACAACGCGATGTGCTTATCGTCGAAGGCATGGTAGACATCGATTCCGAATTCGCGGGACACACGCTCACCGAGCTCAAATTCCGCCAGCGCTTCAATGTCCTTGTCCTGGCCATCCACCGCCACGGCAAAAACATCACCCAGAACATAGGTCAAAGCACTCGCCTCAACGAGGGAGATACCCTCCTTCTGGAAGGCCCAGAAGACGGCATGGATCGCATCCTCAAAAAGCGCCGTCTTATCCCCCTGAGCCGGAGATCGGCCGAGCTGCACAACAGGCACAAACGCGGCTGGGCCATTACCGCCATGGGAATCTTCATTCTCTTCGGCCTGCTGGGATCCTTCGACAAATACGGAGCATTCTTCGCCTTCTTCTCGCAGTTCGATCCGTTCTACCTGTCCTTCATCGCCGCCCTGCTCGTCGTTATTACGGGATGTATCAAGCCACGAGAAGCCTACCGATCCGTAGACTGGGGCATCATTTTCCTCATCCTCGGCATGCTCTGCATCGGCGATGCCATGAGCCAGACCGGTCTGGCGCGGACCATTGCGGAAACCGTTGTCAGTACGGTCGGCCCCTTCGGCCCCGTTTTCATGCTCTCCGCACTCTACCTTCTCTGTTCCATTCTGACGGAGATGGTCTCCAACAACGCCGTAGCAGCCGTCATGGCTCCACTAGCCTATGAAATGGCCGTCAAATTCGGCGTTGACCCGATGCCGTTCATCATGGCAGTCATGTTCGGAGCCAGCGCGAGCTTTTCCACCCCCATCGGTTACCAGACCAACACGTACGTTTATAATGCGGGCGGATACAAATTCTCGGATTTCCTCCGCGTCGGCCTGCCGCTGAACATCACGCTTTGGATTCTCTTCACGTTGACGGCCCCCTTCTTTTTCCCGTTTCATTAAGTACGTGTCTTATTGTTGTCGTGACATCCCGGAGGGAGTCATGTAATGATACAGGATATGGCTTATCAAGCGGACTCCTCCAGATACCGGCACTTCGATTACGTGCGCTGCGGGCGGCGCGGCTTGCTCCTGCCGCCCCTGTCCTTGGGATTGTGGCATAACTTCGGCACCGTCACCGATGCCGAGGTCAGCCGTCAGATGATTTTGACGTCCTTTGACGCCGGCATAACCCACTTCGACCTCGCCAACAACTATGGCCCGCCCCCCGGCTCCGCCGAGGAATGTTTCGGACGCATCCTCTCCTCGGATCTCCTGCCCTACCGGGATGAAATCATCATTTCCACCAAAGCCAGCCACCTCATGTGGGATGGTCCATACGGAGAATGGGGCTCCCGCAAGCACATGCTCGCCAGCCTCGACCAATCCCTGAAACGCATGGGACTTGATTACGTGGATATCTTCTATGCCCACCGCTACGATCCGGATACCCCGGTGGAAGAAACCATGGGAGCCCTCATTTCCGCCGTCCGAAGCGGCAAGGCTCTATACGCCGGGATTTCGAAATATCCGGACTATGCAGCGCGAACCGCTTGCCGCATTCTGGAAGAAGCGGGTGTGCCGTGCCTCCTCCACCAGTTCCGTTACAACATGTTCGACCGGGAAGCGGAAACAGCCCAATTCCCCGTTATCCGCCAGGAACAAATGGGGGGCATTGTCTTCTCGCCGCTGGCCCAGGGCCTGCTTACCAATAAATACCTCCAGGGCATCCCGTCCGACTCCCGCGCCGGAGGCCCCTCCGTTTTCCTCACAGAAGACCGCGTCCGCGAAAAACTGCCCCAGATCCGGCAACTTGCCAAAATCGCAGACAACCGCGGTCAGGATCTTGCGCAAATGGCTATCTCCTGGGTTCTCAGATGCCCCGAAGTGACATCCTGCATCATCGGAGCCAGTCGGCCGGAACAAATTACGGACTGCCTCAAGGCACTGAATAACAATTCATGGTCGCAAGAAGAACTCGACAGTATCGATTCCATTTCCAAATTATCCGAAAAATAATAGCATCCATCCTGAAAGATGATACATCCCAGCCCCGTACTAGAAAAAATTATGAAAAGCCGCTCTCTTCCCCTGATTGCCTCCCTGACATTGGTTACAACCGCCCTAGCCGCACCTTCGGGACCGGTACAGGAAGGCAGCGCCATCATCCCCAAACCGGTCTCGCTCCAGGAAAAACTGGGCGAACCCGGCTTCAGCCTCTCCCAAGGTATCCGCATCGCCCCCGGCTCCATCTCCGGCATGGCCAGCCGTGTTCTCCAGAATGTTGGCATCAAGACGCAAATCAGCGACAAAAATCCGGAACTGGTCTTTTCCACAGATGACAAGCTCGGCAAGGAAGCCTACCGGCTGAATGTCACCCCCCAGAAAATCACCGTCGAGTCTTCCACTCCCCAGGGAGCCTTCTACGCCCTGCAAAGCCTTGCCCAAAGCGTTACCAAAGACGACAAGGGAACAATCTGTTTCCCGACAATGGCTATTGAAGACGCCCCGCGTTTCTCCTGGCGAGGCCTGATGGTGGACAGCTGCCGTCACATGATGCCTGCCAAAGACATCAAAAAAGTCATTGATCTTCTGGCACGCTACAAGTTCAACACCCTGCACTGGCACCTCACCGACGATCAGGGCTGGCGCATCGAAATCAAGAAATATCCGAAGCTGACGGAAGTCGGCAGTTCCCGTACGCATTCCCCTATCATGGGCCAGAGGAACAAGCCGGATGGTGTCCCCTACTCCGGTTACTACACTCAGGATGAAATCAAGGATGTCGTCAAATACGCCAAACAGCGTGGCATCACCATCATCCCGGAAATCGAAGTCCCCGGGCATGCCGCCGCCGCCATCACAGCCTACCCTGAACTCGGCAACAAGGACATTGAGAACTACGACCCGAAAGTCGTATGCAGTTGGGGTGTCTTCCCGTACATCTTTGCCCCGACGGAAGAAACCTTCAAGTTCCTCGACGATGTGTTGACGGAAGTTGCCGAACTCTTCCCGGATAGCCCCTTCATCCATGTCGGCGGAGACGAAGCCCCCAAGGATCAATGGAAAAAGTCCGCGACAGCTCAAAAAATCATGAAGGAAAACGGGCTGAAGAACGAAGAAGAACTCCAAAGCTACTTCATCAGACGCGTCGAAAAACTTGTCAACAGCAAGGGCAAACGCCTCATCGGATGGGATGAAATCAATGAAGGCGGACTTTCCCCGACTGCCTCCATGATGGTCTGGCGCGACATCCGCTGGGCTCGCCATGCCATCGAACGCGGCAATGACGTCGTCATGACCCACACCGATTCCCTCTACCTCGACTACTCCCAAGGCCCTGGGGCCCCCAACAAGCCCGAATACGAAGTCATCGGCGGGAATGTTCCCCTGGAAAAGGTCTATGCCTTCAACCCGGTTCCCTCCGGCATCACCAAGGAACAGGAAAAACACGTCCTCGGCTGCCAAGGCAATGTCTGGTCGGAGTACATCCCGGACATCAACAAGTTCCAATACCAAGTCTTCCCCCGCGCACTGGCCCTCGCTGAAATTGCCTGGACCCCGCTGGAGTTGAAAAATGAAGCGGACTTCAAGAATCGCCTCAACAAGCAACTTCCCTACCTCGACGAACAGAAGGTCAACTACCGCCGTCCCGACAACGGAGCTCCCGCACGCCCCGATGTCGTCATCAAAACAACGGCTCCGGAAAAAAATCAATAATCATCGGGAAAACCTGTTTTTACTTGCCAACAAGGCTATCCTGCGATCATAACGCAGGATAGTCTTTTTGTTTTCCGTATGCCTGTTTTCAATAAAATTGGGGACACTTTCAAATCGTTCTCCGTCATTGATCGCGTTGTAATCGTGTTTCTGATTCTATGGATGCTTCTCGTTGCCATCATGGGAGAGTGGACCGACTATAATATACTATTATTCCAATTCTGCATGTCCATGTTGTACGCAGGGCTTGCCATCATTTGGCTCCTGCTGGCAATAAGCGTCATCTATGCGTTAGGCTGGAAGAGCATCATCCTGTCTCCTGTATTTGTTATCGGTTGCTATATCTTCGGCTTCAACTCCGTTTTTTTGGGACACCACCACGGAGAATCTATTGAAAATTATACCCGCGTTTTCACTCCCTTTGTCTACACCACACCATCGATGGTCATTGCCATCATCATCTTCCTGATCATCTTTTTGAAAAACCATCGCTGTCCTTTCAGAAGAAATGCTTTTCCTTCCTGAAAATCCTGTTTCTCATCGCCATGGGCTATTTATGCTTCTCCTTATGCCTGCGCTACAGTGAAGAAAGCCTCGAACAAAAATCCAGAATCGCCCTGATCCGGGAAGTCTATGGCATGCCCGATGATTTCATCCTGATCAGCAAGGAAAAGAGCAGTAGATATCAAGACAAGAATGTGAAGGGGTTCCAATTCGTTCGGAAGGGAGAAACCCTGACCAACGCCAGGCAAATTTTCCACGTCAATATTTCACGGCAGGGTTTCATCGTGAACATTGACATCAAAAACAACCAGCAGTGATTCAGCACGCCATTCCCTGCCTCACACATATACAACAAAGCCATCGGAAACCTGTCTGCGGAATAGCCTTGTTGTTTTGGCTCTCTGTCGGGGGTTTTCCGACAAATTGCGTGTGGATGACAAATTAAAGAACCTTTTGAGGGGTAATTTTGTTGATGCCGGGACTGATAATAAACATCTCACCGTTGATCACGAGTTTGTAAGAATTGTTCGAAGTTACATTGACAACATTCTTCTCACGATCATAGACAATATCTGTCGTTATGTTGGCAAACTTCAACTTCCGTATGCCGTGTGTACCATTCCTGCCCTTTAAGGCCCAATCAATGCGCTTCTCAAGACCGTTGATCTTCCTGAATCCCATCACGTTTTCAATCATCATGGAAATAGGGCCCAAAGCCGACCAGCCGCAGAAGTCGGGGCGAGCCGTTCTACCATGTTCCGTAGACGGCGAATCCTGAGAAGGGCTGTAGCATTCCCAAATCGTATGCTTGCCTTCGAATCCTTTCATATACACGCGAAGTATCTGTTGAAGAATGTTTTCCGACAATTCATCAGCCAGGTCACAATAGCCGTATTTTTCGAGGGATTTGGCTGTCATGTAAGCCAAAGGTAGCCAGATTCCACCGCGCCAGTAGTCCCCCGTTGCATCATTGTATAAGAGGTGGGAGCGAGAGAGCGATAGGAAAGGGTATTTTCCACCCAGGTCGCTCTTTCCGTCAGCATCGGCTTGCAGGTACTTCACCATGCAAGCCGCTTGTTCGCTGTCGGGGATTTCCGCCATCATCACCCAGAAGGATGCGCATGTTCTCACCTTCGAAAACGTACCCGTTTTGCGCGACAGGTCGTAGTAAAACCCATCGACATCATCCCAATAGTATTGATTGATCGTCTTCTTGAGACCGTTATAGATCTGCATCCACTTTTCCTGTTTTTCCGTATTACCACGGGTTGCATGGATGCGGGCAATGCAAAGAGCTGATAGAGCCTGTTGAGCGAGAGCATCCACCCAGACGATATCCATATCGCGATCAGAATCCGGATTGCGAGGCGTATTGTCCATTCCGGAAGCCCCACGCGACCATGTAAAGCCGATGAAGGGGTATTTTTCCTGATAATCCGCTTCTCCCTCCGCGACCAATTTGCCATTGGGAGCCTGGCGCACAATACCCCGGAAGATAGGCTGATAGCTGGCATAGGGTTGCATGTCACCTTTCTTCACGTTCTGGAAAAAGTTAAAGTGTTTTTCCAGAAAATTTTCCTGATCCATGACGTGGGCGATTCGTTTTTTATCCGCCAGCATCGTATAGTTTTCCCATTCTGCCCAGGCCAAAATGGGAGGGTTATCCCGGAGGCATATTTTCAGTCCCGTTTCTACTTGTTTGTGAATGGGATAATAGATATTTTCCAAAGTTTGAAGGCCGGGAAAAACCGATGGTGCATAACGGGAATAGAGTACCATGAATGCCGAGTCCCATATCCAGATTTGATCGTCGTAAACGTTTTCATCCAGATAGGGAGAAGAAGGAAGGCCAGGCTTCAGATCCTTGCCAGTTCGGGTACGGGAGGCAGTAATCTTCCAGGCAATGTTGTACAGATTGACCAGATTCTCGTTGGGATGAACAAGTTGCGGAACACCCCCTTCCCAATCCAGCTGTGCGGCATCGCTATTGGTTGAGGAGGGATTCCACTCGGGAAAGGCAGAAACCTGCTCTTGAGCTGGAACTTCCTTTACCGACAAATAAAATGCCAGTACCAATAAAACCACTTTTTTCAACATATTCATCATTTAGCAAGAATAGATAATATCATCCGTAGAGAGGGAAAGAAAAATCTCCAAGTTGATGTAAAATATACATTTACATCTTGAGGCCACAATATAAAAATGGCGAAGCAGGACTTTTCTCGACATTCACATATATCACCAGTACTCACGAGAGCAGGACATTGTCAACCCCGTCGTCTTCCTCCCAAATCCCCTGTTCGACCATAAAAGTATCCCATTCGCTGAGGAGAAACTCAAAGTAACGGGCATTCACATTGAAATGATAATAGGAATGGTCGGCAAGATCGAGGTAGGCGTAGTGCCCGACATTTTTCTTTTTCGTCCACTCCCGGCAGAATTCCTCCGTCATCCGGGCAGAAATCATCCTGTCCTGTCCACCGTGCGAAGCAAACAAGGGAGGCAACCCCTTCCGAAGGCGACGCGAGGGAGACAGAGCCTTGCGTTCTTCCTCGTTCATCCCGTGCAGAACGCGGTCTGCGATCCGGGCATCGGTATCCACAATTCCCCGGAAAAGAGCCACACAAGCAGGCCCCGGAGGCAAAGGAGGCGCTTTGCGGAACCAACGGCGGCGTTTGGGAACATCAGGAAGAGCTACATGCAGAGCCATCAAGCCGCCAACATCGCTCCCCGCCACCGTAATGCGGGACGGATCCATTCCCAACTCGACGGCATTGCTTCTCACCCAGGCCCAGAGCTCGCGGGCTTCATATAAGATATCACGCGGAGCCACATCGTAATTCACCGGCATACGGTACTCCGGAAGGATGCAGGCAACACCCCGGCTCACCAGATGCAGAGCCCAAGGAACAAACTCAACAACATTGTATGACGACCACAAGCCGCCGTGAAAAAAAACGACTCCCGGAACAGAATCCTCGCTCTTGTGTTCCGGGGGAAAAAACACCCGAGCCTTCAATACTTCTCCGTCCCCGAATTCACGCCAGACAAACTCGGGTTGCAAACGAAGCAATTTTTGATACCGGTGTTCAGCCAGCCGGTCGGAGGGAGACAGCAAATCCATAGGAAACGACATCATGATGCATTTGTGTTGCCTCCAGGGCAAGAGTCATGTCATATTGCCGAGCAGAATGACACATCGCATTTTTTTATCCGTCCTTTGTTCGGCGGTTTGCTTTGCCGCTTCAGCATTTGCCGCACCGACACCCAACCAGGCGCAGCTCAAAAACGACTTGGAAACCGTGTACAATACATGGCGACAGCACATGATCCGTGAAAACTACGACGGCTGGCAAAAGACAACCGCCGCCTACCGTAAGGTCAAAGTCCGCAACCTGGCCGTTTCGGAAAAGCGTCCCTGGCCCCAGTCCCTCTTCAACCAGCAAATCAGCCCACCTTCCCTCCTGCCGTTGAGATACATCGGTACTGTCGTCAAAGGGCCAACGGCAGCCGCCACCTACTTCGGCAAAGTGGACTGGGGGATCGGCGGAGCTCCCTCGGAAAACGCCTATGTCCTCCTTTTCACCAACGAACGGGGCGAATGGAAGTACGACCAGGCACGATTCTTCAACCTCGCCCAACTTCCCAAAGTCCGTGAACGCCTGCGCAACCACGATACTTCCGTCCTTGAAGAACAAGACGGATTCCAACCCCTCGGCACCGTCCCTCCCGTACCGGTCGTCTGCCCCGTACCGCAGTACATCGGTAAAATCTTCGTAGACTGCCCCGGCCGCACAGTCAAGGCGCGCATCAACAATGTATCCGATCATGTCTTCGAAGACGCCCGCATGGCAGAAGTCATCTCCGGAGGGTTGAGGAACGGCGTCAACACCATCGATCTATCCATCTCTCCCGCTCCGGGGGGCAAGCCGGGGCCTCTCGCCGTAATGGTATACGTCATGCCGGAAACCGTGGGCAACTTCCCCGGACTGGCTTATTCCTACACGGTTCCCGCTGACCAGACCGGAACCAGCGGCCCCACGACGTTCACCATCACGCCCGATACCATCCGCCACATGGCTCCCCAGTTTCACAAAAAAGAAACATCCGAGGCTGCCAAAAAATAACTGACCAATCGAACGTTCATCTCCTCCCTGGTGTCTATCCCTTCAACCAAGTAAGAAACCATGACAGAAAAGACATCATCGGAAGATCCCCGTTTTTCCATCCTCACCCCATGGGTTGCAGGTACGATAGGTATTGTTGAAATCATCCTCGGCATCATTGCCCTAAGCATCCCCTTTGCCTTGGGGGCAGCCTCCATGTGGGTCATCGGGATCCTGTTTGTCGCAGCGGCTCTGCTGCGCCTGTTCCGGGTGTTCAAAACCAACACATCCGCTTCTCGATGGTGGAACCTGGTTTCGGCAATCATCTATGCAATCGTGGGTGTTCTGGCAATTCTCAATCCGATCCTCGCGATGGCCTCGTTCACTCTGGTTATCGGCTGGTTCCTCGTATTCGGAGGAATCTTCCGCCTGTTCGCCAGCATGCGCGTCGGCAAAGTTCCGGGTAAAGGATGGCTGATTTTCAACAGTATCATCACCCTCGGCCTCGGTATCATCATCGTTGCAACCTTTCCGCAATCGGCCGCATGGTTCCTGGGAACCGTCATCGCCTGTGAATTGATCTTCTCCGGATGGGCCATGTTCTTCGTCGCCTTTGCCTCCGGCAAAAACAAGGACTAACCCGGAAATATCCATTCCTTTCCTGCCAAAGGGCTGTCTCACTCACAGAGGCAGCCCTTTTTTATCATCCATAAATCCGGACTGATTCCACATCCACCGGAAATAAACCGCCTCATCGTCATGCAATCGTTTAGAACGGTACTCCTCTTAAGGATCAATAAAAAAACAAAGGCCGCCCTCCGAAAAACGACCTGATCCTTCGAAAAATCTTCTCGGGATTCATGCCAGAAACGCATAGAAAATTTGACCTTGAGACAAATTAACAGCATCATGGAGGGGAACCATGAATCATCTCAATAGAGCCCAAGCTGTATTCAATATGGAGATCGAAGAACTCCAGAGTGTTGCCTCCAGATTGAACGAAAATTTTGATAAAGCCATCACCGTCATGTCTAAAGCCCTCGCCAAGGGACATAAGATCATCGTGGTGGGCGTTGGCAAGTCCGGCAATATCGGTCAAAAAATCGTCGCTACCCTGAACTCCACCGGAGCCCCTACCGTCATGCTGGATTCCCAGAACGCCCTTCACGGAGACCTGGGAGTCGTCTGCGACGGGGATGTCTGTATTGCCATGTCCTTCTCCGGCGAGACGGTTGAGTTGCTCAATCTTCTCCCCTTCCTCAAACGCTTCGATATGCCCATCATCGGCATGACGGGGCACATGGGATCCTCGCTGGCCAAGTACTCCGATATCGTACTCGATACTGGAGTCAGCCGTGAAGCCTGCCCCCTTAACCTGGCCCCCACGTCCAGCAGCACCGCCATGCTCGTCATGGGAGACGCCCTTGCCATGGCTCTCCTGGAAGATCGCCATTTCACGGCGGAAGATTTTGCCAAACGCCATCCCGGCGGTTCACTCGGGCGAGCCCTGCTTACCAAAGTGGGAGATATTATGCGTAAACCTCCGGAAATCGCTATCCTTCCGGAAGACTCCACGGTCACCGACTGTCTCCAGGCTATGACGGACAGCCGTGCCGGTGCAACCATTTTGATTACACCGACCGGAGAACTGGCCGGGGTCTTTACCCATGGAGACTTTGTGCGAGCCTACCAGAAAAACGTCAATGCCGGTGCCATGCCAGTCAGAGAACTCATGACCCGCGAACCGGTCTTCGTTCTGGAAGACGATCTCGCCACCCAGGCCATCCGCGCTCTCAGTAGCCGCAGGATCGACGACCTCGTCGTCCTCAACGCTAAAAAGAAGCCGGTCGGCATTGTCGATACACAGGATCTCGCCCGTCTGAAGCTCATTTAAACACCACCTGTGGAAACCATGGCCGGCTACCCCTCCGAAATACCGCCCGGGCTGCCGGATGCGCACACTCATCTTCCCCGCCCGTTTGAGACGAACGGGCGGGATTTTCCCTTTCCCGGAGCCGCCTCATCCATCGTTTGTTCTGCAGAGCCCAACGACTGGGACACTCTGGCATCCCTGGCAAGGCAGTACCCGGAACGGATCATCCCCTCATTCGGCATCCATCCCTGGCACGCCGGGAACGCCAGCGACATCCACTGGCAGCGCCTCACCGAACTTTTGGATGAATTCCCCATGGCCGGTGTCGGAGAAACAGGCATGGACAAGGCCCGTCGCCCACGCATCCCCCAAGAAGCTCAGGAAAAGTCTTTTCGCACTCATCTCGGTATCGCCCGGGAAAAAAACCGATTCGTTACTTTGCATTGTGTCCGGGCTTGGGGACCGGTTCTCAAAATCCTTGATGAACTTCCTCCTCCCCGACTGCTCGTCCACGCATGGCACGGTCCGTCCGAACACGTCTCCCCCCTGCTCAAACACAATGCCCTTTTCTCCGTCGGCAGCCGCCAACTCATGGACGAATCCTGCCACGCCGCTATCCGCAGCCTTCCTCCGGAACGCCTCCTGCCGGAAACAGACGGCTACACCGGGAATCTCATTCCGGCATTCCGGTATCTTTGCTCTCTTTTCCGTGACTGTCCTCCGGAATGGTGGCTGATACAAATCCGGGAAAACTACATGAACCTGTCCTCTCCCTCAATCTTCCTTCCCTGACGCATTCCACAAAAAAGCCGGCAAAAGATTCCGACAATCCTGCCAAACCATGAGATGCCGGAAACTCAACTCTCCGGTTCCTCCATCTTCCACCGGGGCCAGAACGGTACCAGTAGCATCCCCACGGAAAGAACCACTTCCACTATGCCGACAAAAACAAGCAGGGACGGCACGCCGATATGGTCCAGAAGAGCCCCCCACCACAGGGCGGCCAACGGCTGGGCGCCAATCGTTACTATGGTGAATAGTCCCAGGATGCGGGAGCGGTGCCCGGCAGGAGATAACAATTGAACTGTCGAGGACGTCGTCACAAACAAGGCAGAAGTCGCCACACCCGCCAGGAAAAAACAAACTGTTTGAACCTGAAGCATCGGTACTATGCCAGCCAAGGCAAACATAGCGCCCATCCACAGCGTGCCGCAGGACAAATTCAAACCGATCCGGGGACTATACCGCAAAAACGGCATCACAAACAAAATACTCGAAACGGCACCAGCTCCGACCGCTCCCAGAAGAGCCCCCGTTGCCGAGGGATTGCCATACGTCAACGCCGGGACAATTTGGTACAACGACTGCCCCAGAAGATTCTGGATCAAGGCACTGATGAGAATCATGCGCAAACGTCCGTCCCTCCAGACAATCAATAGGCCGGATCCCGACCGCACGTTTTCCCCGACCCTGCGCCCCATCCCCACAGACTCCGGAACATACATCCCCCTCAAAACAGCCAGGCAACCTACCAGGGGGATACAGCACAGGGCATTCAGACCGAAGGCATAATTCGCCCCCAATCCGGCAATTACATATCCCCCCAAAGGGGGGCCGACAGAACGGCACACATTGAACACAAGGGAATACATGCCCACGCTTTTGAGCAGCATCCCTTTCGGAGACAAATCCCCCACGAAAGCCTGCTGGGACGGAAAGGCAACGCACTGCATCACTCCCAGCAAAAACACAGCCATATATAAATGCCATAGTTCCAGAATCCCGCTCCATCCCAACAACCACAGGATGCCCGCCACGGCAATCTGGACAAGCTGAACCGCCATCAAAAGTTTCCGCCGGTCAAAACGATCCCCCAGAGCACCTAGAGCCATGCCGCCAAACAGGAAAGGAGCCGCATTCAACGCCGCCAAAAACCCGACGGCCGTCCCCGATCCATGCGACAAATCGTAAACAAGAATCCCCATAGCCGTCACCTGGAGCCACATCCCGATCAGGGAACACGCCTGTCCCAGCCAGTAAATGCGGAGTGCACGCACATTCAGAGGCACAAAAAAACCGAGCCAGCCATGATTGGGAATCTGCAAAACGGAACGGAATCCTTTCCGAGAGAGAGTCTACCGTAAATTTTCCCATCCGGCACGGCCATTCCGTGTCTTTTTGACCTTATAGCGTCCCATGTACATTATAGATGAAAGAGATCCTGTCCTGTCGCCGTAGTACCGTTGTGAAATTGAAACCCCTCGGCATATCCCCATTTTTGTTGCTGCTCGGAATGGCAGCAGTTCCCCTTGTTCCACAATCCCAGGCCCGACCACCGGAAGCAGTAGTCTCTTCGGAATCCGTTGACTGGCTGATTGACGGCAGGCCCTACAAATCCACCACCCGCACAGACAGTAGCGGTCAACTAGTGATCGGAAACGGCCTCATGGAACGAGTGTTCCGCACTACCCCCAACTGCGCCACTGTCGGTTATAACAACCTCATGACAGGAGAATCGGAAATCCGCGCCGTCCGTCCGGAAGCCGTCGTCACCATTGACGGCAAAGAATACAGCGTTGGAGGTCTCACCGGACAGCCCGTCAACAATTACCTTTCCCCGGACTTCCTGGATACAATGAAGGCCGACCCCAACGCCTTCATTTACGAAAGCCACAAAGTCGAAAAAACAGTAGAACGCTTCCCGTGGAAAAAAAATCCCCAATGGCTCTCGACCGCTACCGCATGGCCCGCTCCGGGAACGCGCGTCACTTTCACCTACAAAGCACCGCCGACAGCCCCTGACAAGCTTAGGAACACAACAATCAACATCGTTTACGAACTCTATGACGGAGCACCTATCCTGTCCAAAAAACTGGAAATTACAAACAAAGGAACAAGCCCTGTCACTCTTAATTCATTCAAGGCGGAAATCCTCGCCATGACGGATACCGCCCCCAAAGTCCACTACGGCGAGCCGCACGAAATCCGTATGCTGGCCCAGCCGCCCGGTACTTACACGAAAAACTACCGCAAGTCTCCCGTCCAGACGGACGCTCCCCGCGATTACATCGACCGTTTCACCCAACTCTTCGTCGTCACCGACTACGCCATGGGGGGCGACATGGAGGCCATGAAGGACAACCCCGCCGTCCGCTGGGTCTTTGACCATCCGGAATACGAATACACCGGTATCCGCTACTACGGCCAATACAAGCCCGCCCGGCTGGAAACCACCCTGCCCATCGGCCCGAATACGGATATCGCCCCGGGTGATACCTGGAAATCCTTCACCACCTTCGAGATGATGCGCGATTCCACCGATCGTGAACGCCGCGGCCTGGCAGAATGCAAATTCTGGCGCATGATGTCCCCGTGGGTTCAGGAAAACCCGGTTTTCATGCATGTCCGCAATGCCGATCCGGCTGCCCTGCGCAACGTCATCGACCAGTGCGCCGAGGTCGGGTTCGAAATGGTCATCATGACATTCGGCAGCGGCTTCAACATCGAAAACACAGACCCCGGGTATTTGGAAAGCATGAAAGAAATTGCCGGGTACGCCAAGGCCAAAGGCATCGCCCTTGGCGGCTACTCCCTGCTGGCCAGTCGTGGAGCCAAGGACGCCGATGCAGCCATCAGTCCCAAGACCGGCAAACCCGCCGTCTCCCGTGAAGAAGGTTCCCGCTTCGGAAAATCCCCCTGTCTGGCCTCGGAATGGGGAGACACCTACTTTGACCGCCTGCGCAACTACTTCATCACCACGGGAATGAATGTCTTCGAAAACGACGGTTCCTACCCAGGGGATACATGCGCCTCCCATGAACATTCCGGTCACAAGGGATACGAAGACTCCCAATGGAAACAGTGGAACATCATCAAAGATTTCTACCACTGGTGCCGCAGTAACGGCATCTACCTCAATGTCCCCGATTGGTACTTCCTCTCCGGTTCCAGTAAAACACCGATGGGATACGTCGAAACAAACTGGTCTCTGCCGCGAGCCCAGCAAGAAATCATCGAACGACAAAACATTTATGACGGTACGTGGCAAAAATCGCCGACCATGGGATTCATGTTCGTCCCTCTGACCCAGTACCATGGAGGAGGAGCGGCCGCCACCATCGAACCGCTCGACGAACACCGCGACCATTACGAACAGCGTCTCAAAAATCTCTTCGGCGCCGGCGTCCAGGCCTGCTACCGCGGACCAAGAATTTACGACACCGACAGGACTCGCGATCTCGTCAAAAAATGGGTTTCCTTCTACAAGAAATACCGCCCCATTCTCGACTCCGACATCATCCATCTGCGTCGCCCGGATGGCCAGGACTGGGACGGGATCATGCACGTCAACCCCTCTCTGAAGCAGAAAGGCTTCATTTCGCTCTACAATCCTCTGGACAAGGAAATCACCCGTAAAATCCGCATCCCCCTGTACTACACCGGCCTAACAGACTACGCCACCCTTAAAAAGGAAGATCTTGATCCCATCCGCCGCCGCCTTAATCGGGACTACAGCATCACCTTGGATGTCACCTTCCCACCCAAAGGCTACGTCTGGTATACGGTCGAGTAGTATTTAATTTACGGAACAAATATTTCAAAGAGTCCGCCTCGTTCCGGAAGGAGGACTCTTTGTGGATTTACCTGCCATCAGATCAACTTTGCTTGCTTTGAAAGAAAGCATGCTTTATCAGTGTTAAAGAACAAAGATTCAAACGGTTTCTCTCTCCCCGTCTGTTTTTATGAATATCCGTACCTTCATCCTAATTCCCCTTCCCCGGGCCTTTATTTACCTCGTATTCACTATCGGGTCGCTCTGTGCCGCTTTCATGTTCATGATGGACATGATCTTCCCCCTATTCCACCATCCTGAGCTGGCATATGCACCCAACGTCGATCCACTCGTCTCGCTTTACCTCCTGATTCTCTATCTGGAACGGTTCTCCAACCTGTTATTCCTTTCGATCCTGTTCATCTCCATGTACCAGCTTCTTTCTCTGGAAAGGCACCTTGACTATTGTACCCCGTTCATGAAGAGGTATTCTCCCACCTTTTTCTTCGTCCTGATACTGGCAACAAGCGCACACTATCTGATGCACATCTTTCCCGCCCTGGTCTCCATCCCCTATATCAATTTGATTCAAGGAATCATCCTCTCCTCGTATTGTATAGCCTGCGGCGGAATCCTTTATATTCTACATGCAGGAAATGTACGAGGGTTCAGACAAATAAACCATAGTCTGTTTTACTGGATGCTCTTCACTCTATTCAATTTCGCCTATCTCGGAATCTCGGCCTGGTACGACTTCAAAACCATTCCCCCGTTGTCATACAACATTCTCTCTTGTTCCAAAATCATCATTGCCCTGTTCTTTATCCTCTCGACAAACAAAGTCATCCTCAAATACAGGAAATCTCTCGAAGGTAAGGAAGAATTACCCGATCTGATTGACGATGAAGATGAAGACGATTAGTGCCGTCACCATATCCGAGGAAATGAGGCAAAGCAATTCGGTCGTACGTTGAAACCTTATCCCGGAACTGCACTCCCCCGACAATCCGTCTACAAATAACTACTCTGCCCCAATTTTGAAAGTAGGTGAGAATGCCATGGAACTGAATTGTCTTGTCTCGTTCCGGCTTATGGCTAGAGTGACCGATAAGGTTCAATTCCCACAAACTATAATGAACGATACTTCCATTTACTCACTTGAGGCATCCCGTGAAAAAGTTGCCATACATGCATTTCTCCAGAGAGTCTACCTGTGGATGACCATCGGTATCGGACTAACGGCTTTCGTCGGTTTATGGGCTTCTGAAACTCATCAGGTTGCTACTTACCTGACATCCAGTTTCACACCGATGCTTGTACTTATGCTCGCAACTCTCGGCATGGTTATTGTTCTTTCTGCGGCTATCCACAAACTTTCGGCTCCTACCGCCATGGTCCTTTTTCTGGTTTATTCGGTATTGGAAGGACTTTTCCTGACACCGGTGTTCCTGATCTATACCCAGGCGTCTCTGTTTACAACCTTCATCTGTACAGCCAGCATGTTCGGAGCCATGACCGTTTATGCGTTCACAACGAAAAGAGATCTCTCCGGCTGGGGACGTTTCCTCTTTATGGCCCTGATCGGCCTGATCATTTCCATGGTCATCAATATCTTCTTTATGAAGAATGGCATGATGGATCTCGTCCTCTCCGGAATCGGAGTCGTCGTCTTCGCAGGATTGACCGCCTACGATACTCAGAAACTCATCAAAAATCCGGATTTTCTCGGCATCGGATTTGCCAAGGCATCAATTCTGGGAGCCTTGGAACTTTATCTGGATTTTATCAACCTATTCCTATACCTCCTGCGCTTTCTGGGGCGCAGGAATTGACGTCTTCGTCCGTCATCCGGCCGCCTCGCTTCTCAGCCTTGAGCAGGAAAGCTTTCCTGTAAATCGTGTATTCGGTAACACACAAAAAGGGCATCAAAAAATTGCCTACAATGGGCAGCAGGCGGAACAGGTGGCGGCATACAAACAGAAGCATCATCAAAGAACTGTCCTTCAGCAACGTCATGTACAGCGAATAGGGATTGACAATTGTCCGCTTGTACAGCGACGACACCAGCAACGGTCCGAGAATCGGAACGAAGGAAACGAGAAATACGATCGGATAGGTCCAGTACCGTCTCCGGCTCACGAATTGATCGTATCCCTGCACAAGAGAATTACAGGAGAGAACGGGAGTCCCGCATGAAAGACAAATCTGATTCAGAGTCGGCTTGGTCAGGATTTCCCCACAATTGGCACACCTGCGAAAACTGCGCAAGACATTCGCATGCCTTTCCCGGCCATCAGAAGGAATAGAGGTTCCTATTTTGGAATACCCGATCATGTTCAGCTTGGCCGGATGCGGATTGGGAGTACCGCAGTACGGGCAATTGAGGGCACAAGGATACATCATTGTCCCGCAATGCCCGCATGGAAGCCTGTGAGCATATTCCCTTGTCCGGCTAAAACGGAAAAACATCCAGACTCCCATCCCTCCCGCAAGGGCGAGGAGGATGACGATACCGGGATACCATAAAAGGTAAGCCATGGCATACTCCGACCAGGAATGATCCGATTCCCGCAGGAAGGAATCAGGAGTCAATGGATCCTGCTTCACATCGGGAAGATTGGCAAAATACTCCCGTCCAAAGTCTCCGACGGGACCTGGCGGCAAAAGGTCATCAAGAGGTAGCTTCTTGTCTGCCATAGGATGATTCCCCTCCTAGCGATTCATCCGTTACACCCCCGAATACCACACTCCCGCCAACACCGCAGCGGTTACCATTCCTAGAATCCATCGGCCCCACCAGGGGAAAACGTAATGGAACACCTTGCCGGGCAGCAGGGCCAGAATAACGTGCATCACGGCATACCCGGCAATCCATGCCCACAAAAACGGCATACCCCACCCATATCCTTCACACATGATACCGATGCCGTTCAAAAAGTATGCGGCCGAATTGCCCAACAATGCGCTGAACACCCCGAAAAACACGCAGGCGACCACGTTCTCCGCTCCCTTCCCAGGATGAACCCGCATCAGCAGCAAACCGTACACGGCAACAAGAGGCAGCAAACCGTACAGAGTGAAACTCCAATACAGCGAAGAAGACAAAAAGGTAAGGCCTTCTTTCATGCCGCCTGGGTCCTTGCTTTGATATTCACCCGCATATTCCTGCTGCCGAGACGCTGCAGGAAATTCACTTTTCGGTCTCCTCCGGGAAACCGACGCTTTGGACAAACGTAACGAATTTGTTTTCCGGAAGATTCAATTTAGCCCCCAGAGCCTTTCTGTCGACAAGACCTCGGATGACGGTTGACATACCGGATGATGCGCAGAAGAGGTAGATATTCTGTCCGATGAAACCGGAATCCACAGAGGGATAGTCCACCAGTTCATTGCCGGAAGCCGACCAGTTGACTTTAGACTTGTCCGCTACCATGATGATGTTGACGGCAGCCTTGCCCGCAAGAGGCTGAGCCCCGGTCAAAGCCCGGATGTCTTCCTTCATGATGACTCGGAGGGAATTAGAAGGAGCATCGTATTCAAACACGCCGTCGCGAGTGGAAACATACAGGGTAATTTCCTGAATATTCCGGGCGGAAGGAGCCGTGCGCCGGCCATCTTCTCGATTGACTCCCCAAGCTGCCCAAAGCAGGTTGGACATTTCCTGCGGCGTCAGCTGACGGTCGGAAAACTTACGGCCCGAAGCCCGCTTTTGCAAGGCCTCCATCAAAGGCATGCCTCCCGTCGTAACAGGTTTAGGCAGGGAAATTTCCTCGGCGGAAACGGAGGCAACAGAGGAAACAGCCATCAACATAACGGACAATCCGGCAAACAGGCGATACGTCTTCATATAGGAGATACTATCCCAGATCGTTTTTCCTGCGCAAGTCTTCATTGCGTGTAACAAGCGAAGCATAAAAAAGGCCCGTTCCTTTTCCATGACAGGATGGGAACGGGCCGCAGGTCGATCAAACCAGGAATGAACCGGATGTCAACTAACCGGCGAATCGTTCTTATGGGCGGCCAGGTATTCCCGAGCCCCCACTTCGTCCGGATCCTCCTTCAATTCATGAAGTGAGAATTTAATGCGGAACAAGCGCATGATAAACACGTACGAACAGGGGATCAAAAATACGCCCACCAAGGTTGCCATTCCCATGCCAATGACCACGACGGTACCGATGGCATTGCGGGCCAGAGCTCCGGAACCGGACGAAATCATCAGCGGAATACACCCCAGGATGAAGGCAAAGGACGTCATCAGGATCGGACGCAACCGCAGCTTGGCTGCCGCCAGCGTCGCATCCATCAGGTTCTTGCCACGCTCCATCTCCAAGTTGGCAAATTCGACAATGAGAATCGCATTCTTGGCGGCCAGCCCTACCAGCATCACCAGGCCGATCTGGGCATAGAGAGTCAGATCCATTCCCTGCCAGTAGAGCCCGAGATAAGCGCCCAGCACGGCAATCGGCACCGTCAGGAATACGGCAAGGGGCAAGGTCCATTTTTCGTACAGAGCCACCAGGATCAGGAAGGCAAAAATGGAAGACATGGTAAAAATCGCACCGAGGCCGATACTGTTGCGCACCTTGTTTTCCTGGAAGCTCATGTCCTGGTAGTCGAAACCGATCTTGGTCGGATCCATCGTTTCATGGAACACCTCTTCCAATGCGTCCATCACCTGCTGTGTAGAGTACCCGGGGTTGGGCATCACGTTAAGTTTAGCAGCATTGTAGATGTTATGGTGCATGACGAATTCCGTATCCTCAATCTCCTGGACATTCACCAGAGAAGAGAGGGGAACCCGGACCCCATCGCCATTGGTCACAAAGAACCCATCCATTTTTTCCAGATTGATGCGATCTTCACCCTGAGCCTGGATGTACACCTGCCATTGCTGGCCGAAAGCGTTGAAGTAGTTGACGAAAGAAGACCCGTTGTAAGCGGCGAGGATGCCGTTGGCTACGTCGATGTCCACTTTGTGGAACTTGCATTTTTCTCTGTCCAGATTGATGTATTTTTGAGGCATGTCGGCCATCATCATGTCCATGCACATCATGATTTCCGGACGCTTGGAAGCCGCTTCCTCAAAGGCCTTCACCTGGCCGTACAGGAAGGGTACGCCCTGGCCTTCCAGATCCTCCAGCACCATGGTCACGCCGTTAGCGGTACCGACGCCGGGAATGGCCGGAGGTTCCAGCACCATGGCCATTCCATCCAGACCGGCCATGGCAACCTTCCCCTGGAATTTGCGTGCCAGTTCCGATGCGGATTCGGCTCGCTCGCTCCAGTCTTTGAGTTCGACGAAGGCGATACAAGCTCCAGGAGTCTGGACACCGTTGAGAATGTTGATCCCCACAACGGTCGTCAAATTTTTGACGGAGGGGTCCTGAAGGGCTTCTTCAAATTTTTTGTCCTGTTCGTAGGCAACCTGCAATGACGTATTAGGCTTGAGAATCAAACACGCAAGCAAGAAGCCCTGGTCTTCGTCCGGGAGGAACCCGCCGGGTACATGATCAGCCACGGGCTTGATCGCACCCCAGAACAAAAACAACAGAGGAATGGACAATACCAGCTTGCGGGCCAGCCCCCCGCAAATGCGTGTGTAGCCATTGGCGGTTTTGCCGTAGCATTTGTTGAACAAACGGTGAAACGGCGCCAGAATGCTATGGGATTTCCCTTTGGGCTTGAGCAAAACGGCACACAGGGCGGGAGATAAAGTCAAAGCATTGAAAGCGGAAATCAGCATCGATATGGCAATCGTCACCGCGAACTGCTTGAATAGCGTACCGGTTATCCCCTCCAGCAAAAGGGAAGGAAGGAACACTGCCGCCAGTACCAAGGCAATGGCAATCACCGGACCGGAGACTTCCTGCATGGCGGCAAACGAAGCCATGCGGGGATTCATCCCCTTGTCGATGTGCTCCTGTACGGCTTCCACCACCACAATGGCATCGTCCACGACAAGGCCGATTGCCAGCACAATTCCCAACAGGGAAATCGTGTTGAGCGAGAATCCCAGCAGCGGGAATATGCAAAACGTGGAAATCAATGACACCGGCACGGCAATCAGCGGAATCAGGGTCGCCCGCCAGTTCTGGAGGAAAATGAACACCACAAACGCGACAAGAATGATGGCCTCGATCAGCGTATGCTTGATTTCCTCAATCGAATAACGAACCGCCGTCGTCGTATCCAGAGAAACCCGTCCTGAAATACCTTCCGGCATCAAAGGAGCTTTGGCATCCAGCAACGCTCTCACACGATCCGCCGTAGCAATGGCGTTTGAACCGGGTGCCTGGAAAATGGCGATGGCGGCAGCCATTTTTCCATTCAGGCGTCCCATGGCGGAGTAGTCTTCCGCCCCGAGTTCCACCTTGGCAATGTCCCGCAGATAGACAATCTCTTCGCCGTTCTGCCGGATAATGATATCTTCGAACTCATGCGGTTCGGAAAGACGTCCATGGGTACGTACGGTAATGGTCTGTTCCTGTCCGTCCGGTACGGGATCTGCCCCGATCTTGCCGCCGGGATTCGTCGTATTCTGGGCGACGATAGCGCCCCGGACTTCTCCGATGGAAATGCCGTAGTGAGTCATCTTCGACGTATCCAGCCAGATGCGAATGGCATAACGCCCCGCCCCATAGACCTGAACTTCACCGACGCCCTCGACGCGTTTGAGTTCGTCGATCAACTTCACCTGGGCATAGTTTGCCAAGTCGACGGAGTTATAGCTTCCGTCTGGCGACGTCAAAGAATACATGAGCAACGGAAGCCCCGGCTGCTGCTTGATCGTCACCCCGGTACTTTGCACTTCCTGGGGAAGCTGGGAAGAAGCCTGCCCGTATCGCATGTTCGTCAGCACCTGGTCGATGTCCGGATCGGAACCCGGCTCGAACACGACGGACAAATTGTAAACCCCGTTGTTGGAAGACACGGATGTCATGTAGTCCATCCCCTGCACACCGGAAATCTGACGTTCGAGGGGCGTCCCCACGGAGTCGGCTACAGCCTGTGCATTGGCCCCAGGAAACATAGCCTGCAACTGAATCGTACGGGGCGTAATTTCCGGATACTGGGAAATGGGAAGATTACCCAAGCATACCAGCCCGAGCAGGGTGGTGACAATAGCAATTACCGCCGCAATGGCGGGATGTTTGATAAAAAACGCACTCATGGCTTACTCGGCGGTAATGGAGGGAGTCGTGGAAACCGGCTTGGTGTAGACAAACGGAGTCGGGATGACAGTACCGAAGCCCCCCTGGGCTCCCTGCGCGCGCATCATGTCGTTCACTTTGGAATACTGGGCGGCCATCATGCCTCCTTCCACGATGACCGGGGCGTCGGAGGGCTTGTCATAGCCGATTTCCTTCAAGGATTCCGAGATCGGCTTCACCGTTCCCGTAACAATCTGCATCAGCATGGGAGCCGTACCGCCCTTGCCATCGGGCATGTCGAGAGTTAGAGTATCCCCCAGCTGGACATCGATGCGGCGAGGAGTCTGGTCCGGAGCCACGACGTAAATATTGCGGTGGCTCATCGCCGACACGAGAGCACGTACCGGCACCAGCAGGGCGTTCTCTTCCTGACCGGTGACGGCACGCACGCGGACTGCCATGCCAGAACGCAGCTTGAAACCGGGATTGGGAACATGGCCGATGAAATTCACGGTACCGCTGGCTCGGCTCACTTCACTGTCCACGGAAACAACCGTTCCCTTTTCTTCAAACACGGTTCCATCTTCCAAAATCAATTCGAACTTGTCCATATCTCCCATGCGTCCGTTCTTCACGTCCACGCGTCCATCAAGCAAACGGTTGAGAACCTGTTTTCCCGTTACGGAAAAGTCCACGCGAATAGGATCGATCGACGACATGGTCGTCAACGGAGTTCCATTGGCCGAGAGCAATTCTCCGACACTGGCATTCGATTTAGAGGCCAGCCCTCGGAACGGAGCTTTCACTTTGGT
The DNA here is from genome assembly GCF_029854675.1 of Akkermansia sp. N21169. Taxonomy (NCBI): domain Bacteria; kingdom Pseudomonadati; phylum Verrucomicrobiota; class Verrucomicrobiia; order Verrucomicrobiales; family Akkermansiaceae; genus Akkermansia; species Akkermansia sp. N21169. Next base: position 63,047 of record NZ_JARWNC010000036.1, on the reverse strand, counting down.
GCGTTCGAGGTTGATTCTGGCATTATCCAAAGCCGCTTCCGATTGTTTGATACCGGCTTCGGCTTGTTCCAAAGCAGCCTGGGTTTCCTTCAGCGTCTGCTGGGCATCCATGAACAGTTTTTCCGAAATGGCTCCCGTCTTAATCAGCTTGTCATAGCGCTCCACATCCTGGGAGGCGCGGTTCCGTGCAGCTTCCGCCTGCATCTTGCTGGCCTTCGCTGCCGCCAGATTGCCTTCAGCCTGATCCACTGCAGCCTGGTACGTGGACGGATCAATCTCGAACAGGAGTTCTCCCTTCTCACAGATCGATCCGTCCCAATAAATCTGGCGAAGCAAGGTTCCCGATACCTGGGGTCTGATATCCGCCTGCTCCACACCCCGCAAATGCCCGAACCACGACGACTTCAAATCCACCGTCTGCTGGACCATATTCATCACGGATACCTTGATCGGATGCATCTCACGCTGCTGCATGGATGCCGTTTTCCCGCCTCCGTCCCTGCACGCGCCCAGCGTGCCGACAACCAGCCCGCTCAGGGCTATCACCAGTATGTGTTCTACTTTCATATTCTTGAATGGAAAATTATAGGATCGAAGCGATCTTCATGTTTTTTGCTGCCGAAACAGACATTGCGGAAACCGTTATTTGATATTGTCGTACATGTCTTGCAACATTTTCCCCAGAGCTTTCCTCTTTTCCGGGTTAATCCCCCGCAGCAGGATATCCTCAATTGCGGCAATCTGCCTGACGACAGCTTGGTCCATCATGCGACTGCGTTCCGTCAGATAAATATTTTTTACCCGCCCATCTTCGTTATCGAAGGATGTTTTGACCAAATCCTTCTCCTCCAACCGACGGACAATCCCCTTGGCCGTCGTATGCGAAACACCGAGGTATTGCTCCACATCCTTCTGGGACACCAATTCGCCATCCCTAGAAATCAGATAAACCAATACCCTGCCCTGCGCGGCCGTCACATGCTCCAATGCCAATTCCCGGGTAATCATCGTTTCCACACGATCCGTGATCATCTTGAGCAAAAATGAAATTCGAGGATTGTTATTCATAATAATTATGAAGCATGCTTCTAAAGTGCGAAATGATTTACCCGAATTTTCGGGGGAGTCAAGTCCAATCGGAAAATGTCCCGGCAATTTTTTTTGTCTCTTGACGGTACGCAACGAAGGGTTAGTCTCTCCGCAAGATGACCTTGACCGCTTCCCTTCTTGACAAAGTATTATCAGGCCAGTCCTGCACCCGGGAAGAGCTTCTCCAGCTTTGCACGGGACCCCTTGAAGAACTCTGCCAGGCAGCCAATGCAATCCGCGAACATTTCTGCGGCAATACCTTCGACCTCTGCACCATCATCAATGGTCGCAGCGGAAGGTGTTCGGAAAACTGCAAATACTGCGCCCAATCCGCTCACTACAATACAGCCGTGGACGAATATCCCCTGCTCCCCCGGGAAACCATCCTAGACGGAGCCAGACGCTGCGAAGAAGCCGGCATTCTCCGTTACTCTGTCGTCACCTCCGGCAAACGCCTCACTGATGCCGATGTCGACCAGCTCTGCGACGCCTACCGCCTTATGAGCGACGAGTGCAACCTGGGACTCTGCGCCTCTCATGGATTGATCTCACTGGAACATTGTAAAAAACTCAAAGCAGCAGGAGTTTCCCGCTACCATAACAATCTGGAGACCTCCCGCCGCCATTTTCCCGACGTTTGTACGACGCATACGTACGATCAAAAAATCCAAACTATCAAATGGGCCATGGAAGCCGGCCTTGAAGTATGTAGCGGCGGCATCATGGGACTCGGGGAAACCATGGAGGACCGCATCGACATGTTCATGGACATCGCCGCTCTCGGAATCAAATCCACCCCCATTAATTTTCTCTCCCCCATCCCCGGAACGCCTTATGAAAATCTCACCCCGATGACAGAGGAAGAAAAACTCCGTATTATCGCCATCGTCCGGTTCATCATCCCCGATGGAGCTGTCCGTATCGCCGCCGGGCGCAACACCATGAGCGACCACGGTAAAAAAGCCTTCCTCTCCGGTGCCAATGCCGCCATTTCCGGCGATATGCTGACAACGGCAGGCGTTTCCACACGCGACGATATCGCCATGTTGCAGGAACTCGGCTATGAAGTGCGAATGAAGTAACCGCCGACCCGGTACACCGTTCAAATGCAACAAGCGACCGTTCCGCATGTGATTGCCGGAACGGTCGCTTGTTTAATAATTGAATTCAAATTACAGGATTAGTGCTTGCAGCAGCAGTCGTCGCCGTGTTCGTGGCCTTCGCCTTCGCACTGGCAGTCACCGCCGCAGGAGCAGTCGCCGTCACAATCGCCACCACAGGAACAGGAAGCGCTGGCTGCACGCTTGGCGGATTCTTCCACTTCTTCGGGAGTTGGTGCGCGCCCCATATCAATGGACATACCGAGGTACTGGTTGATCGTGGCAAGAAGACCGTCTACAGACTGGCGGGCTTCCAGGAAACCGCGGGCCAATTCATTTTCGATGACAGAGGCACGAAGTTTGTCGAATTTTTCGATTTCCTCTTCGGTCGGAGGCATGCCGGCAAGATGTTTGGAACGAAGTTCTTCTCCGTAAGCATTCACTTCCTCGAACAACTTGGTTGCGTCGGGGTTCTGGAAGAACAAGCCGATGCGGGCCTTGGCCGCAATAATCTGGGGGGATTGGGCAAGAGCGTTGCAAAGAGTCGTCGTTGCATCAAGCAAATCTTGCTGTAAAGGGGTTGTATTCATATCTCGCGGGATTAGATCATACTCATCTGTTTCCCGCAACGAAGAATCCTATCATCCATGACATGCCGGATACGCAATTTAGAATATCTCAGTCACCGACTCATCCGGGAAAGTCCGGTACGTTGATCCCTTCTTAAGAAAGAAAAAATCAAGTCAGGAGTCCTCACCGGGAAGTCCGTACTCGAGAATCATGGCGCACTCGCGTTCTACTTGTTCTTTTTCGTGAACCAGGCAATCGCGTTCGAGTTTCATGCCCTCCTCCATCTGCCTGCGGAGAGTTGCCGGTTTCCTGTCCTCCATCCGGGAAAGAAATTCCTTGTACGATACCATCGTATCCCGCCATTCCTCATATTCCTGTCCGCTTTCAACCAGAGCCAATATCTTCTCCCGACGATCCAGAAGAGTATTGCGCAGTGTATCCAGCAGAAAGGAATATTCCTTCTTCGCTTGTTTCAAGGCTTGGTAATTCTTCAACTGCGTATCCAGACGCAAATAGAAATTCATATCCATCCGCACATCGCTACCGCCGCTCATAAACCCGGAATCATGACCTCCGCTCATGTTGAACAAACGCGGGCTGTAAAAATGGACATCCGCAACCGGCCAATAATTCAACGTAATACCCAACTTCCTCAGCCGGGATGCCTCCAACTCCAATGCCATATTCATCAAAACCAGCCGATCGGGTTTCCGAGAACAGGAACGGAACCGCCTCCAATTCATCTGGGGAATAGACTCAGGCTTGATTTTCCAACGAAAACGGAAATCATTGAAAAGAGTTCCCCACTCCTTCCATTCGGAACGCAGGGAAATCTCACGCTGCCGTTCCAATTGAGCTTTTGATACATGCCTGTATTCCGCATCCGTGCAATCCGCCCGGTACTGCTCTCCGGCCAAAGCCGACAAACGGGCCAGCTTGTAGAGGCGGGCGGTTACATCGCGTCGTTTCAAATCGTAATTTTTCTCCGCTCTGAAGAGGGAGAGCAAAGCCGTGTAGCGGTTCATCGGCAACTGCGTCAGGGAAGGCAGATTGAAAATCACGTTGATGTCGTAATCGTGATCACGGGAGTCATAGTAGTTATTGCCGCCGCCAAACAGATACTTGTTATAATAAAACCCTAGATTCACCAAGGGTATCACATCCAGATATACCTTACGCACTTCGTAACGTGCCTTCTCAATGTCATGTACCGATTGCTGCAGCTCAATATTTTGAGCCAGGGCAAGCTTGCATGCCTCAGTCCATGTCAATTCCCGGAAAGAGGTTTTCTCGTAATCCGGAAGGTTGTCGTATGTCTGCCGGAGAGTTTCATAGGCATCTTCCACACGACGATCCACGGAACAACCGCACATTATCGCGCACAACATGACACTGACACAGGAATTCAAATGTTTCATGGCATCTCGCAATCATTTCAACACACACCCCACTGGGCGGAAAACAGCACATACAATCGGAATTGTCGAAACGGCAATACACGTCAACAGCGATACGGACAGTAAAACGATGTCATCCCGCATATCCACCACAGACAGAGTCATCCCCGGCATTTTCAGAAACTCTTTCACCAAGAAACCGCTCAGGCCATGGAACAAAGTCACGGCACACGCCAGGGCCCCGAAAACAAGTACGCAATTCTCCACCATAAACATAGCCACCAGCAAGAGGCGATTCACCCCGAAACTATTCATCAACGCATAAATGTACTCATTCTGCCGAAACTCCATCGAAGAAATCGACGTCAGCAACACGCACACGATCACCCCGATACCGAGAGAAATCCCCATGCGATACACCTGTTGGCTGGCTCGGGTAGTCTCCAATTCCTCCAACAACTCAAGACTGCTGCGTACCTGGGCGCTCCAACCATCCAATTCAATCAGCTTGAGAAGCCGTTTCTCCAATACCCTCATCGAAGCTACTTCCGTCTGTTCGAACCGGAACATATACATTCTTGTCAACCCCGTCCGCATCTTCAGAGCGGACAACACGCCTTCCGGTACAAACACACCGCCATTCGGATAAATCTTCCGTAATGCCATAGCCGCATATTCGGGTACCACGACAGCCCGGACACGATGGTTGGCCACCATGACTTCCTCCGGTGACGCTCCCGGTTCCGAACGCGGAGGAAGCACAAACACGCCGTTATCCGGCCTCACGTCCATCCCCTGGAACAAGCCCGCACCCCATAACGGATATTCCACCAGTTTGAAACGCCTGTCCCGAATCGTTGCATTCTGAAATAACTCATTCAGGATCACGCATTCGCGTCCACCGGCATACCGGGGCATCCCCTCCAGAGGATCCAACGCAGCAACCTCCGAAGAAGGACAATACCGCGCCATCACAATCATATCTCCGCCATTCTTCCTGATCTGCCCCTCTAGAGTACGTGCGGAAAGAAGGTAATGCGACAACACCGTCAACGCACAAAAGACCAGGCAAAACACCACGAGAAAACGTGCCAGAGGATTGGACACCCGCATCACCCAACGGTGCAAAGTATCCACGGTTAGATAGAACAAAACCGATGGAAAAGATTTCATACCCCTTCCCGGAAACCAACCTTCCGCTCCTCTACGGGAACAAGGCCCAAATGAGTATCCCCCTTGAACTCAATCCGGTACCCCGGATACAACCTGGAAACCAACTCCTCCCAGGAGTGATAATCCGACTTCTCCGCCTGAACAATCAAGTCCAGTTTATGTTTATACAAAAACGGCCCCTTTACAACATACGCCAGAGAGGCCACGCAATTCGCCCCAATCATCCTGGATGCTTCCTCACACTGACTGTTTTCCAAGAGGAAAAAATACGTCAACACCGGTTCGTTCCGTCCCTTTTCCACCTTTTGATAGGCAAACTTCCCCACCAGGACATTCCCTCCACCGGAGTGGACGCGCGCCTTCAAGCGATCCGGGGCAATATGGATCAAATCCGGATCGAACATCACCACCGCAATATACATCCTTGAGTCATCTATAACCGACACCACCGGATCGGACGATGAACGCATCACCGGTTCCAATCCACGTTCCGGAAGAACGAAGTGGTACTGGAACTTGCCATCGAACGGCATCTCTACCACATAACGTTTTTTCTTTTCTTCGAACTCCGACAATGCATTTTGTCTTTCCGACGCGGCCCGTTTCTTCTCCAACTCGATTTTCCCATCGATAATTTGCAGGGATTTATGATTCACCTTCGGAGAATCTTTCTGAAGGAATTGTCTCTGCTTTTCGTTCAATCCGAGCAAAAAGGCCAATTCCTCCCGCTGGCGCTCCAATTCCACCAGGTTTTCTTCCATCGTCAAACGATCCCGTTCCAGGCGCAGCTTCAAATTGGCTTCATCGCGTTCCAACTGCCTGGGATTGATCCTCAACAATACATCTCCTTTCCGGGCTCTTTTTTCCCCAGATATCCACCCTTCCACTTCACCGCCTTCCGGCATTGTAAACGTATAGTGGTTCTCGGGAACTATTTTGGCTTGGAGCCGTGAAATCACATACTCCTCCCCTACCGCCATCTGCATCTGGCAGACGACGGCTCCGACAACGGACAGCAGATGAAAAAACAACGACTTGATACCCATACAATTAATCCCGCCTAGGAAGACGTTATCGCACCTTTAATAGAAAAAGTTCGTTCGGCGTCATCTCGATTGAATAGAGAAAGTTCCTCTGCCGGAATACGTTTGACCGTTGCCGGCAATTCCGTTCTTGGATGAGATTTTGAGCGTATAGGAAGAGCAAATCCCTTCTATACGCGCAGGGAGTTTTTCCGCCGTTGCGTCGGTAGGCTTCAAGTCCAGATGAATCTGCACATCCGCCTGCTTATAAACAACCGGAGCTTCCGGGCTACCGGTACTTTCAGAATAAACGAATGAAGTTACGAAATATGCCTGTGTACCGGATTTTTGAAACAGGAACGCCGAACTTCCGGAAGAACCGGTGCCATCGTTCAAACGCATTCTTCCGGATGAAGTCCCGCTGCTTGATTCCACTTCGCAGGAAAAAGAAATCAATTCCCCCGAAGCATCATCCGGAACCATCGACAAAACGGTTCCTGCCGGTAAAGTTGCCCATTCCTTCCCGGACGGATTGTCTTGTTCCTCCCGAGGCGGTTCGCCAGGTTCCAATTCACCAGGCGACGGAGGAATAACCGTTTGAGAACCATCATTTAACACCGTCATATGGCCACGAATGGCGACAGGTCCATCCTTCGTAAACTTAAGGGCAAGTTCCAAAAGGACCTGTTTTTTCACATTGTCATCCGCATATTCGATCAGCATGCGCAATGCCGATTCTTCATTCGCAGACGCAGCACGCACATATTGATAACGACCGCGGTAAACAACCATCTTCCCGGAACTATCGCCAATCTGCCCGGTAACGGCTTCCTCTGAGAAAGTCATCGTCATCGGCACCTTCCCGTCCTTCCAGGAAATACTTAATGACACCAAGTTGTCGGGAGCAGGATTTTCCGATACTTCTTCCTCCGACGTACCGGAATCGTCCATATTGTCTTCGACCGATGATGATGAACCGCCACCTCCGCAAGCCGCCAGCATCATGGTGCACGCACATGCCAGCCCAAATACATTCAACAACTTTTTCATCAGACAGATAGAATTAAAATTCGCCAGGAAAACAGAATAAAGACGAAGACAGTAATGGTATTTTTTCCATAAAAACATGATTCCTTACCAACATACACGGCATAACTATCCGGTCAAGACAAGACGGAATGACTATCCAATAAAAACAAATAATTATATGTATTTCAAAAGAAAAAGTGTCGTCCAGAGCGGATACTGGACGACACTTTGAAAATCGACAATGCCGAACGGTAAATCCGGCATGTTGCTAAAGGAGTTACTTACAATTCGGAAGCAGCTCCCTTATCCAGAAGGAAGCAGGCGTTTTTGTGCTTCTGCAGGTAAGAAGCGGCAACATCGGGAGTCACCGGACCTTCCACAGCCTTCTTGACGATGGAAGCTTTCTTTTCTCCCCAAGCCATGAGGACAACCTTGCGGGCGCTCATGATCGTGGCAACCCCCATGGTAATAGCCGTCGTCGGAACGTTTTCAATACCGTTGAAGGCAGGAGCGGCATCGGAACGGGTCAAATTGTCCAAGAGTACCTTACGAGTGATCGTCGTATCGTCGGAACCGGGTTCGTTAAAGCCGATGTGCCCCGTGCGACCAATACCGAGGATCTGCAGGTCGATTCCTCCGCAGTCCTTGATTTTCTGTTCGTAAGCGGCACAATGGGCATCAAGGTCTTCCGGCTTAACGAGACCGGAGGGAAGATTGATGTTTTCCGGCTTGATGTCAATGTGGTTGAACAAATTCTGGTGCATAAAGTACCAGTAGGATTCCGGATGTTCGCGTTCAAGGCCGCTGTATTCGTCCAGGTTAAAGGAAATCACGTTGGCGAAAGAAAGACCTTCTTCCTTGTGCATGCGGACGAGTTCCGCATAAAAGGGAAGCGGAGTAGCTCCAGTGGCCAGGCCGAGAACAACGGTCTTGCCTTCCGCGGCGCGGGAACGGATCAATTCTGCAACTTCCTTAGCCAATGAATTGGCTGCCTCTTGAGGTGTTTCAAAAACTTTGACAGGGATCATATCGGAGAAAACTTTAACGCTCCTGACGGGGGATTCAATCAGAATTTGGCATCAAAAGAGACTTTTCCCCATCTTTACCTGGAAAAACATCACTTCTTCTTCACCGATCCCTTGTTTTCGGCAGGCGGTGCCGATACTCCGCCGGAAAACGGAGCCGGAGTCCATTCCACATTCGACAGAGGCCCCGTTCCGCGCACTCGGAACAATCCGCCGGCAATCATAAACAAGGGAGAGGTCACCAGGCCGGGGAGGCCTCGTAAACTGACACGCAAATCCGCATTCACATAGAGATCCGACAAACGTATCCATCCCCCTCCCGTCAGCCCCATATTGCTTCCTTGCGCCTGAAAACTCTTCCCATTTTCGCTGGCAGTCTTGATGTATCCGTTCTCAATTACGAAATCGCACCTGGCAGTTGTGATATTGTAATTAATCAAATGCTTGACTCCGGGAACAACCGAACCGATCACCTTGCCCAATGTGCCGAAAAGAGGAATTTCAACAAGGTTCCCCTGGGACAGGGTCGCCATCCCTTCTCCCTTAAGGCTGTTAACATTCCCTCCCTGGGATCGGAAATTGACATCTCCGTTGACATAGGCGGGAGACATTTTTTCGTCATAGGATTGTCCAATACTCTTCAAATCCAGGTTTTTCACGGAAACGACGCCATTCAGGTCATCCCTTTCGTCAATCCGCGCATCGATCTTCGCCGTAAAAGAACCGCCCCAAATCGTACCGGAAAGGTTGCTTACCTTCACCCATGCGGGATCGATGTTCAATGTTCCCTTGCCATTGCGCATTTCGAGCGTCGTCCCCAAAAGAGGATAAGTCACCAAACCGGAGTACGCGTTGAAGGTGATCCTCCCCTGCATGAGGCGCATGTCATCCCCCATCGGGAACACACCTCTACCCTGCAACTGGACGGGACTGTAGAATTTGAAAGTAGAAAGAACCTTCGTTGCCGAATCGGAAAACATCCTGATCGTGTAATCAGGATACACCCTGCCATTGATGCCGACAACTTCCACAGTATCCTTCAAAAAATCGAATTTCACCGTATCGGCCTTAACCGTACTTTTCGCAGTTCCTCCACGGATGTTCCGGCTATCGAGAAATCCTCGGTTGTCACAGACCAGTACGGGATTTGTGAGTACGACGGAACCGGGAACAACATGGGCTTTCGCGGAGGCGGATGTCAGCAACACTTTTTTGTACTCAACGTTGGCAGCGGACAAGATGGCATCCAGATCGTACTGGTTTTCCGGATCCGTCAGGTTGACGTTCGCCTGGAACGAGAGATCCATGTTCGTATCCTTATTGAATCGGAAGCGTTGGATAAAGAAGTCATCATCATCCAAACCGAGAATTTTATCCCACACGTCGAGCGTAATGGTATTGCGCCCCATCAAGAACATGTCTCCCCCAAGATTGCCTCGGCCAAACAATTCCAAACTCGTTCCCGTTGAACGGGTCAGGCGGCAATCCTTCACGACAAGGTCGCCGTTTTCGAATTTGAAGGCAAGGTTCAATTTGGAGAACGGAACTTGGTTCCAGGAAAACTCGCTAGCCTCCAAATCGACATTCAACAAGTGAATGCCTCCATAGGTCAACTCATTGAAATCCAGGCTTCCCCTAGCGGAAAGACGGGCACTCTGGGGTAGTTGAAGCTGCTTCGGAAAAGAGGCCCTGCCTTTCAGCAATTGTTCCAGCACCTTGGGAGGAAACGAACTCGTTGCTGAAAAATAAACTTCCTTGCCCATAATGACTCCTTTCAGAGCCATCCCATGCCCATCACGCTCCAATGCACATCTATTGATGACAAAGCGATCATCCTTGTATTGTGCATCCATGACGATAGAGCCCATATCCACATCCATCACGGCAAAATCCTTCAAGTTCAATTTCACCTCGGCATTCCGAAAGACGGGCTCCCCCGTCCAGCCTTGGGGGAAATCCGCCGTACCGCGCAGGACGAGATCAGGATCTCCCCGCAGCGTCAATTCCTTCGGCATCTCAAACTTACTATCGCCAAATGAACGGACAAGGTGCACGAGAGCTCCAACCCCCAAGGTACTGCGGACATCGAATTTGAGTTCTCCGCCTTTGCCCATCACCTGTCCACGCAAAGAATCCTGTTTGTGAATCACGGAAAAATCCGATATGTAAAAATCACCGTTATTATAGCTGAAATCCGTCGAAAATCGGTCATAGGCATCTTCTCCGATTAAAAAGCGGGGAACCGATGCACTGCCAACAACTTTGATACTTTCCAGATCATTCCATGCCTCGTTGAAACGCAATTCCGATGCGACATGAAATGATGGAGAACTCTTCAGTTCCAATCCATAGGGGAGATGAACAGGAGAATTGGAAAATGCCAGGACCCACTTCAACACCGGAATGGAACTCTTGACATAAACCTGCACGGCACGCGAGGCCAGATCCGCCCGGGAAGATAACTCGAATGTCCCGTTTCCCAGGCGTTCACGGCACGACAACTTCTTCAACCACACGAGTCCTCCCGCATATTCCACAGACATGGTCAAATCCCGTACCTGCAGACTGTCATAGGAAACGGAAGGTACATCCAAATCTACCGCAGCCCGGATACCACCCCCTCTTTGCCTGTCATCAGACACCGTTATCCTCCACATGGGAGGATGATCTTTCGTCCAGTGTACCTTCTTCATTTGTTCCAGGACATCCTGAAGCACTTTGCCGGCGTCCATGCTCCCCGTACTGCTCCCGCCGGGAAAAAACAAGGAGGACAAATCACCGTCTTCCGGTAAAACAACCCGTCCATTCAGCACAAATCCCATTCCCTGGACCTTCCCCCGCACATTCTGGATATCCATCATGGAGGCTCCGGACGGAAACGAACACACCCCCGACTCAACGCCGGCGTCCAGATAAACACCCTGCATCATCTTGCTGAAATCCACCGGCACCTTGGCCGAAACATGCCCTATCTCAATCCTTCTCAACGTTACGATTCCATCCCACAAATCGGAAGAATCCAGATCGATTCTCACATTTCCGATACTTCCCAGCGGTTTGCCTTCCGGTAAAAATCCAGGGAAAACCTCAATATCCGAGGCCTTAACTGTCACACCGGACCACAAACTCACCTTCAAAGAACCAATGTGAACCTTGACCCCCTGCTTCTGGATTTCCTCTTCAACAAAATTCACCAGAGGACGGGGCACCCCCCAGACGGATATCCAGACAACCATCCCGCCACACGCCAATATCAGAAGAATCATCAGCGCTGGGATCAATCCGCGGATCCATCTCATGAGGGCAAAACGAAACATGGGGGAAACTCCAATAAATGACGAAGGGGATTATAAGGGATCTTGCCGGAATTGCACCATTTAATTCTCTTTTCCCGAAACATCATCGGCATGAAGACGGCTTTTCCACCAGTCAACCAAAGACCAGATCCCATATGTAAGGCCGTAACACAAGACTCCCAGCAAAGAACACGACAAGATCACACCCAAGGAAAATTCCACTCCGAACATCCAATAATTCACCCCATCCAAAGGTGCTAGGAAAAAGTTATCGGCAATACCGGTTACCACTTCTTTCAGCATGGAGATACTCGCTCCGGAACCGTCAAAGCCCAAAACCCTCAAAATCCACCAGCCAAGCCACCACTGGAGAGGTACGGCCACAACAATGAATCCGGGAGGAGACAACCAAGCCATAAAAACGGCGACAGGAATATTGCCTTTCTTCCACAAACATGCGGCAATTCCCCAAAAGGACTGCATCGGAACGGGAGCAATCGCACTCGCTGCCCCCCAGCCGGCTCCGACTGCCACGCTATGTTTGCGCCACAGCCAGTACCTTTCGTCAAAAATCTCCGAGGAGAGACACCGCCCCATCCATGTATTTTTCCGCTTTTCCGATTTGAGGTACTTTTTCACCTTGAACCGGAGTGTTCTGTAACGACGCTCCATGCAGGAGCAAGCAAACACGTTCGTACACCGTCCACGCAATCAAATTAACGTTCGTTGACACAAAAACGCCGTCATCCTCCCTAGTCGCCTTCCTGAGGGGAGCTTTTCCTTGCAGTCGACCACCATTCCATGGATACATAGTGGCACACACTCCTCCCCATGCCCAAAGAACGTCTTGATGTCCTCCTCGTAACACGCGGCCTTGTCGAATCCCGCCAACTGGCCCAGCGCCTGATCCTGGCCGGTGAAATCAAAGTCAACGGACATCCCGCAGGTAAACCGGGCGTCAAAGTAAATGAAGACGCTGAACTGGAAGTCAAAAACAAACCTCGCTACGTCAGCCGCGGTGGCTTAAAGCTCGAAGGCGCCCTGAAGGCATTTCCCGTATCGTCGGAAGGAAAAGTGTGCCTCGACATCGGTTCTTCCACTGGCGGATTTACCGATTGCCTCCTCCAGCACGGAGCTATCCGGGTACATGCCATTGACGTGGGTACCAATCAACTCGTCTGGAAATTGAGAAACGACCCCCGCGTCATCGTCAAAGAACAGTTCAATGCCCGCTACATGACCCCGGACGACATCGGCGAGGAAATCGACTTAATCGTCTCCGATGTATCATTCATTTCCCTGACGAAGATACTTCCGGCAGCCTTCCCCCTGCTACGCGAAGGAGGAGACGCCCTTGTTCTCATCAAACCTCAATTCGAACTCCAGCCTGAGGACATCGGCCATGGAGGCATTGTCCGAGGTCCCTTGCTTCACCGCAAGGCCGTCGACTCCATCCGCACATTCGTCACGGAAACACTGGGGCGCCAGTGGATGGGATGCGAAGATTCCCCCATCACCGGGACAGACGGCAACAGGGAGTTCCTGGCTTGGCTCAAATAAATTTCACAGCACTCCGTCGCTGTTGCCAAGTATCCAATTGATCTTCCCGGGGCCAAAAGAAAAGCGCCCCGCCTTGATGGACGGAACGCTTTTCCTGGTCAGTCTCTCTTACCGGGCAAGAAAATCTTGCCGATTCGAGAAGCAACCCATTAAAACGGAAAACTGATTTCCCGGAAATTTTACATTCCCATATCACTGTAGCCGCCATCGACATAGATGACCTGGCCGGTAATCGAGGCAGCGCCATCGCTGGCAAGGAACACGCCCGTTGCACCGAGTTCTTCACCGGAGCAGGAACGCCCCAGAGGTGCGCGGTCTTCGTACACTTTGAACATGGTCGAGAACCCGGAAACGCCCCGAGCAGCCAGCGTCTGGACAGGACCGGCACTAATGCAGTTGACGCGAATCTTGCGGGAACGCCCCAAATCATAGGCGAGGTAGCGCATCGAACATTCAAGGGCAGCCTTGGAGACGCCCATCAGGTTGTAGTTCGGTACCACTTTGACAGCACCCAGATAGGTCATGGCAAGGATGCTGCCGCCGTCCGACATCATGGGTTCTACGGCACGAGCCAAGGCAATCAGGGAATAGGCGGAAATATCCAGAGAGATTTTAAAATCTTCGCGACGGGTTTCCACAAAACTGCCACCGAGGGCTTCCTTGGGGGCAAAAGCCACAGAATGCAGCAGGCAGTCCACTTTGGGCGTTATCTTCTGCACTTCTGCAAAAAAACCGGCGATGGATTCATCGCTGCTGACGTCACACTCAATTACGGGAGTATCTTCACCGAAGGTTTCCTGGATGAGTTTGATCACTCCATCCTTCAGACGTTCTCCCTGATAGTTGAAAATAAGCTTGGCTCCGGCATCATGCCATGCCTTTGCGATATGGAATGCGATGCTGCGCTTGTTCGCCACACCCACGACAATGCCGACTTTGCCTTCAAGTAATTTGCTGGACATAACTGATTCCTTATTGCCTGATTTCCTCCGGCTTTTCCAGCTAAATTTTTTACAGGAGTCCACGGAAGGACTCCATAAATATGCAAAAAAAGGACACTGGCATCACCGCAGTTCCTCATCAAACCGGGCAATCAGATCCTTCAGGGAACTATCTGTTTTCATCTTGGCCTCAATCGTTTTATTGGCGTGGATAACGGTACCGTGGTCACGCCCGCCGAAGGCTTCGCCAATATCCTGCAGAGAAACATTCGTCAGACGGCGGCTCAGATACATGGCAATCTGCCGGGGAAAGGCAATGCTGGCAGGACGGCGGCGACTCGCCATATCGGAGAGCCGGATATCGAAGTATTCCGACACGCGACGCTGAATGGCATCAATCGTGACCTGTTTGGCATTTTCCTCACGGAGAATGTCGCGCAGGAGACTTTCCACACGGGCAATATCGGGGGTATCCCCCGACAGTGAAGCAAAAGTAGCCACGCGCATCAGCCCCCCTTCGAGGCGGCGTACATTCTTACGGATGCGCTCCGCCAAAAACAAGAGGATAGAGTCGCTCACTTTCACATTCCACTGCTTCCTCTTCTGCTGAAGAATCGCCAGGCGGGTTTCCAGATTGGGGGACTGGACTTCCACAGTCAGACCCGACTCAAAACGGGATGAGAGGCGGGGTTCCAAATTGGAAATTTCACTGGCCGGTCTATCGGAACTGAGCACAATCTGCTTGTGACCGTTGAACAGAGAATTGAATGTATGGAAAAATTCCTCCTGGGTACGTTCCTTGCCTCCCAAAAATTGGACATCATCCAGTAGCAGGATGTCCACCTTGCGGTATTTCTTGCGGAATTTACTCAGATCGTTCGTCCGGATAGAATCAATGAATTCGTTGACAAACTGCTCGCAGGAAAGGTAGAGGACGACCGATTCGGGACGGCGGTTGACAATTTCATTCCCGATGGCCTGCATAAGGTGGGTTTTCCCCAGCCCGGAACCACCGTGGATAAAAAGGGGATTGTATTGGCACATTGGAGACGCCGCCACGGCAATTCCGACGGCGTGAGCAAACTGGTTATTAGCACCAACCACAAAATTCTCGAAACTGTAGTTCGGATTAAGGTTCGTTACCCCCCTGGCCTTGCGTCCCGTTTTACCGGAGACGGACAGTACCGCTGCTGGGCGAGCGTCTCCCGCTGCCTTCAGGGCATTGTCTCCCCAACCTTCCTTAAGTTTTTCATCATGGGAAGAAGAATCATTCCCTTCCTCCCCCAAAAGGCGAAATGTCAGGGAGCGGGATCCTTCCAAAACCGTCAGGGCGGCTTCCTGGATCAAATGGGCATAATTCGTTTCCACCCATGCCAGGCAAATATCGTCATCGGCAGCTATAACCAGATGCGTTCCGGAATCTTCTACGAGAACCAGCCGGGTAAACCAGCGCTCAAAAGTGTCCTTATTCACCTTGGCGTGGATGAGACCGGTGATTTTGGACCAAAGAGCGGTATTCTGTTCCTGGGGAATCTGCATGTTCGTAGAAGTCTGTTTCGTCGTGTTCGGTAAGAGCCGGGAGAGGGATGCCTGGACATGCCCGCCTCCCTGCCGGGAGAGCCGGATCAGGTCGGGGCGTTTCCGCCTCGGGAGCCACACAATACCCAGACAACCGGAGTGCGTGAACATATTTTTTCCCCCCTGCCAGGTGTCAATTCTGTCGCATCAAGTTCCATGGGGGTTCCACGGAGAAAAAAATTTTTTGCTTGCCTTCGGGATTACTTAAGAAAGATTGATATTCATTTTCCAAAATTTCTAATTTCCTATTTATTATTAATGGATTACGGATTCATAAAATTTTCATTCAAGGATAATTTATACCTAACTAATCGCGATTCAAAGAATTACGGCGGAGCCCGTTTCCTGGGAAATGGAGAGGCTGGAAAAGAACAAAAAAATCCTCTTTTCGATCATTTTTTCTCGGCAGGCAAACTCTTGTTACCCCAGTGTCAACGAACTGTGACAAAAACAGGGATAAGTGACCGGAAATGGAAGGAAGCGCAACGTCATACATCTCTCTCCGAACCCCACGATATAGAGCTCCTCAACCGACCGAAATACACATATCCCAAAAGACTCCGAAAGCCAGTCGTCTCCGATAGATCACACTTTCTTTCAACAGAATCCGACGAGGCACTGTCTCACACCGCAAAGGACGATTAGATATCATACTTGAAATAATTGCCCGGACGCGCAGAATCATTGCCAACATTGAGACAACATTCCCGGAGATATGAATACCCAACAATTCAACGAAGCCATCGCCATGCACTCCGCATGGATTTCCCCCTTGCGGGCTGAAATTGGCAAAGTCGTAATCGGACAGACAGAACTTGTCGATCGACTTATTCTAAGCCTCTTGTGCAAGGGCCACATCCTTTTGGAAGGTGTCCCGGGTCTTGCCAAGACATTATCAGTCAAAGCCCTTTCCGGAGCATTGGATGCAGCATTCGCCCGTATTCAGTTTACGCCGGATCTTCTTCCCGCCGACCTTCTCGGCACGATGGTCTACAACCCGGAAGAACGGGTTTTTACCGCGAAAAAAGGGCCCATTTTCGCCAATCTCATCCTTGCGGACGAAATTAACCGCGCCCCGGCCAAAGTTCAGTCCGCCCTGCTGGAAGCCATGCAGGAGCGCCAGGTAACGCTGGGGGAAACCACCTATGCCCTGCCCGATCCCTTCCTCGTGATGGCTACCCAGAACCCAATCGACCAGGAAGGCACCTACCAGCTTCCGGAAGCCCAGCTGGACCGTTTCCTCTTCAAAGTCGTCGTCTCCTATCCCGACCGCGAAGAAGAACTCCGCGTATTGGACCTGATGTCCACATCGACACCGCCGCCCAGCACGACCCCCGTTTCCACTCCGCAGCAAATCGCCGACAGCCGTGACCTCGTCAACCAGATCTACATCGACGATGCTGTAAGAGGATACATTGTCGATCTCGTCCGTGCTACGAGAAATCCCGAACGCGTCGACATCACCCTCAGCGGCTTGATCCGTGCCGGGGCATCCCCGCGAGCCACTATCAATATCGCCCTGGCTTCGCGCGCGCTCGCCTTTATGCATCACCGTTCCTTCGTCACGCCGCAGGATATCAAAGACCTGGCCCACGACATCCTGCGCCACCGCATCCTGCTCTCCTATGAAGCAGAAGCGGAAAATGTCACCACGGATGATGTCATCGACCGCATCATGTCCAAAGTGCCAGTGCCGTAAACAGCGTATCCGAGGGGACACATCCCAAGCGTCCGCCTCGTCTCCGGCCTTGCCGAAATACAATAGGCACTTATCGGTCACGAACTCCTAACAATCTTACAATCAATATGGACAAAGCAGCGGAAATCCTCAAACGCGTTCACCGCATCGAATTGCGAGCCAGGCGACTGGCTGCGGAAAACTTTGCCGGACAATATCAGTCCGGTTTCCGGGGCCAGGGATTGGACTTCGACGACTTCCGGGAATACCTCGCCGGAGACGATCCCCGCTTTATCGACTGGAAAGTCACGGCACGCATGGGATCCCCGTTTGTCCGCCGCTTCAAGGAAGAGCGAGAACAAGCTCTCATCCTGGCAATTGATACGAGTGCATCCATGAGGTACGCCTCCGCCGGAGCATCTTACTCCAAGCTGGAATACGCGGCGGAAATCGCCGCTGTCCTGGCCTTCAGCGCCGCTCAGAGCGGAGACAAGTGCGGTCTCCTGCTCTTCGGACGCGGCGACCTCTTCTATGTCCCCCCCGCCAAGGGAGTCAAACAGACGCTCCGCATCGTCCGGGAAATCATCAGCTCTCCCGCAGGACAGGAGGACGAATCTCTTTCCGACGTTGCCAACACCCTGCTCCGCACTCAGAAAAAAACGGCTATGGTCGTCATGATCAGCGACTTTCTGATGGAGCCCAATCGTCCGGCTCTGGGAAAACTAGCCTTCAAGCACGAACTCATACCCATCCGGGTTTACGACCCTCGCGAACTTGTCCTGCCGGATGCCGGACGAATCATTGCCCGTGACCCGGAAAGCGGAGAACTCATGTCTCTCAACCTGTCCCGTCCGGATTTGAGAGCTGCCCACGAACACGCCGTATCACTCCAACGCGATGCATGGGTCAAAGATTTCCACCGCCTTGGTCTGGACTATCTGGACCTGAATAACAGGAACCAATTCCTCAGCCCCCTCAAAGCCCTCTTCGGACGTCGTGCCCGTAAATTTGCCCACTGATCATCTTCTGCAGCCATGATTCCACCGCCACCACAGCTTGATCCGTCCACATCTCCCGATGCCTATCTGCACACGGCTCTTTTAGCCTGGTGGCATTGGATGATTATCATTGTCGGCATCGCCCTCCTCATCCTGCTGGGCTTATGGATCGCCAAAAAACTGATCAAGCCGGTTCCGCCGCCGACACCGGCGCAGATTGCCCTGCAACACATCGATGCGGTGCTGGCCTCCGGCAAAGACCTCCGCCAGTGCGCCACGGAGCTATCCCTCATTCTAAGAACCTACCTCACCGGCACCTCGGAAGATCCCACCCTGTTCGAAACCCACCAGGAATTCAGCATGCGGGCCGATGCCCTGATGAATCTCCCCGTCCAGGAACAGATCCCCGTCCGCAACCTGCTCCAGCGCATGGTACAACTCAAATACGAACCAAACACGGCCGACGACGCCTCCGTTGCCTCCGAACTGGCCCGGGAAACCAAAGACATCATCGAGCGGCTCGAATACCTCTCACAACTCAAGGGCAATGAGGACGCCCCCCTTTCACGGGACACCTCGTCACCCAAGCTCAGCTTCACCAAATGACAGGCATGTTTGACAATCTTCAATTTGCTCATTCCGCATGGCTTTACGTCCTGCCTTTCCTCCTCCTGCTGGTGCTTCTCCGCAGGAAACGCGGGGCGGAAGGTTCCATCGACCACCCCACCATGCGCTTCATCGCCACCTTGTCCCGCAATCCGGAATCCCTCGCCGGACGCATTGGAGCCATCCTCCTTGTCCTGGCTACAGCCTCCCTGGCTATCGCTCTGGCACGTCCACAAATCATTGATGAAAAATCGCACAAGATCGTCAACGGCGTCGATATCATGATAGCCTTCGACCTTTCCGGCTCCATGACTACGCTGGACATGATGCTTCAGGGAAGGCGTGCCGACCGTCTCGCCGCAGCTAAATACGTCATTTGCAACTTTATCGACAAACGCCCCGACGACCGTATCGGTGTCATCGGTTTCGCCGGTAAAACCAAATCCTTCTGTCCGTTGACCCTGGACCACGCCCTGCCCATTTCCATCATCCAGCGCTTCACCGACAAATCAATTTCCGCAGACGGTACCGCCATCGGCTCGGCTATTGCCGCTGCTGCCACCCGCTTGGAAGACCGAAAGGACACCAAGTCCAAAATCATCATTCTCATCACCGACGGAGCCTCCAATTCCGGCCAAATCTCCCCGATCGAAGCGGCCACTGCCGCCGCCAAGCTGGGTATCAAGGTCTACACGATCGCCGTCGGTACGGAAAGCGGCCGCCTCGGAGGTTCCTTCCAAATCGCGGGAGACAACTTTGACGAACCCACTCTGCGCAAAATAGCGGAAATTACCGGTGGAGAACACTTCCGGGCTACGGATACCAACAAACTCCTGCTCGCTTTCTCCTCCATCGACCAATTGGAAAAAAACGAAGCCAAACTTTACGTCATCCGCAAGGAACAGGAACTCTTCATGTATTTCCTGGCCGCCAGTGCCATCCTCGCCGCTCTGGGGCTCTCCCTGCAGATCCTGAGACCCACCCCTGCACCGTAATTCTCCCAAGTTTATGTCATTCCTTTACCCCCATGTTCTCTATGCGTTGATTCTCCCGGCACTCCTTCTGATTGCCTCCGGCCTCCTCATGCGCCGCCGTTCCCGCAAATGGGAGGAGCTCGTCTCCAGAGACCATGTCCAGGAACTCGTCGTCCGCCCCTCCGTCTGGAAAAGGCTGCTTACTCTTACTTTCGGTCTACTCGCCCTCTGCCTCCTCATTCTGGCATTGGCCCGGCCCTATTCAGGAACAAGAGAAGTCCCCACCATACACAAAGGCCATAATATCATGCTTGCCATCGACGTCTCGCGCTCCATGCTCACCCGAGACGTCACCCCTTCCCGCTTGGAAAGAGCCAAAACTGCCGCTTTCGATTTGCTCGACGCCTTGCCGGAAGACAACTTCGGCCTTATCATCTTCTCCGGAGAAGCACATCTCCTCATTCCCCTGACCCACGACCATAGCGCTGTCCGGGAAGCCATCGAACAACTTGAATTCGGCTGGATTTCCTACGGCGGAACCAACATGAAAAACGTCCTCCAGCTTGCCCTTAATACCTTCAAGCGAGACAAAGGAGAATCCACAAACGCCCTCGTCATCCTCAGCGACGGTGAAGATACCGTCAACCTTGACTACAACACTGCCCTCGACGCTCGGGAATCCAAACTCATCGTCATCGCGGCAGGTATCGGCACCGTCAACGGAGACGCCATCCCCGACTCATCTAATCCTGATGGGTTATACCGCGATGCCCGAGGACAGCATGTCATCTCCAAACTCGTTCCGGAATCACTCGAAACCCTGGCTCGTGAAACCGGAGGACAATACATCCACCTTGGAGCAGGCACCAACCTCTCGGCTCTCGTTAAAGACGTTTCACGTAAACTGGATGAGCAGGAAAACAGAGACGAAGTCCACACAATTCCAAACGACAAATATTACCTCTTCGCCATACCTTCCCTCCTATGCTTCATTCTCTGCCTCCTGGCCGGAACCAAATGGAGAAAATGGAGGGTTGCCACCCGCAACTCTGCAGCAACCCTGCCCTGCCTGCTTATCATGGCAGGATTCGGACTGACTACCGTCCATGCAGCCGAACTGGCCCCCGGAGTACGGGAATCTCTGAAACAGGGAAAATACGATGAAGCAGTCAAACTGTTGGACACCTATGGGACATCCTCCAACATGACACCGGAAGATCAAGCCCGCCTCGCCTTCGCTCGCGGGTATGCCCTGCTCAAAAAAGGCAAGGATGCCGAAGCCACTCAGTCGTTTTCACAAGCGCTTCTTTCCGAAGACGAAGCTCTTCAATCTGCGGCTCATTATAACATAGGAAACACGGTAGCTGAACGGGCATTCCATTTACTCGCTCCTCCCCAGCCTGATCAAAACAAGGACATTGAAGAAGTATCCTCGAACCAAGCAGCTACCCCACAGAGGCCAGGCAAAGAACAGATCGAAGAAGCACAAAAATTAATCCAGGAAGCCATCGAACATTATGATGATGCTCTCAAACTTAATCCTTCTCTCAAAACTGCCGTTAACAATAAAAAAAAGCTGACCGAATATCTGGAGCAACTTAAGCAACAACAGCAGGATCAGAACAAGGACCAGAATCAGGACCAGAACAAGGACCAGAACAAGGACCAGAACAAGGACCAGAACAAGGACCAGAACAAGGACCAGAACAAGGACCAGAACAAGGACCAGAACAAGGACCAGAACAAGGACCAGAATCAGGATCAGAACAAGGACCAGAACAAGGACCAGAACAAGGACCAGAACAAGGATCAGAACAAGGATCAGAACAAGGATCAGAACAAGGATCAGAACAAGGATCAGAACAAGGATCAGAACAAGGATCAGAACAAGGATCAGAACAAGGATCAGAACAAGGATCAGAACAAGGATCAGAACAAG
>NZ_JARWNC010000036.1:0-41029 GCF_029854675.1 Akkermansia sp. N21169 | reverse complement strand
CAGAACAAGGATCAGAACAAGGATCAGAACAAGGATCAGAACAAGGATCAGAACAACCCTCAGAATAAAACGCCCAATCCTATTGATTTAAAAAAAGACGAGGAAAAGGAAAGCGTCTCCGGTCAACAGCAAAGTGCGGAACAGCAAAACCAGCAACTTCAGCAAGCCCAGGTACAGGAATCCAAGGAAGAACAGGAGAAGAAAGAAGCAGCCCGCATTCTGTTTGAACGTCGAGACCAAGAAAAAGGTTCTCCTATTCCCCAAAACCCCTACATTTTCACTCCGGACAAGGATTATTAATTTATCACTACTCAAGCAAACATGAACAAACTATTATCCATCATCATCCTCATATTGGGGTTCGCTTTATCCGGCTGGACTCAGGTGATTACGCAATGGTCGTCCCAAGCCGTTGTCCCGGGAGAGAAAACGCTCATGCTTGTCATCATGACCAACGGAGAGATGGTGCAACCGTTGCCAACCAGCAGGATAGAAGGGGCCAGTGTCCGGTTTGCCGCCCGCAACTATATGGTATGGAACGGTTCCCCTTCCCAACGCGCCTTTTACTATGTCGCCTTCGAAGTTGTTGCCGACAAGCCAGGCATCGTCACCATTCCCTCCATCGAATTAAAAGGCAACAACGGAGCTATTTACAAGACAGCCCCCCAGTCCCTCAAAGTGTATCCATTCGATGCCATTAAATGGACTCCCATTCCCCAATCAGGAGGACGCCGACAGTACGGTACCCTCTGGCATATTGACGACCAGACACCCTACGTCAACCAGCCTACCATGACTGAGCTGAAATTCTATGTTCCGCCGGACATCGTTGAATACCAACTTCCATCCATTAAGGCAGACGGCCTCGCCACCTGGCGTTTCGAACCTCAGCCATCCAATATCAACATCTTCCAATTCGGATCGGCCCTTATCAGCGGTTACGACTGGAAAGTCTGTTCCTTCCACAGTGCCTTGACCCCCCTCCGTAGCGGCAAGGTCAAAATCGGCGGCACGGAAACCATGTTCGCCCTCGATAGTTCTGCGGATCCTATCCTGGCCCAGTTTACGCGCAACATGATTTCCATTCCCATGGAAATTCCGGAATTCAGTTTTGAGGCCCGCCCCCTTCCTCCCGGAGCTCCCGCCGGATTCAAAAACGCCGTCGGTCAATTCACCATCAAAGCCACGACCGATGCCCGCGATCTCAGCGCCAATGAACCCATCTCCGTCCAAATCACCATTTCCGGCACCGGCAATATCAACACTCTCAGTGCCCCGGAGCCCAAAGATCCCTCCCGCTGGAAACTCTATCCCGCCAACAAAATCGGCAATGATGAGGCCCGCAGCCTGAGCGGAAGCGTCACATTCCAGCAGTTGCTTCGTCCGACAGCGGAAACGGATGCCGTACCACCTTTCGAACTCGTCTATTTCGATCCCTCAACACAACAATACGAACTCATTTCCACTCCGGCCATTCCACTTCCCTGGAAAGCCACTGCCCCTGATCTCGTTCCCGCCTCCATGGCAGCCGCTGCAACACCTCCACCTGCCGGAGATGTCCCCGTCGCCAAAATGACCGACATTTACGGACTCGTTCCCCTCACCATGGCCACCAGCCTCAAGACGCCGGACTCCTCCTCGTGGTACCTGCTCGCTTATTTGCCTGTACTACTCATCCTCGCGTTTGCCGGAGCATCGTACATCCGGAAAAAACGCCTCCAGACGGAAGAATCCCGCGAACGCATGGCTGCCTTCAAGGCCATTCCCGTCAAAGAATCCACCCCGGTTTTCCTGCGTTCCATCGGTTCCTTCATCGAAACATACATTCCCGAATCCAAACAGGATGAAACATTGCGGAAAATCCTCGCAACGCGCGACGAACTTGCCTTCCTTCCCCAGGACACCAGCGACAATATTTCCGACGCTGAACGCAAGTCCATGGTGAAACATGTCCGGACAATCCTCGCCAAACTCCCCGTCGTGTTCCTGCTGACCTGTCTCCTTCTGCCCATTGCCATGCAAGAAGTCCAGGCCGCCCCGCCTATCCACACGAAAGCAGCACCCAACCTCCTCTACGAACGAGGAGAATTCACGGAAGCCGCCAAGGCATATGCCCATGCAGTCACCGAACCGAACCAATATCCAGGTCAAAAGGCTCTCGACTACTACGGCCTCGGCAACAGTCTCTACAGATTGAACAAGCCCGGAGAAGCCGCCCTCGCCTACAACAGAGCTCTCAACATTTGCCCGGGCTTCACGGAAGCCCGTAAAAATCTCGAGTTCATCGAACGTAAGGAAGGGGCCATCCTTCCCATCAACGACCAAGCCTCCGAATGGCTGACCTTCGTCGGCTACCACTCTCTGCCACCGATCATCATCCTTTCCGGAGCCGTCCTGCTCACAGCCCTCGTCCTGCTCCTTTTATATCACCGCTACGTCATCCTCCTGACCGTATTGTGCGTTCTGGGAGGCCTCTCCATGGCGGCAGCCATTGCCAATAGAGCCATGTACCCGGTCATTCCGGAAACTGTCAACCCGTCCAGTCTGCTCATCGTCACGCAAGCCACCCCGGCCCGCCATGCGGCCGATGCCAGCAGCCCCACTCTAATGACCCTGCCTCCTTCTACGCCGCTCATCCTCCAAGCCAAACGCGGATCGTGGTATTACGTCCGTACGTTCACCGGTACCCCTGCATGGATCCACGCAGACTCAGCCTCTCCGGTTCTCACGAAAAAATTGCCCCTAGTTCGCCAGGAAAACTAAATAATTCCTATTTTAATTCAACGATCCTGCCGAGAAAGGAATCCAATCTTCATGTATATATCCCCGTATCCCGGGGTTTATTCAAACCGTAACCACCCGTCATGAATTACAATACGAAAACCGTTTATGAAGGCCAGGGCCGTTGCCTGACCACCCATATTGCATCCGGCAAAAAATTCGCCACCGACCTGCACCGGGATCTCGGTGGGCTGGAGGATAATCCGGCTCCGGCCGAATTGCTGGGAGCAACTCTTGCCTCCTGTATGATGAGCTTGGTATCTTACCTCGCCGGGCGCAAAGACATTGACGTCAAAGGAATGAGCATCGAAGCCCAGCCGGTTACAGAAGGTTTGAAAATCACGGGATTCAATCTGTTGATTACCATGCCCCTATCCTCCAACCATCCCTCTCGTCAGGCTCTGGAACAATCCGCCCAGACTTGCCCGGTCAAACAAGCGTTGGATCCTTCCATCAAAATCACGCAAGAATGGAAGTGGATCGGCTAAACGCTCCTCCTCACTCTTTCGCAAAACTGCCCCTCGTTGACCCGGGAGGCAGTTTTTTTCGTTTCGTACATACTACCTGTAAAACAATAGAAAATTTTTTACACAAAAAATGCCGGATGGTACGCTACGCAAGAAGGAACCGGTTATGAACAACACTCTTCCACAGGATGACGAATACGAGAATGGCAGTGCCCGGGACTGGGAAGCCTGGCTCAAGGAACATGCCGCCCGCATTTACCTCTTTGCCAGACAGCAGGCACGCACGCAGGAAGACGCAGAAGACATCGTCCAGGAAGCACTCGTCCGGCTGGCTCGCAAAGAAGCATCGGGCGAGTTCATCGGAGGAAGAGAAGCCTGGCTGCCTTTCGTCTATACCTCTATCCGCCGTATTGCCATCGACTTCAGCCGCCGGGACGACCGCCGCACCCGGAGGGAACAAACCAGTGCGGACGACACAACGGATCTCTTAAACGATCCCTGGTTCAGCAGCGAATCCGGAGAAGACGAACTACGCAACCTGCTGGACCGTCAATTGAAAAAACTGCCCGGTAAATTTTCCGAGGTCATTATCCTCAAGATATGGGGAGAACAAACTTTCCAGCAAATAGCCGATACTCTAGGCATTTCGCTGAACACGGTTGCCTCCCGCTATCGATATGGTTTGGAACAGCTCCGCAAAGCTATTTCAGGACAAAAAGACGATTATCAATATTAACCGATTTCCCGCATCAAGATGACTCATCCACTCGCCCCCGCATCTTCACCCGGAAACGGTCTCTCCGCTCTGGAAGAAGAAGAACTGGTCGAAACCCTAAAAGGGATCCGGCCCAGCATTCCCACACAGGATAAAATTCATTCCTGGGCGCTCCTGATGGCACGCGCCTCCCAAGAAGCGACGGAAGACAGCCTCCGCCAGTTGAAACCGGCCTCCCCCGGAGAAATCCCGTCCATGAAATGGACTCTCGCCATGGAGGAAGCAGCTGGCCCTGTCATCCACCACTCCGACGAAAAACGGATACCGGAAGACCACGCTCCCGTCATCCCTGTAAAATCAGGTTTTTCGTTCAAGCGACGGATGACATATGCCGCAGCCGCCCTTCTGGCACTGACGATGGGTATACTGGCCTTTCTCTATAATTCACCAGAAAAAAACTCCATGGCTGCCACAGGTGATTTGAACAGACAGGCTGTGCGAGTTGTCCCACAAGGTGTCAACTGGAATAAGGAAAAAGGGATCGCGGAACGCCAGTTTCGCGTAGATTTTGAAGACACCATCGAACTACGCGATAAGAACGGCAACAGGATTTCCGTCTCCGTACCGTCATCCCGAACAGTCGTTGTTCCCGTTGAAACCTATTAATTCAAATTTTTCAACAACATGAACTCCTATAACCTCAAATTACTTGCTGCAGGATGCGGGCTTTGCATTGCCACAGCATCCGCTATTGATCGTCCCTCTTCACAAGCCCAAGGAGTCCAGGTCGCTCCGGGAAATGCTCCCGCCCCTACCCGGATACTCCCCAAGCAGGATACTCCCCAGACACCCCAAACAGCGGCACCTCAAAAGGCGGGACAAGTCAGACTGGGCATTATCCCTGGTGAAGTCCCGCAAATTGTTCGCGCCCAGCTTGCCATGAGCGGCTACCCCGGTGTCGTCGTAGAAAGTACGGAGCCGGGCGGTCCGGCTCAAAAAGCAGGCCTCCAAGATCTCGATATCATCCTGAAAATAGGCGATACCCCTATTCTAGGCGTAGCATCGGTCAAAGAAGCAGTGGCTGGGAAAAATCCCGGGGACAAGGTCAACATCCAATACTTGCGCGGAGGAAAACAACAGGATTGCACCCTCACTCTGGAAAAATCCCTCTATGGCGATTATCCTCATGGGAATCTTTCTACTGACGGAACTCTTCATAACGATATCGATAGAGCCATCGGAGCCGGACGTAGAACATTCCAGGGAGGCCCTTCACCGCTGGATGACATAAACCAGGCATTCGACATGATGGATCGCCTCATGAACGGAACGGGCGCCAACAATCCCTTCGACAGGATTGATCGGCTCCGTTCCCTGATGAATCAGCGCATGGGTATGCCGGCACCGGCTCCCAACGCCCTCCCCAATACGCAGGGAGCCCCCCTGCAAGGGAACTTCAGCTCGTCTTCATCATCCACGACCAGTTTTTCCGATGCCCAGGGCACCATCCGTATCACGACAAGCTCCCAGGGAGGAACCAGACTTTACGTTACGGACGCGAACGGCAAGCTTCTATTCGAAGGCCCGTACAACACTGATGAGGAAAAAGCCAATGTCCCTCCGGAAATTCAAAAAAGGCTCAGCAATCTCAACATCGAAATCGATGTGAGATAATTTTTCCTTCCTTCGCACGTTTCCAACGAGTGCTGGTAGAGTGAAGCCCCTGCTCCGTTTGTCCCGTCAACGAAGCAGGGGATTGAATAATTACTCTAGACATCACCCCTTTTTCCGTCAATTCTCTGTCCTATGAAATGGAAATGCCTTTTTCCCATCGCCTCGCCGAATGCTGAATCTATCACAGCCATCTGGCTGTCGTCACGCAACGGATACGCCGACTTCTCATCCTGCGGCAAACCGGCTCTGGCCGCATCCTACCTTGCCGCCGATGCTGTACAAAAACGCCAATTGATCCAATGGATCGCCGACCATGCCGACGAAGCCACTCTCATTGACGAAAGCCTCTACACTCTGGCTCCCTCCGTACCCTGTCCCGGAAAAGTCGTCTGCCTCGGAAAGAGCTATGCAGACCATGCCCGGGAATTCGACGGCAGTGCCCCCACGGAACCCTCCATCTTCCTCAAAGCGACAACAGCCGTAGCGGGAGCCTTTTCCCCCGTCCTGATCCCCCCCGGATGTTCCAGGCTTGATTATGAAGTAGAACTAGCCATCGTCATCGGAGAGAAACTCAAAAATGCGGATTCCATCCAGGCAGCCCAAGCTATCGCCGGCTACACGATGATGTGCGATTACTCAGAACGCGACCTTCAGCTCAACCGCGGGGGACAGTGGACCAAGGGCAAGAGCTACGACACCTTCGCCCCTCTCGGCCCAACCTTCGTCACTCCGGATGAACTGACTGATCCGGATAATCTTCCCATCTTCCTCAAAGTCAACGGAGAATCCCGTCAGGCAGGCAACACGAACCAGCTCATCATGCCCATGGCTGAGCTAGTCTCTTACGTTTCCAGCTTCATGACACTCCTGCCGGGAGACGTCATCTCCACCGGTACTCCCGTCGGGGTAGCCATCGGCATGGATCCTCCCCAATTCCTGCAACCCGGCGACATCGTCGAATGGGGAACACCCTCTATCGGTTTTGCCCGCCAGATCGTCGAACAGGATACAACGGCATCCTGAAACACACATGCCCGATTCACACAAGACTGAGGCGGATACCCGTACCCGGGCAAACTCTGCAGCCGCCATCACGGCCAAGTTGCTGGAGCTGTTCGGCAGTATCCCGGTCTCCCGGGAACTACACTCGCCCACACCGGACGAACGCGCAACTGCCATCATTAAGTCTGCCTGTATTAAAGCCGCCGCCACCTCGGCCACGCTCACGCTTCCAGCCGGACCTCTCGGTTTGTTGACGATCATTCCCGAACTGGCCGTCATCTGGCAAATCCAAAGGCAAATGGTATCGGACATTGCCTCCGTGTACGGTAAAACCTCCAGCCTCACAAACGAATCCATGGCCTACTGTCTGTTCAAGCAGGGGCTTTCGGTCACTTTGTCCGCCCTCGTCGTCAAAGTCGGACAAAAATACCTCGTCCGCCATGCATCCACCCAGTTCATGCAGAAAATACTCCAGAAGGTGGGTATCTCCATGACGGAAAAACTGCTCAGCCGAGGCATTACCCGCTTCCTGCCGGGTGTCGGAGCCGCCCTGATGGGTACCGTCTCCTACCGGGACACTTTGCGCGTAGGGCGTTCCGCCAGGGATTTTTTCAGTTCCGATATCATCTTCCTGGAAGGTGTTGCCAACGCCCCCGAACCGCAACACTCCCTGCCAAAGCCGAAGACAGACGCAGCAGAACTCCCGCATGATGCGGACATGAAACCTTGATTTGCCTCCCGCCCTACCTGTATAGTCCACCCAGCATCCCATGAATCTGCAATCTCACCGTACAGCTCCCCTGGCCGGAGAACTTCTCGTTCCCGGAGATAAAAGCATCTCCCACCGCGCCGCCATCCTCGGAGGTCTGGCAGAAGGCACAACCGAGATTAGTAACTACTTATGCAGTGAAGATTGCCTCAATACGCTCCGAGCCATGGAACAACTCGGAGCTCGTGTCGAAGTCCTTGAAAACCGGGAAGGATACGGTCCTACACGCTTCCGCATCACTGGCGTCGGCATGCGCCCTGTCCCGCCGATGCAGCCGATTGACTGCGGAAACTCCGGTACCGGCATGCGCCTGATGGCCGGCATGCTGGCCGCCTGTCCCTTTGATTCCGAAATGTTCGGTGACGCCTCCCTCTGTTCCCGACCAATGGGACGGATCATGATTCCTCTTGCTCTCATGGGCGCCCATATCGAAGCTCAAGGCGCCAAGGAAGGCTGCGCCCCCCTATTCATCCACGCCGGGCATGTACATCCCATCAATTATACGTTGCCTATGGCCAGCGCGCAGGTAAAAAGCGCCATCCTTCTGGCTGGGATGTTTGCCCATGGCACCACAACCGTCTATCAGCCCGCCCAGACGCGGGACCATACGGAACGCCTCTTCCGACATTTCGATATCCCCTGTACCGTCAACGGGCTAGACGTTTCCGTACACGGTCCTGCTTCCCCACAAGCCCGCGATCTGACTGTCCCGGCCGACATCTCGTCTGCCGCATTCTGGATGGTCGCCGCCGCTACGCGCCCGAATTCCGAACTGACCCTCCGCAATGTGGGATTGAACCCGACACGCGATGCAATCCTGCATGCCTTGCGCCGCATGGGAGCCGACATCACCGTCTCCGCCACCTCATCCCCGAAAGAAGGAGAACCCTACGGAGACATCACTATCCGAGGAACAGGCCGTCTCCACGGAACGGAACTGCTCAGAGAAGAAATCCCCAATCTCATTGACGAAATCCCCATTCTGGCCGTAGCTGCCGCCCTGGCTGACGGAGATACCGTCATCCGCAACGCCCGGGAACTCCGGGTCAAGGAAACGGACCGGATTGCCACCACTGCCGCCAACCTCCGAGCCATGGGAGCCGCCGTAGACGAATACGACGACGGCATGGTCATTCACGGCAACGCGTCACTCACCGGATGCTGTCTGGACAGTTTCGGCGACCACCGCATCGCCATGAGCTTCCTCGTAGCCGGTTTCTCGGCGAAAGGAACAACCATCCTGGAAAATACAGACTGCATCGCCACCTCCTACCCCGGCTTTGCAAGTGATCTGGAACGTTTCCTGCGTATCTGAAAAACGGCGTCTTGTTCAAGTCGTCACATAAAACCACCCTGTCAGAATCAGGATGGAGGCAACCGTACAAGGCAGGCCGTACATAAAGAATCTCCTCATAGAAATCCTCAGTCCCGCTTGCTCCGCCGTCTGGATCATAATCAAATTCGACAGGCTGCCGACAAGAATGAGATTGCCTGTCAGTGAATTGGACAAAGCCAGAGCATAAGCCGTACGCGGATTGGCTGCCAAATCCGTCACCTGACTGAGTAACATCACGGCCGCCGTGTTGTTAATCAGGTTACTTAGCCCGGTTGCCGCCAGAATCATCGTCATGGGCTCGTCCAAATTCACGTTCCAATGCTGGAGCAAATCAACCATTTGACCTCCCAGGTCATTGATATTGAAAGCTCCTATAATGACGAAGAGGCCCATGAAAAGCAAAATTGTCTGCCAATCCACACGCCCCAGAATAATACGGCTCGACCACGTATGGCTGCAAAGCATGATCCCCGCCACAAACAAGGCCACAATTCCATGATCCCAGTCCGTCAGGATAAAAGCCAAAATCAAGAATAACATTGCCGACAATCCCTTGACCGATCCCTGCATGCTGAACGGATGCTCCAATTCCGGCAAGGCCGCCTGGCTACCCTCCCGTAGCTGGAAGTTCTTACGTCCTAACAGCCAGCAAATCCCAAAACAAGCGAGAGCACATGCCATCACCGGAACAAGGGCAAATTTCGTATAATCCAGAAAAGACAATTTGGCATATTCCCCGATAAACACGTTCTGCGGATTGCCAATGATCGTCATGCTTCCATTGTTGCACATGCACAGAGCAATCAGAAACGGAGAGGGATTCAACTTCTTGGCCAGAGCAACGGATACCAGTACAGGCGCTACAGCCAGGGCAATGATCGTATTGTTAAAGAACGAAGAAAACACAGCCCCGCACATCATCAGGATGAACATCGACAAAACGGGACGATCCATATACGCAGAAAGCCTGCTGCCCAGCATGGTGTAAAACCCCGAGTAATGAAGCTGCGCCGAAATCACCATCAGGGAAAACACAAGTGCAAGAGTATGGAAGTCAATACTTTGAATCGCCTCAGGAAACGTTATGCAACCGAACACCATCATCGAAATGGCTCCGATCAAAGCAAACCCCGTACGATCCAGCCGCAGGGAACGCCCGTGACCAATACCGACCCATAGATACGTATTGATAAAGAGAATCAATGTAATCGGCTCCTTCCATGCCAGTAAGAAGGAATGAAGGGCATCCATGTATCCCATGTTCATGGCTCGTTGTTCTCTCGTGATCTTTCATCCGGAACAGCCCGGCACCTGTCCCTCCATCCCGGGAAATTCCACCCATTGGGGAAATTGCGGCATTGAACGGGCTTAACCGGATTAATCTTGCAGTCGTTATGCTCCAGCATGATGCAAGCACCGTCGGGGCCATCCTTGAGGGAAAGCCCCTGTCTGTTTTCCCTCAATTGGCAGTATTGTTCAATGAAGAAATCTTCGTCCATTCCCAAAAATCCGGCAATTGCCTCAATCTCCTCCGGCTCCACACAGACATTCCCCTCCCAGCGGCAACAAGCCCCGCATCGGACACAACGGTAGAGCACCTTCCCCTGGATATCTTCACACATGACAGGTGCAATATAGCAGGATCCATAAAAAAAATCAATCCGCCGATGTTTACCCCTTGCATGCAACACTGATTTGGGGTTTTATAAACGTATCTATAGTCGTTATGGATCTACCCGCCCACCATCAACACGGACAAGAGGTTTTCACCTGGGATCAGGTCAACCTGGCTCTCGAAGCGGCGGAAGAAGGTTTTTTTATCTGGAATATCGAGAAAAACGACATCCATTACACGGATCGCTGCCTCAAAATGATGGGGTACGGTCGTGACGAACTGGCACCGAACATTTTTACTCAGTCCGACCAGGTCGTCTATGAAGAGGACAGGGCATTCTTCGACCTTGAAGTAAGGCGTTACCTCGAAAGCCTCAATCCGATCATACCCATGAGGATCGAAATCCGCATCCGCAACAACCGTTCCAGCGGCTGGATGTGGATTCGTGTCAACGGTAAGGCCAAGTACGATAAACACAGAAAACCGATCGAACTCGTCGGGGTCTTCGTCGACATCACCCGACGCAAGACCTCTGAACTCCGGGCTCAAGAAGAACGCGAACTGTTCCGTACCCTGATCGACCATATTCCCAACAACATCTACGTCAAAAACAGGGACTCGCGTTTCGTCATGGCCAATGCCGCTACCGCCCGCAAACTGCAAGTCCCCACCCCGGCCGACGTCATCGGTAAAACCGATAAAGACTTTTTCGACAAGAGCATGAGTGACATCTCACGCCGTGAAGAAAAAGAAATCATGGAAACGGGCAAATCCATCATCGGACGACTCCATCAGGAAACATGGAATGACGGGAAGGAAACATGGGGCATGGTCAGCAAATTCCCCTGGTACGGCAGCTCCGGCCAATTGAAAGGACTTGTCGGCATCTCCAGCGACGTCACCAAACTCGTCCGGGCCGAGCAGGCCATCAAAAAGACGGCTCAACTGCTCAAGGAACGCAACGATGCTCTGGAAAAAGAAGTCGACCTCGCCCGGGAAATCCAACTGGCCCTGCTGCCATACGAAATTCCCTCCCGCAGCTACCAGGCATCGGACATTCAGCGCAAACTCACCTTCCACCACATTTTCGCTCCGTCCGAAGGCGTTGCCGGAGACTGGTTCGATGTTTTTCCCGTTGGAGAAACGGGTGTTGGAGCTATCGTCTGCGATGTCATGGGACACGGCATCCGGGCAGCCCTCATCGCCTCCATGCTGCGCGGTATCATGGAACAACTGATCCACTTGGCCATGCATCCGGACCAGCTCCTGGAATCCTTGAATCATCAGCTTTCCAAAATCCTTTCCCATGCCAACATCACGATGTTCGCAACTGCCGTCTATGTTTACATCGACCTGCAGATGAAAACCATTTCGCTGTCCTCCGCCGGCCACCCGATGCCGATTCTCATGCATCAAGACGGTCATGCGGGCACACTGTCCCTTCCCCGGGGACTTGCCTTGGGAATCCTTGACGGTTCCAAATACAGCAGTGTTGAACTTCCTCTTGAATCCGGAAGCCGCCTTCTTCTGTATACAGACGGACTCACCGAAGCCCACAACGACAAGGACGACGAACTCGGCGCAGCCCGGGTCATTTCCTATCTGGAAAAGAGGGATCCGCAAAGCATCCGCGACTTTGTCCTGAGCACTCTCAAATGCGCAGCCAAATTTACCGGCTGTTCGAGTCTCTCCGACGACATCTGCCTGCTAGGCATCCGCTACGATGAAAAAGCCGACTCGGAACGGGGCGATCTAGGACTCGGTCTCTAACAGATAAATATATAATCCGCCTCTCCGGGGTCATTCGCGACCTCCATGAAAATGCCCGGACATCCCATTCTGCTACCGTTTTTTCACTCCGCTTCCTTCAAAAAAAGGATATTTGACTTGCTCCCGTAGACTCAGTGAGCATAATCATTGAGCACTCCTGTATCCAGACAGGCACGGACCATTCCCATGAAGACGAGAACCAAAACTTTCGTAATGCCCGATCCTACGGCAGGCGCGGATTATCTTGCAGAAACCCTTGACACTTTAGGAGAGACAGTAACCCTGAACATGGGGCCATCCCACCCTGCCACCCACGGAGTACTGCGCTTGATCCTGGAACTGGACGGGGAAGAAGTCCTCTCCTGCGATCCTGTCATCGGACACCTTCATCGCGGCATAGAAAAAATCGGTGAAACCATTCAATACAATCAGTTTGTCCCTTACACCGACCGCTTCGATTACCTGGCTCCCATTTCCAACAACATCGCCTACGCCTGCGCCGTAGAAAAACTGCTCGGCTGGGAACTCCCGGAACGCGGCCAAGCCCTGCGCGTTCTTGCTCTGGAACTTTCGCGTATCGGTTCCCACCTTTTGGACGTCGGTGTCGGCTCCATGGACGTCGGTGCCATGACCGTCTTCCTCTACACGTACAACGAGCGTGAAAAAGTACACAACTTCTATGAACAGTTGACCGGAGCCCGCTTCACCTCGTCCTTCACACGCATCGGAGGCCAGATCCACGACATGCCCGAAGGCATGGACAAGGAAGTCCTGCGCTTCTGCGACGAATGTTCCAAGACACTCGATGAGGCCGACAACCTCCTCCTCAAAAACAACATCTTCATGAACCGCATGAAGGACATCGGCATCATCTCACGCCAGGATGCCCTCGGATACGGCCTTACCGGCATCCACCTTCGTGCCAGCGGCGTCCAGCGGGACCTCCGCAAACTCAATCCCTACCTCGGGTACGAAAACTACGAATTCGATGTCCCGGTCGGCGAAATCGGAGACTGCTATGACCGCTATCTCTGCCGCCTTGAAGAACTCCGCCAATCCATCCGCATCATCCGGCAAGTTCTTCAAACCATGCCTCAGGGGCCCATCAACATGGTGGATCAAAAAGGCACTCTGCCGGAAAAGCGCCGCGTCCTTACCGGCATGGAAGAACTTATCCGCCAGTTCATGTCCACGACGGAAGGCGTCAACGCTCCGGCAGGCCAAGTCTATTTCGCTGCCGAAAACCCGAAGGGAGAACTCGGTTTCATGATCGACTCGAAGGGAGGCGGCATACCGAACCGTCTGCGCATGCGCTCCCCCTCCTTCTGCACGCTTTCCATCCTGCCCAAACTGATCCCCGGCCACCTCGTCTCCGACATTCCGGCCATTCTCGGCTCGTTCGACTTCGTGCAAGGCGAATGTGACCGTTGATTTTTCCCCGCCATCCACTTCCTTTCATACCCTTCATCTCTTCAACACGTTCATTCCATGTCCGAACATACAGAGAACGCCATTGAGGCAACTATCGCCCACCAGCCCTCTCCCGGTGAACAGTATTATCCTCCGTTTGCCCCTTCCCCGGAACTTGACGCCGAAGCAGACCGCCTGATCGCTCAATACCCCGAAGGCCAAAGCCAGTCGGCCGTCCTGCCCGTCCTGCACGTCATCCAGAAAAAATTCGGCTACATCTCCGGTGAAGCCATGACATGGACTGCAGCCAAGATCGGTTCGACTCCCGCCCACGTTCTGGGCATCGTCACTTTCTACCCCGGACTTCGCCAAATGTGTCCCGGAAAATTCCATCTCCGGGTCTGCAAAACGCTGGCATGCGGAATGTCCGGAGGAGAGGAACTCGTCGATGTCCTCTGCTCCAAACTTTCCATTGACCGGAAAGCCATGACGCACGAGACGCCCATTGCCGTCAGTCCCGATGGGAAATGGAGCATCGAATTCGTAGAATGCCTAGCCAACTGCGGAGAAGGCCCCAACATCCTTGTCAACGACAAGCTCCACTCCCGCATGACCCCGGACAAGGCTGACGAACTCATCTCCCTTTACCAGAACGCCTGATCCGCCACATCGCGCAAACAATCCAACCAATTTCGCCTTCCGACCATGAGCATCACTTACCTTCCCGGCAAAGAGCCTCACTCCAAGGAGCACCGGATGATCTTCAAGAACGTGGACCGCGCCGGATGGGATACATCCATTGAGACGTACCTTGCAGACGGTGGCTACCAGCAGTTGAAAAAAGCTCTCTCCATGGAGCCCAAGAGCATTATTGACGAAGTGAAGAAATCCGGTTTGCGCGGTCGCGGCGGCGCAGGTTTCCCAACCGGAGTCAAGTGGACTTTCATCCCGCCGAACAACACCAAGCCCGTTTACCTCATCTGCAACTGCGACGAATCCGAACCCGGTACCTTCAAGGACCGCTTCGTCGTCCATCAGGATCCTCACCAGCTTCTGGAAGGGATGATCATTTCCTGCTATGCCGTCGGTGCACACCTCGCCTACATTTACATGCGTGAGGAATTCCCGATTGCAGCGGAAATCGTTAACAAGGCATTGGATGAAGCCCGGGCCAACAACTTCCTCGGTAAAAATATCCTCGGCTCCGGGTACGATCTGGAAATCCATCTCCACCGCGGTGCCGGCGCCTATATCTGCGGCGAAGAAACCTCACTTATCAATTCCATCGAAGGTCTGCGCCCCTACCCGCGTATCAAGCCTCCCTTCTTCCCTGCCGCCATCGGCCTCTATGGATGTCCGACCATCGTCAACAACGTCGAATCTCTCTGTCACGTCAAGCACATCATCGGCATGGGAGGTGAAACCTACTCCCAAATGGGAGCCCAGCGTTCCCCCGGTACCCGTATTATCGGAGTATCCGGCGACGTAAAGAAGCCCGGCTATTATGAAATCATATCCGGCTCCATCACCTTCGGCGAACTGCTCTATGACCTCTGCGGCGGTCCCCGAGATGGACACACTTTTAAAGCCGTCATTCCCGGAGGTTCTTCCTCCAAGATTATGCGTTGCGACACCCCATTGAAGCTCAATGGAAAAGATATCACCTTCTTCGATATCCCGCTCGACCTCGACAGCATTGCCCAATGCGGTTCCATGGCCGGCTCCGGCGCGGTCATCGTCATGGACGACTCGCGTTCCATGCCTTGGGTTCTGAATAACATTAACAAGTTCTATGCTCACGAATCCTGCGGACAGTGCACTCCCTGCCGCGAAGGATGCCCCTGGATGGTTAAACTCACCAACCGCATACTCGCCGGCAAGGCCTCAGCGGAAGACGTCGATCTCCTCCTGCAGGTAGCCAACCAGATCGAAGGAAAAACGGTTTGCGCCTTCGGCGAAGCCGCTTCCTGGCCGGTTCAGGCCATGCTCGCCAAATTCCGTGAAGAATTCATCGCTCTGACCCAACCGATCAACGCCCTGCTTCCGCACAACCCCGAAGCGAAGGAACAAGTTAAATACCTTGTTCGAGACTAAGCCCCAACAACTACCTTTTGCATTCACGCACCATGAGCGAAGAAACTCTCAAACTTCCCAAGGACATCGCCGCTGAACAGGGCAAAGTAAACGTCCAAATCAATGGTACCTGGTACATGTTCCCCCGCGGCATGCGTATCATCGAAGCCTGCCAGTCCGTCGGCATCTACGTTCCCCGCTTCTGCTACCACCCCAAGCTGGTCATCTCCGGTTCCTGCCGCATGTGCCTTGTTGAACAAGGTATGCCTCCCCGCCCGGCTCCCGGCCAAGCCCCTCAATACAATGCGGACGGTTACCAGACTATCCAATGGATGCCCCGCCCCATCATTTCCTGCGCTAACACGGTAGCGGAAAATATGGGAATCAAAACGGACAGTCCCCTCGTCCGGGAAGTCCGTCGCGGCGTGCTGGAATTCTACCTTACCAACCACCCCCTCGACTGCCCGATCTGCGACCAGGCCGGAGAATGCCGACTGCAGGAATTTTCCTCCGACTACGGTCAACCCACCAGCCGCTTCACGGAAATGAAGACCAAGAAGGGCAAAGATCTGGAAATCGGTCCCCGCGTCAACCTCGACCAGGAACGCTGTGTCCTCTGCGGTCGTTGTGTCCGCTTCATGCGAGACGTAGCCGGCGATGAAGTCCTCAGCATGTCCCAGCGCGGCACTCACAATGCCATCACGATTTTCCCCGGTCGGCAACTCGACAGTAACTATTCGTTGAACACCGTTGACCTCTGTCCCGTAGGAGCGCTGACATCCAAGGACTTCCGTTTCAAAATGCGCGTATGGTTCCTGAAGTCCACGCCGACTATCGACGTAAACTGCGGTACCGGCACCAACATCAACGTCTGGTCCCGCGGCAACGAAGTCTTCCGTATCACCCCACGGCAGAACGATGGGGTCAACTCGTGCTGGATGCCGGATTCGCACCGTCTCAACTACAAGTATATCAATTCCGACCAGCGTATTCCCCAGCCCGTCATCCGCACGGATGCAGGAGCTCCGCATCGCCACACTACTTGGGAATCCGCCATCGCATCCACAGCAGAATCCATCCGGCGGGTCGGTGCAGGCAAGATGGCTATCATCGCCTCCGCCCGCATGACCAACGAAGAACTCTACCTCACCCGGAAGCTGACGGACCTGATCAGTACGACGACCCTCGCCATCGTTCCCCGCATGGGCAAAGGAGACGACATGCTGATCTCCCCCGACGGTAACCCCAACACCACGGGAGCCGGACTCCTTCTGGGGCTAACCAAGTCCAGCAAGAAGCTTCCCTCCATCATCGAAGGCATCCGCAACGGTACCATCAAGGGGCTCCTCGTCCTGGGTGAAGACCTCACGGAAGCCACTGCCGGTTGCACGGAAGACGACCTCGCCAAGCTCGATTACCTGGCCGTTGTCACGCACTCAGCCAACCCAACGGCCAAGAACGCAGACATTGTGCTGCCCGGAGTAACCTTCGCTGAAAAATTCGGAACGATGATCAACACCACAGGCCGCATCCAGCGCCTCAACCGCGCTATCATGCCCCAGGGCCAAGCCCGTGACGACTGGCAAATCCTGCGCGACCTTTGCACGGCATTCGGAGCCGATGAAACGATTTCCAAGCTTGCAAGCTCCCAGGAAATCCTCCAGCTCATCGTCGGGGAATGTCCCGAGTTTGAGGGAGTCACCTGGGGGGCCATTGGAGACCAGGGCAAACAACTCATTGAAACCGGCGTTACCATCCCGCTGATCGAACGGGAAAAAGCCAGCCGAGGCCGTTAATCCACAACATCTGCCAACATTCACACGACAATGGAAACCATTCTCCGCTTCTTCGATGAACTGCTGAGCACCCCCGTCTGGTTCTACCTGATTACGACCATCGCCAAGCTGGTCATCTGCTTTGCCATTACCATCGCCTTCGTCCCCGTCTCCGTCCTGATCGAACGCCGCGTCTGCGCCTTCATTCAGGATCGTGTCGGTCCCAACCGCGTCGGTATCCCCCTCACCATCTTCCGTCGCTTCGGTAGTAAGAAAGAAGTCCCTTTCTCCTGCCTGCTGGACAAATTGGGGCTTCCGCACGACGGTCGTGCCGCCGAATTGCTCAAGTTCCTGAGACTTGACCGCGACATTGCCCTGTTCGGTCTGTTGCAGCCCGCCGTTGACGGAGCCAAGCTCTTCCTTAAACAGGACTTCACTCCCCCCTTCGTCCGCAAAGTTTATTTCTGGGTTGCTCCCGCCCTCGTCATGGCGGCTCCCCTGATGTGTGCCGCCGTCATCCCGTTCTCCGGCAATCTGGAAACGCCCTACGGCAACATCAACATGGTCGTCGCCAACCTCGGCGTCGGGCCTCTGTGGATCTTCGCCATCGCCGCCATCTCAGTATACGGCCTCGTCCTTGCAGGCTGGGCCTCCAACTCCAAGTATCCTCTGATGGGCGCCCTCCGCACATCCGCCCAGATGATTTCCTATGAAGTCTCGATGGGACTCTCCGTCATCCCCCTCCTGATGATCTACGGCTACCTCAACCTCACCGACATGGTTCAATACCAAGCCGACAACGGTTGGATGCTTCTGCCGCTGTGGGGCGAAGGCCTCTCCTGGCAGCGTTGGATTCTCCTGCTGCCTATCGGCATCAGCTTCATCATCTTCCTGACCTCCGTTTTCGCAGAATCCAACCGTACACCCTTTGATATGTCCGAATGCGAAACCGACCTCGTCGGCGGCTATCATACGGAATATTCTTCCATGAAGTTCGCCCTCTTCTTCATGGGCGAATACGCAGCCATGGTCGTCGGTTCCGCCTTGGTCATCACACTCTTCCTCGGAGGCTGGTCCATGGGCTTCGGACTGGACAGTTTCGTCCCCGCACAAGCCAGCTGCCTGGCTTCCCATTGCGGACTGGACGGCACCTGGGCCGGCTACGTCGGCAACTGGGTCACCGTCGCCCTGCAACTCATCGCTTTCCTGTTGAAGCTTTTCTTCTTCGTCTTCTTCTTCGTCTGGGTACGTTGGACCCTTCCCCGTTTCCGTTACGACCAGGTCATGAAACTCGGCTGGCTCGTCTTCTTTGAAGCGGCTCTGGTCAACATCTTCATCACTGCCGCCATCATTTACTTCATCCCGTAATCTCCACCTACCCCACAACCATGGCCTACAAGATACTCAAGCGCCCCAAGCTTTCCATCTCCGACAGGTTCTACCTGAAAGCGGTGTTTGGCGGCCTCGTGATTACGCTGAAACACATCTTCCTGTCCCTGATCGGCAAATCGCACGGTAAAGAAATGCTCGGCGGTTCCGGTACGGGCGTCACCATGCAGTACCCCGAATACAGATGGGACAAGAACCTGCCCAAGTACTACCGCGGCATGCCCTCCCTGGTACGTGGCGACGACGGACGCGAACGCTGCGTCTCCTGCCAGCTCTGCGAATTCATCTGCCCGGCCCGCGCCATCACCATCACTCCGGGGGAAATCGATCCTTCATCGCCCTATGCCAAGGTAGAAAAAGCGCCCAAAGAGTTCGAAATCGACATGCTCCGCTGCATCTACTGCGGCATGTGTGAAGAAGCCTGTCCTGAACAAGCCATCTTCATGTCCCAGGAATACCTGCTCACTCCGCAAAGCCATGAGGAATCCATCCATAACAAGGCCAAGCTCTACGAATTGGGCGGTACCCGGAAGGGATTGATCAACAAGTGGAACCAGTACAAATAAAACCTGCGTCCCTAGACATCGAGAATATCTGACACTCAACTGCTTTCACATTCATGGACACTTTTGTTAGCGACATGCTCTTCTACGTTTTCGGGCTCTTGGCCGTCATCACTGCCATCATGGTGATCGTCAAGAGAAATCCCGTCACCTCCGCCATTTTCATGGCTCTCTCCTTCGCCAGTACGGCGGCCATCCTGTTCATCCTTGGAGCCCATTTTCTGGGAGTTGTCCAGATCATGGTCTATACGGGAGCCATCATGGTACTCATCGTCTTCATCGTCATGATGATGAACATCAAGGAAACGGAAACGGCCTACAGAAGACCCCTTCCCATCATCCTCGGCATCCTCGTCGCCTTGGGATTCGTCTCCCAGCTCTCCGGCGTTGTCTCCTCCATCCCGGGGGCTTCCAGCGGCAAATGCTGCCCGCTCTCAACCTTTGGCAATGCCTGGGACGACATCTTCACCCTGCAACCCGGAAAACTCACATCCGTGCCGGAAACTCAGGGAGCCCTCAAGATCAACTCTTTCCTAACCCTTGCCGAACAAACTCACCTCCTCAAGAAACCCGGACGCATCACGGACGTCAACATGAAGACGGTCAAGTCCGAAAAAGACGGTAAAGACATCGTTGCCATCCAGGCGGAACGCGAACCCATCGTCATTAAAAAAGATGGTAAAGCCTTCGTTGCCTTGGAACGCATCAACGCCGCCACCGATGGCGAAGCCGCACGCATTCAGCGCAAAATCACCATCATGAACACCGATGGAGA
The DNA here is from genome assembly GCF_029854675.1 of Akkermansia sp. N21169. Taxonomy (NCBI): domain Bacteria; kingdom Pseudomonadati; phylum Verrucomicrobiota; class Verrucomicrobiia; order Verrucomicrobiales; family Akkermansiaceae; genus Akkermansia; species Akkermansia sp. N21169. Next base: position 20,915 of record NZ_JARWNC010000036.1, on the reverse strand, counting down.
TATCGTTTCCGCTCTTGTGGAAAACACAACCAGCACTCCCGACGATGTCAGAATGCTCACTGCCGGCAGTACCCCGGCCAACAAAAAAATGGCAGTTCAAAAGCTGCATGCACCAAAAGTTCATCTGCCCGATATCGCCCCAGCCCTAGCTGCCGGAGAATTCCCTCAGGATTCCCGTATCCGTAAACTCATTGAGCAAGGAGAATTCCCGAATGCGGCACTTCTGGGCAACACCCTGTTCACCAAGTACAACATCGCTTTCATGATTGCCGGCCTGTCCCTGCTCGTCGCAACGATCGGAGTCGTCTCCCTCTCGCGCAAACCGTCATCCCGTCAATAACACCATCCGCGATAACCAGTAACCCGCAAGTTTTTCACTATCATGGTTCCGCTCACACATTACCTCATTCTATCCGGCATCCTGTTCGCCATCGGGCTGGCAGGCGTCATCATCCGCCGGGACATCATCGTCATCTTCATGTGCCTGGAAATGATGCTCAGTGCCGCCAACATATCGCTGGTCGCCTTCTCCAGAGCGCAAGGCACCATGGGACTGCCTAACTACGATGCCCAGGTACTCACCCTGTTTGTCGTCGCAATCGCTGCGGCGGAAGTAGCCATCGGCCTGGCGCTTATCGTAGCGCTCTACAGAGCGCGCCATACGGTAAACACCAGAGACCTGAACGTATTGAAAGACTAACCTCCTTCCTCTCCCATCTTCATCATGGATACGAAATACACCTGGCTGCTGCTCTTCCTGCCTCTGACAATCGCCGTCGTCAACTGGCTGTTCCTGAAAAAGCGAGGCAACATCGCCGCTCTGACTTCTACGCTCAGTGCCCTCGTCACCCTCGTCATCTCCATCGGCTTGCTGGGGCAAACCGGTACCGACGCCATTTCCTGGCTGACCCTGCACGGGCAGGACGTCAACTTCAGTATTGGCTTCGGGTATCTGCTTGATCCCCTTTCCACACGGATGATGGTAGTTGTCACCGGCGTAGGATTCCTCGTCCACTTGTTCTCCCTTGGTTACATGGACGACGATTCCGCCAAGACGCGCTACTATGCCGGATTGAGCCTGTTCATGTTCTCCATGACCGGCATCGTCCTGGCCAACAATCTGGCCATGACCTTCATCTGCTGGGAATTGGTCGGATTCTGCTCCTACCTGCTCATCGGCCACTACTTCACCAAAAACTCCGCGGCGAACGCCTCCAAAAAGGCCTTCATCACCAACCGCGTAGGCGATTTCGGATTCCTCATCGGCATCCTGGCCACATGGGCTCTTGCCGGGACGCTCTCCTTTGCCGACATGGAACTGCCCCAGGGGCTCAGCAATGATCTGCTCACCATCGTCATCCTCTGTCTCTTCTGCGGAGCGGTCGGCAAATCGGCCCAGTTCCCGCTCCATGTCTGGCTTCCCGACGCCATGGAAGGCCCGACACCCGTATCCGCTCTCATGCATGCCGCCACCATGGTTGCCGCCGGCGTTTACATGATGGTACGCATCCAGACCACCCTCGGTACCGAAGTCTTTACGGAAACGGCCTGCATGGTCATTACCTCCATAGGCGCCATCACCGCCATCCTGGCCGCTTTCATGGCCACCCAGCAGAATGACATCAAGCGCATCCTGGCCTACTCCACCCTTTCCCAGCTCGGGTACATGATCATGGCCGTCGGCCTGCTGGCCGGAGAAGCCGCCATGTTCCACCTGTACACCCACGCCTGGTTCAAGGCACTGCTCTTCCTCGGAGCCGGCGCCATCATTTACGCCTGCCATCACGAACAGGATATCTGGAAAATGGGCGGTATCCTCGGACGCATGAAACTCACTTCGCTTTGCTTCCTCCTCGGGACCGCCGCCCTGATCGCCATCCCCGGAACATCCGGATTCTTCTCCAAGGAAGGCATCCTGACCGCCGCTCTGGAAACCAACCCGCTCTTCTTCTGGATCGGTGCCGGAGTCGCCTTGCTGACCACCTTCTACATGATGCGGCTCGTCATGGTCGTCTTCTTCGGCAAACCCCGTACCCAGAGTGCGGAACACTCCCATGAAGTCGGAACCACCATGTGGCTGCCTCTCGTCATCCTTGCCATTATGGCCGTCGTCTCGGGATACGGATTCATTGCGGACAAACTTGTTCCCGCCAACGATTTCCAATCGGAAGGCCTCCACATCGGACTGCCCTTCTACGTTTCCCTCGGAGCTCTCATCATCGGCGGCATACTCGGTATCGTCTGCTACGCCGGAGTACCGGCCAAGGACAGGCTCTCCTCCAACCCTATTGCCAGGCTTTTTGCCAACCGTTTCTACATCGACGCTTTCTACGACAAAGTCCTCATCCAGGGAGTTCAGGGCTTTTGCTCGGCACTCATTGACTTCCTTGACCAATTCGTCTTCGGCATCATCGTAGGCGGCTGCGCCCGCCTGACAGCCGGGGCCGGCTGGGTTCTCCGTTATCTGCAATCCGGCAGCATCGCCGCCTACACGGTGCTTTTCGGAGCCGGCATCCTGCTGGTTATCTACTTCATGGTCTTCCACTGCTAACCTCCACCCACACCAACTACCATGCTTATCTGGCTCGTACTTATTCCCCTGATTGCCTCGGGACTCATCGGTATCTGCAAGGCACCCGCCAAGCCGACTGCCATCCTGAGCGCTACCCTGACTTTGGTTCTGGGCATCTGGGCTCTGGTTAGCTACGACTCCTGCTCGTCATGCTGGACGCAGTTCATGGATACGGATCTGCAGCTGACTCTTGCCCCCGCGCTGGCCAAAGTCATGCTTCTGCTGACCATCCTCGTCACCTTCGGCACCATTCTGGGCGTTTGCGCACCGGAAGGCAATAAAGCCTCCTGGTACATCTCCCCGCTCCTGATCTCAGCCGGGGCAACAGGAGCGTTCCTCTCGGACAATATTCTCTCCTTCTTCGCCTTCCATGAACTGGCCCTCATTCCCACATTCGTGATGATCGGCCTCTTCGGACGCGGAGACAAGCGCACGATCGCCTGGCGCATCACGCTGTACCTCGGCTTGGCGTCCATGGTACTCCTGACCGGGCTTCTCATGCTTGGTTCCCAGCTCGGTTACACCTTCACAGCCATCCGTGAAGCCGTTGAGGCCGGAGTCCAGTTGAAGCATGCCTGCACTATCGGCGCCCTTCTGCTGGCCGGGTTCGGCACACTCGTTTCACTCTTCCCCTTCCACTCTTGGGCAGCGCCCGCCTACGCCTCGGCTCCAACTCCGGTAGCCATGATGCATGCCGGCGTACTCAAAAAGTTTGGTCTATACGGTCTGTTCATGTTGCAGCCCATGATTTCCGGAGCTTTTGCCCCGTGGAACAACCTCTTGATGATTTTCCTGGTCTGCAACGTCATCTGGGTCGGTTATGTCACCGTCAACCAGAAACGCCTGGATCTCCTGCTCGGCAACTCCTCCGTGATGCACATGGGCTACATCTTCCTGGCCTTTGCCGCACTAGTCTCCACGGAAACGAATCCCTGGGCGACACAAGGCGCCGCCCTGCTAATGCTGGCACACGGACTTTCCATCGCCCTGCTCTTCCTGCTTTGCGGACAAATCGAAGCCCGTACGCAAACACTGGAACTCGGAGCCCTCGGCGGACTCGGCAGCAAGCTTCCCCGGCTGGCCTTCATCTTCGGCATCGCTTCCATGGCCTCTATCGGCTTGCCCGGCCTAGCCAACTTCCCCGGCGAATTCATGATCTTCTTCTCGGGGTTCGCCGGATTTGCCGGCCACTTCGGTCCGGTTCAAATCGCCACGGTTCTCTGTCTGTGGGGCTTGGTCATCAGTGCTATCTACATGCTCCGAGCCTACAAGGACATCTTCCAGGGAGAACTTTCCCGTTCCTGTGAACGCGTCGAGACCCAATGTTCCTGCAAATGCGGTTCCAGCCATACCGCCTGCTTGGCCGTGCTGTTCTTGACGGCCGCTTTGGTTCTTTTCGGTTTCGGTCCCAACATCGTCCTCAGTTTCTTCGGGAATTGACCCTCACGTCCAGTAACCCTTTCCAACGATTCATCCCATGCAAGTTCTTACGCCTGAATTCATTCACGTGGTACATTCCATGCAATCCTACACGCCTGAATTCATTCTCGTCGGTGTCGCCCTCGTCCTCCTGCTTGCGGACGCTTTCCTGAAAAACGTCCCCAAATGCGCCTTCGGCCTCATCGGGGCCCTGGCCTCACTGGCAGTCATCCCGTACTACACGACGGAAAACCTCTACGGCAACATCTACGCCATTCTGGCACTGATCTCCACAGCCCTCACCCTGCTGTTGGCCGTTGATTTCAAAGCTGTCATCAACCTCTCGTCCAACCAGGGCAAAACCCAGGACGGAACCGGCGAATTCTTCATTCTTCCCCTCATTGCCTGCGCCGGTATCACCGCCATGACAAAGGCTACGGACCTGATCACCCTGTTCGTGTCCCTGGAAGTACTCACGCTGACCTCCTACATCCTCGTCGGCTACTTCCGCCGCAACATCGGCTCTCTGGAAGCCGGAGTCAAATACCTGATTCTGGGTGCCATCAGCACGGGTGTCCTCGTCTTCGGCCTCGCTTGGTACTTCGGCATGACCGGTACGTTTGAAATCAGCAAGAGCGCTGTCCTTTCCGCCATTGCTTCAGGCAACTCCGCCGGCATCCTCTTCGCTCTGGCTCTGCTCGTCATCGGAGCCGCCTTCAAAATCGGTGCCGTACCGCTCCAGATGTGGATCCCCGACGTGTACCAGGGAGCCCCCCTGCCGACGACGGCTTTCCTGTCCGTTGCCTCCAAAGTAGCCGGTTTTGCCTTCCTGAGCATTATCCTCGTGCCCTTCGCCAACATTCCGAGCGTCCTGCTCATCCTCGCCCTGATGGCTGCCGCCACGCTCCTCGTCGGAAACCTGGGAGCTATTCCCCAGACCAACCTGAAACGTTTGATGGGTTATTCCTCCATCGCCCAGGCCGGTTTCATCCTTCCCTTCTTCCTGACGGACGGTTCCTATAACGGCGCGCCCGATTCGACGATAGCTCCGAATGCCGCCCTTTACCTTGCCATCTACATGCTGATGACCTTCGGAGCCTTTTTTGCCCTCAGCCTCATCCGCATCCAGCGCGGCAGCGAAGAGATTTCCGCCTTCCGGGGGCTTGGCAAGACCAATCCCCGCCTGGCTCTCGCCATCACCATCATGTTCGCTTCTCTTGCGGGCGTTCCGCTGACGGCCGGGTTCCTTGCAAAAATGGCATCCTTCCTGCACGTCATCCGCTTCGGGACTTATTCATCCTGGCTCCTGCCCATCATGGTCATCTGCGCAGCCTCCGGTTTCTATTACTACTTCAAGGTCATCCGCGCCATGTACTGGGAAAAGCCCCGGGAAGAAGACGAAGCAATCATTGTCACGCCCATCACCGCTATCGTGATGACCGGCTGTGCAGCTGCAATCGTCATTGCCGGAATCATGCCCCTCTTTACCTCCGGACTCTCCAACCTGTAAGGATACTCCACGACGATTTCTTAAAAACCGGTCGGCCTCCGTGGCTGGGCGGTTTTTTTGTTTTGCTAAAACCGATGGGCTCCCCCTCTTCGTCTCTTTCCCGCAGAGATGAAAAACGGAGGAGTATCAAATTTCCGTTCGCGATATTTTGAACATGAATCATGAAAGAGATTCTCCCGGCGAGCCGTTCTATTATAAACACCCATCAGCACGCATGATCAAAGCCAACCTCTTTTCCGTCCTGCTCCTCATCGGAGTTCTTCCACTGGTACCTGCTTTTGCCAACCCGGAAGAATCGACCATCCTGGCCTCCCCGGTCGGTTTGTCTCATTCTCTGGAAACCGGCCCGGTCTGTTTCCATCTCGGAATCTCCAAAGACGGACAGCTTTTGGGCAACACAAAGTTCCAGGGAAAGCCTGCCGCATTGGATTCCCCCCTCGGCCTCACCGTGGACGGGGTCGACATCGGTCAAAAAATTCAATCCATCAAAGAGCAACACAAGGGTAGCGGAGAAGCCACCTACGCCATCACAACACAAGGGGGACAGAACTACTTCCTTGACGTCAGGACATATCCTGACGGGCTCGCCATTCGGTACAGAATCCCCTCCGATACGCCCAGAACCATTGAGCGTGAGCAAACATCCTTTTCCTTCCCCTCCTCCACCCGGGCCTGGTATGCCAGTGGTCCCTTCCAATACGGGTGGATTCAATCGTATCAAGATCGTCTGACAGATACCATACAGGGAGAACTACTTGCCCCTCCCGCCACATTCCGTCTGCCCTCCGGCACCTACGCTGCCGTCACGGAGGCCAATCTGACCCATTTCCACGGGGCTGTCATGTTCGGAGATGCCCCCAACCGCATCCGATTTGGATTTGTTGACAACAAAGGTCACATTGAATCGGGCATACCCACCGGCATGCCAGCCATGCAATATGCCCATTCCGAAGTTCGCGACATCGCCTGGAAAGCATTCCCCGACGCCTCGCGGTCAGAAATCATAACACCTTGGCGCATCCTGATGCTGGCCTCCGACTTGAATGGCCTCGTCAACAACAACATCATCCGGGAAGTCTCCAATCCCCCCGATCACGAACTCTTCCCGCAGGGATCAAAAACAAGCTGGATCAAGCCGGGCCGGGCTGTCTTCACATGGCTTACCCAAGGAGGAGCCAGCCGACTCAGCCAGGAAACATACAAAAAATATATTGATGGAGCCTCTGAACTGGGACTGGAATCAGTCGTCATCGATGATGGATGGGAGCACTGGCCTGATAAATGGAAAGACATTGCCGAACTGGCCGAATACGGGAAAAAACGCCACGTAGGCATCTGGTTATGGCGGCCCTCGTCGCCACGCTTTGGCAACCGGAACGACATCGGACTGGAACAAGCGGAAGAAAGAACCGCATTCATGAAAAAATGTGCCGAATTGGGTGTACAAGGACTCAAAATCGACTTCTTCCACACAGAAAATGCCTACACCGTCCAATTGATGGAAGACATCTTGAAAGAGGCTGCCCGCAACAAATTGATGGTCGTCTTCCATGGTGTCAACAAGCCCACTGGGGACTACTTCACCTACCCCAATCTATTAGCCAAGGAAGCAGTTCGCGGCCTGGAATGCGTCGGTGGTGAAAACAATTGGGCTCCCGGTCCGCCCTGGCCCTATCACAACACCGTCCTTCCTTTCACCCGCTGGCTGGCAGGCGGAGCCGACTATACCCCTCTCAACTTCCGTCATTCTTATCCCCCCTCCGTCACCTTTGCACACCAGTTCGCCACCATCTACGTGCTCACATCACAGATGTTGATTCTGGCCGCAGATATGGAAGACATGCTTTCCTCTCCCGGAAGGGGATTTATTGAAAGTGTCCCCGTCGTATGGGATGAAACCGTCGTCCTGCCGGAAAGCAGTATTGGAGAATTGGCAGCCATCGCCCGCCGCAAAGGTAATACATGGTACCTCGGCGTCCTCAACGGAGAAAAGCCCAGGGAACTGAAATCCAGGCTGGAGTTCCTCAGCGCCGGTATCTATGATTTGGAAATCCTGGCCGACAGTCCCAACGACAGGAAAAACATCCAAATTCGCCGTTCCACATTCCGTACCGGAGACTCACTGACCGAGGACCTACACTCAGGAGGAGGCCTCGTCATCCGCATCACCAGGCGTCCATAAATCTGGGAGCGGCACAGATCTTCGCCGCCGCACCGCCATGTCCAGCTTCGATCCTTCCATCCGTTTCCAAGGCACATTCCGCAGTTATCAGCAAGGCATACTCGACCGGGCGGAAGACTACTGGGACGACGGGCAAATCCATATTGTGGCAGCCCCCGGAAGCGGGAAAACAATCCTGGGACTGGAGTTAATCCGCCGCAAGAATGCCCCCGCGCTTATCCTGTCGCCCTCCGTCACCATCCGCCAGCAATGGGGAGAACGTTTCCGCGGCAACTTCCTGCCATCGGGACGGGATGATTCCGGCATGATATCCTTCCGTCTCTCGGAGCCCAGGCTCATCACCTCCGTCACCTACCAGGCTCTTCACGCGGCATGGACGGGTCGCCCCCTTCCGGCAGAAGACGATGGCGACGAGCAGGAATATATGGAGGACACCACTTCCGAAGAAGACAATGCCCCCGCCGAATTCTCCGCTAGAAACGAACTCATCGAAGCCATCCACAAGGCAGGCATACGCACCATCTGCCTCGATGAAGCCCACCACCTCCGCAGCGAATGGCAAAAGGCTCTCGAAGCCTTCCTGAAAGCCCTCAAGGCAGATGTCTCCATCATCGCACTCACGGCCACACCTCCCTACGACAGTACGCCGGAGGAATGGAAACGCTACATGACCGTCTGCGGAGAAATCGACGCCGAAATTTTCGTTCCCCAACTCGTTTCGCAAAAAAGTCTTTGTCCTCATCAGGACTACATCTACTTCAACTATCCTGCCGCCCCCGAGCTGGATGCCCTCCAAAAATACCGCCAAATAGCGTCCGAAACCACGCACACCATTCTAACCGGCCCCATATTCGGAGAAATACTGGAAGCCAGCGCTCTTCTGACTCGGTACCGGGAAATGGAGGAAACCCTTCTGGAATATGCGGATCAATTCTCATACATTCTGATTCTGGCTCACGCCAGAGGTGAAAATATCCCGAGAAAACTTATCCGTCTCCTCACCGGCAGAAAGAGCCTCCCCTCATTCACCTCGATCAAATATGCCGAATGGGTCTTCAATTTCATCCTCGCTCACCCGGAACTCTTTTCACCCGCCAGCGTTGAGCACCTGCACACCGCCCTCTCACATGCCGGCCTCATCAAGCGCCACCAGGTCTGCCTCCTCTTCGATGACAAGCTGAAGCGCACCTTCATCTCATCAGTCGGCAAGCTGGAGAGCATCACTATCATCGCCGAGGAGGAACACAAACAACTCGGGCGCGATTTGCGCCTCCTCGTGCTGACGGATCACATCAAGAAAAACCTGCTCTCCACCATTGGCAGTGATCGCCCACTGCAAGAAATGGGAACGGTGCCCATCTTCGAAGCCATCCGCCGCAAGATGGGAGAACAGGTCGGCATCGCGCTCCTGTCCGGCACCCTCGTGCTTTGGCCGTCCAATACACTGGGGGCATTGATGGAGACCGCCCACGACATGGGGATTTCCCTCACGTCGCGCCCCCTGCCCAATGTGCCATATTGCGAACTAAACTTTAGCGGACAAAATAAAAACAAGGTTGCCGTCATCACGAAAGCCTTCCGCCAAGGGCATTGCCAAATCCTCGTCGGCACCAAATCCCTGCTGGGGGAAGGATGGGACTCTCCCTGCATCAACAGCCTTATCCTGGCCAGTTTCATCGGCTCTTTCATGCTCTCCAATCAAATGAGAGGGCGAGCCATTCGCATCGATCCCGACAAACCAGATAAAACCGCCAATATCTGGCACCTCGCCACGCTGGAACCCGAAGCTGCCCTGAAAGAAAACACCATCGTCAGATTCATCCAATCACTCAATGAGGAACCGTCCAGGCTGGAAAGTGAAGACTACGACATGCTCACACGCCGTTTCGAAAGCTTCATGGGGCCTTCCTACAGGCAAGGACAATACATCACCAACGGTATCGAACGCCTCGACATCATCCAGCCCCCGTACACCAAAAAGCACATTCAGGAAATCAATGAACAGATGCTGTCCATGGCCGCTGACCGTGAAGGAATGCGCAAACGTTGGGAAGAATTATTGCAGGGATCAGACGTCAATAAGGAGGATATCCTCGAAACCGTCGAACTGAATCCTCCCAGAGAACCTACAAAATTCATCTTCTTCAATTTACTGTATCTTCTCCTACTGGGCGGCACTCTTGTTGCAGGCTTTGCATCAGCCGGATCGGCAATCATGAAAGCCGCCACAATTTGGCAACTCATTGCCCTCATCGCCACATTTTGGATTCTGCATAAAATTTACATACTCATCATCTACCGGATTCTTCCTCTGCTTTCTCCGGAAAAAACAATACGCAGCTTTGCGACAGCACTACTGAGCACCATGAAGGAATGCGGGAAAATCGCCTCACCAGATACGATAGCCCGCGTCGCCTCCTTCAACTCCAGCCTGATCATCACCTGCGAACTACAGAACGGCTCTCTCCGGGAAAAAACCCTCTTCCGCAACGCCATCGGAGAACTCCTCTCCCCCATCGACAACCCACGCTACCTCCTGATTCGCCAGGACTTCATCCTGGGGGCCCTTTTTCTCGACTACGACCGCAGCTATGCCTGCCCCGCCATCCTCGGCAACAATAAAGAATCAGCTGAAGCCTTCCAAGAGCATCTGGACAAGCTCCACTGCCCGTACAAACTGGTCTTCACCCGTAATGAGGTCGGTAGAAAAATCCTCCTGAAATGCCGGAACAGGTCGCGCATCAATCGAACTGGAAAATTCATCAAACGCTTCCGCATTTTCGACAATTAGACGCCGACAATCTCAAAAGACGAAGGGCTGCCCTGCGCATTGTTGCAAGGCAGCCCTTCTGTACTGAGAATCGGCAGCTTATTTCATTTGCACAACCAATGGCGTCTGGACGGCCCGGGCTTTGCGGGAGACGACCTCCGTCCAATCCTCCGCGGATTTCACAGGAGAAGCCTTGCTCCACATGGCTCCCATGTACCAAACGAGAGGCTCGTTGCTCTTGAGCGGGCGGAAAAGATAAGTGTTGCCATCCTTGTCCAATTTCCCCTTGGCATTCGGCACAATCAAAGCGCTTCCAATGATGCCGTCCTTGCCATCCTTACCGCTTGGGGTACCCCAGACGGCCACATAACCGGCTTTCGGATCGACATTGGTGGTTTCAATACCGTTGAGTTCCGGATTGGTGTTGATACCGGCAGCGAATTGAGGAGTCGGAGCCCCCTTCACTTCAAACCGGCTTTCGGCCCGGGTAAACGGAGAACCGGCATCCAAAGTCATAACTCGCTTCTCCTGAACGGTAACGCCGCTACCCGCTTTCCAAGGAGCATAAGTCACTTCAAACGCAGTGCGGATGGGGCCATTGTAAAGGTTTTTCCCTGTAGCCCAGTTGACGGAAGCAAAGGGAGTACCGTCCCTCACGACGGCCGTAGCGCCGCAACCACGATTCGGACCAACCTTATACATGTCCAGCCCCTTGCCATGATCGGAATGGTAGTTGCCCTTCTTGTAGAATTCGTCGATAACGAGTCCCGGACCGTACTTGCACCAGATATCGGATCCATTGGAGAAGAGGCCTTCCCCCTTCGGAGCCGGTTCCGACACCTTGGGACCGTAGATACGGTGAGCGGTCACGTCATTCTCCCAGGCAAAGTCATCCATGCGTTCGGGGACATAACGGCTGTAACAGACGGTATCTTTGGAGGCAGCTGGAAGAGTCTTGCTGGAAAACACCCAATAGTCACGGGAGACTCTGGCGGGGAAATCGCCCTGGAAGAGGAGGGCATCCGTCTTACCGTCACCGTTTTCATCCACAAGCTGATGGGGGATGACGCGCCCGTCGCGCACATCGAAGACACGCAGGTTTTCGGCATCGGCAGCAGGCATATCGGGCCATTTAATGGAAATCGTTTCATGCGAACGATACACCGGCAGAGGATTCGTCACCGTGACTGTCCGGCGTCTTGGATTTTCCTTCGCCACGACGGCCTTGCGCAATTCGGTACCGGCAAGCAGGTAAGCTCCAGGACCATAAACTTCCGTAGACTTGGCTGAATAATGCCCCGGTTTGTCGGCAATAGGCTGAACCCAACCGAGGAGTCCGTCCTCTTCGACACATTCATTGGCAGCTTTCCAGGCTTTTTCGATCACGGGCATATATTCCTTGGCATCAAGAAGGCCATTGTTGACGCCCCAGATCAGGCCGTAGGTAATAAACAGGGTACCGCTCATTTCCTTGAGGGGCGGATCCTCCGGGTCAAGCAGACTGGCGTGCCAGGAACCGTCTTCGGTCTGGCAATTCTTGAGGGACTTGGCGAGAGTCTTCAACAGGTTTTCATAAAACGGGCGCGTCGGCCAGTCCTGCGGCATGTCGCGGAGAATCAGAGGAAGGCCGGCAATGACCCAGCCGTTGCCACGGCTCCAGAACATTTTTTTACCATTGGCCGCCTTCTGGGTAAAATAGCGGGAATCGCGGGAAAAGAGGCCGGCCTTTTTGTCGAAAAGATAGTCGTAGGTAGCCTTGTATTCCTTGTCCATGAACTTCAGGTACGATTCGTCACCCGTATACGCCGCTAATTTGGCATAGGACGGAGGAGACATGAAAAGGGCATCGCTCCAGCACCAGCGGTCCTGGCACTTGGGTGTGCCGAATTCCAGTTTGACCTGGGCTGGGTTATCTTTGACCTTATCCAGAACTTCTTTGATATTTTTCACGGCAGCGGGGTTGCCGTCGCGGCCGGCCATTTCAATCCAGGCATGGCCGACACAGTGGTCGTCGGCATGGTAGTGGCGTTTGCCGACACCCCAGTTGGTTTTTTCACCGACTTCCCGGATGGCCTTCAGACCGATGCCTTCCGGCACAGCCAGCCCGTATTGAAGCAATCCGGAATACAAGGCGCCGTTGGTCCAGTCCGTTTTCGAGTGTTTGGGATGCTTGACCTGCCATTCGGCAACTTTACCCATATTGTCGCGAATAACCTGTTCATTCAATTGATCGGAGGCGGCCCATCCGGCTCCGGTTCCGACAGCAAATAAGGCCAGCGCATGCGCGGCAATCACCTTGTTGTATAAAAAGTAAGTCTGCATAAGAAAAAGAGGATGGTAGATAAGATAGCCGGTTCGACACGGATAGTCCAACTCCAAAATTTCATGAGCCGCAAATATTCCCTAACTTTCTCTTCTCCGATGCCTGCGCAGACGGTACACGATGACGGCACAAGCGATGATCGCCAACTCCAGAAGAAAGGACCAATTCAGGATAAAATTCAACCACCACGGCTTGTAAACGGAGGGAATGTGGTACATGGCATACAGCTTGAGAGAAAAAGGAGCAAACCACGGAATATCCCCGACAAAAGAATCCAGGACAAGGTGGAGAACTCCGCTCAAACTGAATGCCAGAGTCGCCCAGGCGACCGAAGAATACCTCCGGCACAAAACCCAAATCCCGGCTAAAACGCTCAAGCTGACCCAGAGGAGGGGAAAGTGTGTCCAATACGTATGGTGGTGATGCTGACGACCGTCTACCAGATAGAAATACAACAGGTCAAAATCCGGAAATACGGATCCAAGCAATGCGGCGAACATGACCAGTTTCGCCTGGCAGCTCCGAAATGTACATCCTAGAAGGTACCCGGCAGGAAGATGAGCAATGAACATGATTCTCACTCGTTACCATGAAAAAACAAGCTGACCGGTACAAGGCAAAAATTCCCCTGTCCATGCCCTACCCGGCACAATTCGTGAAAGATTACGCATCATCCGAAAGTAATATCTCTATTACCATTTCCCATGAATACCCGGAACCTCCCCCTGAATGGAATAGTCTGCGGCCTTGCCCTCCTGGCAGCCAACGGAACTCTGGCCGGCCTGATGCATCCGGACATTCCCCTGCAAACATACAGGGACTTCGCGGAAAACCGAGGTCGATTTGCTGCGGATGCCACCAATGTTCCCGTTTACTACAAGGACGGAACGCCGTCGGGAACCATCCCCAGAATGATGAGTTTTGAATCCGTTGTGGACGAAGGTTTTGCCGCTCTAACCGGCAGTCCCCAGTTCCTTGCCACTGTCGCCCACAACGGCGGCTACCAAACGGCATCTTTCACCAAACGCTTTGGCGGCCAAGACAACTACCGTGTCGTCAAAAAAAACAATGGATGGGGAGAAAAAACCGACTACACGTATGACATCCAGGTAGCTCGATTGGACAAGATTGTCACGGAAGCCGAACCCGTTCCCTTCGTGGAAGATGAAGAATTACTTCTCAATATCAAAGGAAAGCCCGTCCTCCGAGCCGGAGGAGGCACCCAAAAAGTAGCTGTCGACAAAGACAATTCGAACGATGTGGCGGGAGCCTACTCCTTCCTGACGGGAGGCACGGTCATTTTCACAAACGTCCTGTCAACGCCCCCGTCCAACAACCCGGAACACCCTGCCAGCAAATACAGAGCCTTCCAATTCCAATATTCCCTTCAGCTTGAAAAGAACCCTGACCTCCCCCTGCCCATCTGCATCCTCGGAGGCGACAGCGGAAGCGGCAGCTGGATCTACAATGACAAAAACAAGCGTTGGGAATATATCGGACCGGGGCAATCCGGCGGAGGCGGCGGATTTAGTCAGATGCGCAGCAGCAACATCTGGAGCATTGATGTCATCCGATCCTATTTCGATCCGGAAATCACCTCGTCTTCGTCTACCCCTATTCTCTGGAAACCAACGAACACCGAAGGTCAAGGAAAACTCGTCCAGGGAGCCAGGTCGTGGGCATACCATGGACTGGCTCAGGGAAAAGCCTTCCCGGATGCCACCATGGATGAACTGGAAAAAACGCGTAATCTCGTCTTCTCCGGCACGCCGTCCGAACTCCGTCTGGAAGCCCCGGTCGATATGGGCGCCGGCAGCCTGACTTTCAAGACAAACATGAAACTCACGGCAGCCCAGCCATCCCATACCCTGTACTCGGCAGGCATGGATATCCGCAAGGGGACTACCGTCACATCAACCCTGACGGCCAAAGATGGTCAGGAATGGCGCAAAGTCGGTAAAGGAACCCTAATCATTGAAGGGAATGGAGATAACCCGGCTTCCCTGAACCTGGGAGACGGACAAACCATCCTGAATCGCGAAAACGGCAAGGCAGCCTCGTCCGTCATGCTGGTATCCGGCCGCCCCGCTCTGCGCCTCCAGGGAGACAACCAGCTTGCCGGACCCGTCCACTTCGGAGCCAAAGGGGGATTACTTGACCTCTACGGTCATTCCCTGACCTGGAACACCCTGCCCCATCTCGACGAAGGAGCCCGCATCACCAACCTGAAACCCGGCACTACATCCACCTTCACCTACACGGGCACCGGCTCCTTCTTCGGTGTGTTGACCGACGGAGGAGATACCGCCAAAGGTTTGCTCAAAATCGTCTATGCCCCCGAAGGAAAGGATGATCAAGCCACTTGGACCTGGAGCGGAAAAATCACGAACAAAGGCGGTATCGAAATCCGTAGCGGCCACATTTCCATCACCGGAAGGCCCACCCCGCATGCCGCCAACTTTGTCGATCCTTCAGACTGGATTACTTCCGTCGTCCAAACAGGGAAAGCCCCTATCATCCTCCACCCCGGTACGACATTGACAATCGGAGCCCACACGGCAGTCCAGGCCAACTTCATCGTCATGAAAGGTGCCACCCTGACTGTGGATAAGGATGCCGCCTGGCAAGGCATCGCCTCCGTGAAACAAGGGGGAGCCATCAATCTCTCCCCGGAAGCCAAAGGGAAAAATGTCATCAAAAACAAGTCCTGAACCTCCCTCATCCATCACAATAAACTCAATTTCAAGCCAACACCGGGAGGCCGTTCCGCCAGTACGCGGAGCGGCCTCCTGCCGTTTTTTCCCGTCTCTCTCCCATCCCCGGTGAACGGAAACACCTGTTTCCATGTATATCTTTAGTAGGCTCATTCCTAACTCCTTACCATCATCTCCACATGGACCAGGCATCATCATCCGGCATCCGGAAGCAGGTATTCCTCATTCTGGCGATCATCCTCATTTGTTTCAACCTGAGACCGGCCATGACGGCTCCCGACCCTTTGCTGGGGGAACTCAGACATGATCTGGGACTTTCCATGGACGATTCCGGAACCTTTGCCCTCCTGCCCGTTTTTGTCCTTGGCATCGCAGCGGCCTTGGCTCCCCGTGTCGCCCGTCTGCTCCTCCCGTGGAAAATCATCCTTATTTTCCCTCTCGTCGCCGTTGCCGGAATCCTCTGGCGCAGTTACGGTGGCATGATCGGTCTGTATGGTGGCATGATCGTCATGGGCCTGGGACTGGGCATTGCCGGAGCAGCCATTCCCGGATTCATCAAACATACCATGCCGGACAAAGCGCCGTTCATGATGGGAATCTACAGCGCCCTCGTCGGCCTGGGTACATCCGTCGCCGCGGCTACCGCCTACCCCATCGCCGCCAACCTCGGAGGATGGAAGGAAGGACTGGCCTTCTGGGCTGCTCCTATCCTGCTGGCTTGCGCCATCTGGGGGTGTTACTTCAAAATCTATCCCAGCCACGCACGCCAACAGCCCCTTGAAACGAATATCAGCCGTTTGCTGACCCACCCGCGAGCCTGGCAAATCACTCTCTTCTACATGAGCCGAGTTGCAGCGGCCTACTTCCTCTTCACCTGGTTCCCCATCCTGCTCAAAGGCAGGGGCATGAACGGCGATGACGCCGGATACGTGCTCTCCCTGATCACCCTGTCTCAAATCCCCGCCACTCTTGTTGCCCACTGGGGAGAAGAAAAACTCGGAGGGCACGGCAGGCTCATTACACTGGCCCTGGCATCTTCCGTAATCTCTTGCTGGGCCATCATGTATGGACCGCTGGAGTGGGTCATACCGTTCTCAATCATATGCGGACTTGGAACGGGAGCCGTGTTCAGCAGAGGCATGAGTCTGATGGTAGAACGAGCGGATAACGAAACAACGGCCCTGGAACTATCCGGCATGTCGCAGGGATTCGGATTCACCTTTGGTGCCCTCATGGCGCTTGGTGGGAGTTTTGTTCTCCAGCACGGTAGTTCCATCCTTCCATTCTGCCTGATTTACACGGCATTCTGTATCATGGGCATCGTCACGGGTCGCCTTTCGGCACGCCCGGGATACGTCTAATACAACCGGCAAACCGGATTGAGTAATAGAATCATGGCACCTCGCTTGATTTTTTGAGCATTTTATCTTCTCGTTTTCAAAAAATGCCTAATAAGACTCTTAATTGGAATTCGTATTTACCCTTGAGAACCTGCTGTTGAAGAGAAAATCCTTCGGGATACACCAGTAATTCAAATCGTAATCGTTTGTTCATGGTTAAGGAACATGGATAGCTTCCAAAAACTATTCTAAAAAACATTTTTTTGCTCATTCGTGACCGTTTCTACCAAAAAATCCGGCGAGGTCTTTTTTTGATTCATGGAGAAACGGGCGGATCGAATTAATTTAATCACAAATCATTTACTATCAAATCATAATAACAATCCATTCATAGATAAAGATGGAATTGAAAGCCTTCTTCTATCGGGAAGAGAGGATAATCATGATCGTTGACAAACGGATTATCAATCCGCTATATTGATTCATTATAAGCTTATTATGAGAAAGTAACATTCCCAGGCAAAGATGATTTATTGAATGTAACTTAACTCTCCATGGCTCTTGGAGCTATTTTTCTTCTTTATGATTTTTCTGCTTGATTGCGGATTGATAATACGCTATTTTATAGAAGTATTTATCATCTTTTACCATGAAACTACGACTTCCTCTCTCTTTGAAGCTTTTACTTCTTACCGCTTGCTCAAACGTTATATTTTTTTCACAATCAGCTGCTTACGCTTCAGATGGTTTAAGCCTGAACTTTTATAGAAGCGGCGATGACGCCTACCAGGTATCAGGTACCAATATGTTAGGTTTGGATCAGGTTATCGCCAATAATTGGAATAACTGTGCTCTGACAACAGGATCAAACGCTGTAACTTGGAACAATTTACACGATAATTTCGGTTCTGCTCTTTCGGGAGTAACTGCCAGTGTCACAGCTATTCACGGCTGGAGCCATCCCGGAGTAACGGCAGATTCCTCCTTGAATCAAAAGCTCTTGGCTGGTGCCATTTCCGCGGGAGCCAATTCGTCTCAAACGGTGACGATTGCGAACGTACCTTATCTGACATATAAGGTATATATCTATTTCGGGGGCGATGCCGATGATGCTAATAACAAATTTACAGCAATGACCGTCAATGGCACCAGTTATACAGCCGATGGGACAAATGCTGCAAAAATTGGTACGAATACATGGGGAACAAGATCTTCAGGCAATAATGATTACAATCTGACAATCGGGACAAACGTTCTGGAAATTAATGGCTTGACCGGAACAACACTGACTCTTGCTTCCGTAGCGGCATCAGGTGCCCGTGGTACGATTGCCGGGATTCAGATCGTGAATACATTCATCGGTCAATACAGGAGCATATCCGAAAATACAATATGGTTGTCCAATACATGGAGTCCAACGGAAGCGGGCGCCGGCAGCGGCACAGAGGCATGGAAGGGAGCGGAGGCTTCCGCCGTTTTATTGTCGACAGCGACCGGTGATGCCAGCCATGTGGTCACGATGGGTAATGTAGAGGCAGCGTTCGTTTCGTTAAAATCGGGTAATGTGACATTTGACGAAGGTTCTCTGACTCTCGGAAATACGGCTATTTTGAACATTACCTCGGCTGATAGCATTCTTTCTCTGGGGACAACCGAGTTTTCTTCGTCCCAATCCATTGCTTTGTCCGGTGAAGGAACATTGAAGATCAAGGAAGACCAGTCTGTACATAGTTTTTCCGGTTCCTTGGGGAACATCATAGTGGATGATGGCAAAACTCTGACTATTGAAAACAAGAGTGGAAATTTGTCTGCTCCATTGGTTCTGGGAAATGGGAGCAAGGTGAAATTGGAAGGAAATGCCGAACAAGGGTTTTCCTCCATTGCATACGGGACGGGAGCTACAGTGGAACTTGTAAGAGGAACAAAACAGAGCGATTATACATCACTGGCATTTGGCGATGCATCAAATACATCCGGAACCTACACTATTTCAGGGGAAACAGTCAAAGTGACTGGAGACGGTCCGGGATGGGCGGGAGTATCCTTGTGGGGTATCGGTAATTTAAGTATTGACGGCGGTAGTAATGGTGACCGGACAAAGGTGACCCTTGAGGAAGGATATACGGGAGGCGTGGGAATGCGTTCCGGCCTTCTGGGATGGGATGATGCCGTTAATGTCATGCAAAATGAAGGTGATTCCGACGGAGTTGTAATTTTTCTGAATGGAGGAGGACTTTTAACTTCGGAATCAACAAATTTTGATATCTACAATGACATCATGATCGGCTCCAACGGAGGAACGATTCGTTTGTATGGTAGTTCGGCATCAATCTATCACGGCACTATCTCAGGAACGGGGACACTGAAGCATACGGATGGGGGAACATTGAAATTTACCGGAGATATAGATATTGACGGTGCATTTTATCAGTATGGTCGAAATAGTACCATCACGATGGAAAACAATACCGTCCGTATAGGTGGTAACTATTGTGTAAACCGCTCCGGCGTGACGTCGGTGCTAAATCTTGTCAATAGCAAGATGACGGTGGAAGGCTCTGGCAGCATTAGCGAAAGCGGCGTCAAACATACCATCAATTTGACTCAAGGTTCTTCCTTAAAGTTAACGACTACGACATTTCAACTCAATGTATGGGGATGGGGAAATTCGCATACAACCATCAATATCCAGAATGGAAGCGAACTGAATGCTTCCGGAGTAATCAAAATGGGGAATGACGGATATTCCGTCATTAATTTGATCGATGGAGAAATTTATGTGAAGGGTATCGATTTCCGTAAAACTAGTAACAATGGTAATAACGACCGCAAAAACAATGCTTTGATCATGGGCAACCCCGCCGACGGATATTCCGGCAAGGACAATTTGTTGGTGATAGGAGGCGACGGCATCAAGAATATCCGGGATCAGTTCACGGGAACACCTCAAGGAGGAGATGTGTCATCTGGACTTTATGAAGCTACGAATATTCAATTGGGAGAAGGAACTGTTCGAGCTTCTGCCAATTGGTCGACAGAAAAAGATACGGACGAGAAAAACACTGCTGCAGAAGGCTTCGATAATGGCAATGTCAAAATCCATTTGATGAGTGTCAATGGAACGACGTTCGATACGGGAGTCTATACCATTACGATGAATCATGGGTTCGATGGTGTCGGCAAGTTGATTAAGAGCGGGACCGGGACTCTTGTACTCAATCATGACAGCAATTTGACTACAGAAACCTTGATCCAAAACGGTCGGTTGACGTTAGGGACTCTCAAGGCGGCGGGAACGGGAGATTTCAGGATTGCCGCCGAAAATGGTTTATCCACAAGGCTCGATTTGGCTTCAAGCCAAAATAATATGGTGACGACCAACAATATATTTGTCGATAGCGGTAAGGATAATACAATCTGGTTTTCTCAAGACAATATCCAGTTGGAAGGAAAGTTGACAATAGCCGAAAATGCTGTTGCTCAGATCAGTGGAGGTTATCAGAATTATATGACGGTGAAGGAATTGGAGGGTCTCGGTGAACTGGTGTTGATTAATTCTCATCGGGATGGGACCTGGGGATGGGGCGGAGGAGCAACGCTGATCACGGATAGCAAAAAGAAAACAGGTTGGGGAGCTTCTGTCCTTTTAAATGGAGCCAACACAAAGTTCTCCGGTAATGTCACTGTCCTTGATTTGATGAACAGCGTTGAATCGAAGAATTTCGGCAATCAGATTGTTATTGGACATGCTTCCGCTTTGGCAAGATCCGTTGTAACCCTTACCGGTTATGGTTCTGCATTAGCTCTTGGTTCTGATACCGGAAGTATCAAGGGGCTCAATGGCGATGGCTGGGTTTGGACGGCAACGGATTCTGACAATAAGTTATATAGGTTAACAATAACTCCAGACGAGAATCACGTCTTTTCCGGGATTGTAAAGGATCAGAATGGTTCCGGTCTTGGTTCCGGCAAGCTGTCGTTGGAGATGAACGGGACCGGGAGCCAGGAGCTGACCGGCGAGAGCACCTATACGGGCGGCACGACGTTGACGGCCGGGACGCTGAAGATCGGCAAGGGAAGTTCCC
>NZ_JARWNC010000031.1:0-112813 GCF_029854675.1 Akkermansia sp. N21169 | reverse complement strand
CCCCTTTTTCGGAACCTTTTCCTTCGCTCTCACCCGGCCGGCCAGCCCTCCGTCCCTCTCGCTTTCTTCAAGCTCCGGGTCGTTGCGGGTCTGCCCTTTCGGCGTGATCCCCTCGGTTGGGGTGCCGAGAAATCTACATGAATCCCGGAAAACGTCAACATCTTTTGAAAGTTTTTTCTCCACCAAATCTTCAATCACCGCAAAATACTCTCGATATCAATCAGATATAAAAAAATTATTTTTCTCCAACAACTCTACCGTTTATACGATTCAGGACGATCATGAACAGGCAACTCGCATACAAAAAAGGGAGAGGCATCCGCCCCCCTTTTTATCCATTGATTATCAATATTTATTAAACCTTCCAGTCATCCAGTTTACTATCCAGAGCTCTCGGCAAAATGGCCTGGACGATGATGTCGTTCTCCTCGTATTCCGTACTTAGGACCTTGCCTTCACGATGCATAACCGCCACAAGATCACTACGGTATTGAGGAATTTTATAAATGGAGGTATGAACGCGATGGGAAAGCATTTCCACACATGCCTCCATGAAGTCATCCATTCCCCAGGATTCACGTACGGACATGGATACCGTAGGCATCTGCATTTTCCGGGCCAGAGTTTCTGCGGTTTCGCAACGGACGGATTCCTCCAGCTTGTCCAGTTTGTTGAACACGACAACCATAGGTTTGTCCACAGCACCCAGCTCGGCAAGAACCTCAAGAGTCGTCTCAAAATGCCGGTAAGCATCCGGATCGGATACATCGACCACCTGAATCAGGAAATCCGCCAAAACGGCTTCTTCCAGAGTCGATTTGAAGGCTTCCACCAGCCGATGGGGAAGATTGCGGATAAATCCGACTGTATCGGTCAGCAAAAGAGCTTGCCCATCAGGCAGCGATATCTTTCTGGTCGTCGTATCCAGCGTTGCAAAGAGCATATCCTTCGCCATAACGTCCGCTCCGGATACAAAACTGAGCAAGGAAGACTTGCCCGCATTGGTGTAACCCACAATGGCAGCCGTCGGCATCCCCTGTCGTTCGCGATCCTTGCGCTGGGTTGCACGCTGGCGTCTGACATCTTCCAGTTCCTTTTGAATAGCCTCAATACGGGAACGAGCCAGCCGACGATCTACTTCGATCTGCTTTTCACCTTCGCCGCGAGCAGCGCCAGAGCCCCCCTTTCCTCCGCCGGAGCCACCGCCCTGTCTGTCCAGATGCGCCCACATGCGAGCCATTCTTGGCAGGGAATATTGCATCCTTGCCAAATCTACCTGCAGGGTCGCTTCGCGAGTGCGGGCACGCTGGGCAAAGATATCAAGAATCACTTCTTCACGGTCGATAACGCATACGTCGATGAGGCGTTCCCATTCGCGTTGCTGGGACGGAGCCAGCATATTGTCGAAAACTACACAGTCCACGTCAAGGGAATGAGCCAGATCACAGATTTCCTGAGCCTTGCCTGTACCACATAAAAACTTGGCATGGATTTCCCGTGAACGGACAAGCTCCTTGCCAACGACCTGAATATCCAGATTGGAAACAAGATCGTCCAATTCTTCCAGCATTGCCCGAGTTTCAGGCAAATCCTTCTCGTTGAAATAAATGGAAACAAGCAATGCTCGTTCCACTTTCTGCGGTTTTTCTCTAATTTCAAACATGCATACTCCTGGCGAAGTTCACTCCTTACTGGAACTTCTGGGTTGATGTAGGCTTATAATCGTTCAAAAGATCTTTGTTGATTTTATTACAGTTGCAAGAACAGGAGCTCAGCAGAGCAATCCCCAGGGAAGCGATCAGTAAAGATGTCAGTTTCATTATTTCCATTTGCTCCTGCAACCGGCTTTCAAGCAAGCAAAAAGCAAGCCATCCACCCATGGAAATAAAAGACAGGGCCGGTCCGGCATTTCTCCGGTCCGGCCCTTAGGAGGAAACTCAACGTTCGTTCGCAGAGCGCAAGGCTTAACCTTCTTCTTCGTCCCCGTGGTTAAGAATGAAGTTGAGGTCGTCTATACCCAGAGTAGAAGCAAATCCTTCGTCTCCCAGGACGTTGGCAACAAGCTGGTTCTTCTGGTGCTGGAGAATACGGATCTTCTCTTCAACGGAATCCTTCGTCAAAAGCCGGTAGGCGATAACCTTGTTCTTCTGGCCGATTCGGTGCGTACGGTCGATAGCCTGACTTTCCACGGCGGGATTCCACCACGGATCGTACAGGACAACATAGGACGCGGAAGTCAGGTTCAAACCGGCACCGCCAGCCTTGAGGGATAGGAGGAAAACGGAAGGTTCCTTGGAAGTCTGGAAGCGTTCGATTTCTCCCTTTCGGTCCTTAGTCTGACCGGTAAGATAGTTGAGAGGACGCGCTTCGGATTCGAGCCTGTTCTTGATGATTTCCAGCATGGAAACGAACTGGGAGAACACAAGCACCTTGTGCCCTTCCTCACGCAACTGATCCAGCAGGTAGAAAAGAGCGTTGAGTTTGGCGCTCTCTTCCTTGGCATACTTGGCATCTATCAAGCCCGGATGGCAGCAAATCTGACGAAGGCGCATTAATCCCTGGAGAATGGCAAAACTGTTCTTTTTAACCGATTCATCGGAGTCTATTCCCAGCAAGGCCTTCTGAATTCGGCGCAATTCCGCCTTGTAGAGCTGGTTCTGGATACCTTCCATCTTGGCAAACACTTCTTCTTCCGTTCTCGGCGGAAGATCTCGGGCAACCTGGGATTTGGTACGACGCAAGAGGAAAGGCTTCAAGCGTGCCGCCAGACGAGTCTGGCTTTGCGGATCCTTGCGTTTGTCAAAACGTTTCTTGAAGTAAGCGCGAGATCCGAGAACTCCCGGCATGGAGAAGGCCATAAGAGACCACATGTCAAGCAGGCGGTTTTCAATCGGCGTGCCGGAAAGAACCAAGCGATTGTACGACGTGATTTCCCTGGCAGCCTTGGCAGCCTTGGAGTCGGGATTCTTAATCTGCTGGCCTTCGTCAAGAATCACGGTAAGCCACTTGATGGAATTGAGATTTTCCCCGCATACGCGCAACTGAGCGTAGTTGACAACAACCATGTCGTAGTTGGCAAGAATGTCATCCACCACAGCCTGATCCTTGCTACGAATCACAAGGACGCGAATATTCGGAGCAAACTTCTGCGCTTCACCCGCCCACACATCTAGCACTGATTTCGGGCAAACAATCAAAACAGGTGGCAATTTAACTTTTTTACGTCCCTTCTGCCTGTCGACAAAGTCATGACGCAGCCACAGGATATAAGCAATCGACTGAATCGTCTTACCCAAGCCCATGTCGTCAGCAAGAATACCACCGAAGCCGTTGGTTGCCAAATAGGCCAGGAATTGGAACCCTTCCACCTGATAAGGACGCAAGGTTGCCTGAAGTTCAGAGGGGACATCAGGCTTCACATCGATTTTAATCTCGGCAGTACGGTCTTTGATTCGCTTCCAGGCACGGGGATCAAACACTTCCGCCGCCTTCGGATCGGCCAGCTGCATGGCATGCATGCGGTGGGTTTCTCCGGAAAGATCGAAAGGATCCAGACCAAGACGAGTCACTGCATCGCGCTGGTCGTTATCCAGCTTGATTTCCAGACGCATCCATCCCCCATCATCCATACGAACATAGCCGCCGCGAGCGGCAACAAGAGCTCTAATCTGTTCCTTGGATAATTCAACTCCTTCTACGTCAATAACAATACGAAGATCAAACCAGTCAATTTCCTGATTGACGACTTCAAAGCGAATCGCAGCCGCCACCGGATCAGCCAGCAGAGTCTTGAGCTTTTCATCCATTTCCACGGTAAGATCCGAGGGAAGCACTTTGGCCCATTCGGCAAATTTTTCCGGGAACTGCTTGGTTACACGAGCTTTGAAGGCATCCACCTGAGGATCGTAAGAGAAGCCCATTTCCTCCAGAAGACCAGGAATGGAATAAAGATGTTCCCGGATGAAACGAAGAAGCACCTTGTCTCTCATCGGTTCCTGGTGGGTGACCTCCCAACCGTCCTTGCCCATTTTTTCGACACGACGTCCCAGATTGTCGGACGCCGTCACTTCGCAAAGGACATGTTCCGTTTCTGCCGATGTCAACCCGCGGACAATCTTCATCTTGAAGCTTCCCATCATCTCAATGTCGACCACGCGTTCTTCCATGCTCTGTGGCAGGGAAGCTCCGATTTTCCGGAGAAATTCAACCCCTTCGAGACTGTCGATCACCTGTTTGGGGATAGAATAACGCGGTTCTACTTCCGTGGTTTCCAACCATCGGGGAGGACCGGGGAAAACAGTTTCGTCCGATTGGTACAACTCCTGAAGCCCCGGAAGCTGACGGACGGAGTGAGATACATTGATTCCGCCGGACGTCACCAGTTGCAAAGCAAAACAATCCGGATTAATCGGATCGTCATGGCATACCCACTGGAGAGGCTCCGTCACAACCTTGAAGTAATTTTCATCCAGATTGACGAGATACCCTTTCAGGGCGCTTTGATGGAAAAGCCTGTTCATCAGGCCACAGGCCGATTCCAAATCCAAATCCAGTACGAGGGAACCTTCCTGCTCCACATACTCAATCAGCATCTTCAGCAGCAATTCCGACTGAACATCCATTTTCAGGGCGGCACGCTGATACGCGTCGACGATATGATCCATGTCCGATTTTTCACGGAGAGGAATCCATTCCTGTTTCAAATTGTAGCGGTACTCGAAATGCCCTTCGTTAATCGTCGAGACAAGGCGCATGTAGAAATCTTCACGCGGAGGCTGCGGCGGGCGTTCGTTAATGGATTGGATACGATCATACCAAATTCCAACTTCGCGATCACGTTCCCAGGCATGGATTTTACTCTGCACCTTTTCCAGATTTGTCACGGCTTCCATGAAACTCGGGAACGGAAGCCGCCTCTTACTGAATGCATAGGCGATGTAGTTCCAGAATTCCAGAATGTTGGTAGGAGGCACCGGCCAGAGTTCCAACGGTTCGTAAGTCGTAATTTCCCAGCGGGGATTCAGACGCACCATGTCGTGATCATGGATTTCCTGCTCAATGGCGAACCGGCGGTAGCGCTTTTCGAGCTTGGTGACATATTCGGCTTCCTTGTCATCCAGTTCGCGTTTCAGCTTCTCTTCGAGAATATCCAGAAGAGGAACATCGTTAAGTTCATTTGGGGATTCGGGGAGATCCTGACCGCGGTACATACGCTCCATCATCGTCGCATACATCGCCGCTCCCGCTACGGAAGCATCGTCCGTCGAGCAGGATCCGAACCAACGGTTCCCCTGCAAACGAAGGCTTACACGGTGGATTCCATGTTCATCCTCCACGCGGCCTTGAATAAAGAGATGGTTTCCGAAAATTTGCGTTACGGCGCCATCTTTCTGTAATTTTTCGCCACGCGCCCGCACATCCTCTGGGAATGCATTCAGGAAATTGAGCGTCGCGCGGTCTGGATTAAGAGCCATGCTCATTGCAGTAATATATTGGGAAGTTGTTTACACATAAAGACAGTAGTCCCATGGACATACATTTTATGTTTGGCATAGTAGCACATAATCTGCCAGCTTTCAACATTTCTCTGAAAAAAATATGAGATAGAAACTCAGTTCACCAGAAGAGGGATGACACTGCCAGGCAGTTACCGAAATGGGATGTCTCCCATTTTTCGTGAAATATTTCCGTTCAAATTCACGGACGATGCGCCTCTTCCGGCTTGACAGACGCAGGAACACCCCCCCTTCTATACGGGTAACCCTATGTCTGCAGCATCCTTATTACAGCTTCTTTCCACCAATGCCCGCCTGAGCGACACCGAACTGGCAGAACGCCTCAACATGAGCGCCAGCGAAGTAACTGCCCTGAGGCAGGACTTGGAACAGGAACACCGTATCCTTGGCTACCAAGCCATTGTCAACGATGAGGATTTTCACGACGCCGGCGTCACCGCCTTTATTGAAGTGAAAGTAACTCCCGAACGAGAAGGAGGCTTCGACCATCTGGCCACGCGCATCGCGCGGTTTGACGAAGTGTCCTCCTGCTATCTGGCCAGCGGCGGCTTCGACCTGCTAGTCATAGTTGAGGGCAAGAGCATGCGCGATATTGCCAATTTCGTTTCCGGCAAGCTTTCCACATTGGAAGGGGTGCTTTCCACGGCTACTCACTTCCACCTTAAAACTTACAAGAAAAACGGATTTATCTTCGAGGCTCCTGCGGAAGACAACCGCCTGATCGTCTCCCCGTAATTCCGACCACCGATCAACACAATGGACTGGTCATCAAAAATAGCTAACCAAATTGCCGATATTCCCCGTTCGGGGATCCGGGAATTTTTCGATCTTGTCACCGGCCGCAAGGACATCATCTCCCTGGGCGTCGGCGAACCTGATTTCGTTACCCCCTGGCACATCCGCGAAGCCGCTATCTACTCTCTGGAAAAAGGGCACACCACTTACACATCCAACTACGGGTTGGAAAGCCTCCGCAAAAAGATTGTCCAATACGTCGAAAACTTTTTTCACGTCTCCTACGATCCCCTCCACGAAGTTCTCGTCACCGTCGGTGTCAGCGAGGCCCTGGATCTTGCCTTGAGAGCCATCCTCAATCCCGGAGACGAAGTCCTCTACCACGAGCCCTGCTACGTATCCTACTCCCCCAGCGTCACCATGGCGCACGGTACGGCCAAAGCCGTTCCTACGACCAAGGCCGACCTTTTCGCACTCAATCCAGAAGCACTGGAAGCCGCTATCGGCCCCAGGACAAAAGCGTTAATGCTGAATTTTCCGACGAACCCGACAGGAGCCGTTGCTCCGGTAGAAACGCTGGAAGCCATCGCACGCATCTGCATCAAGCACGATCTCATTGTCTTGACCGACGAAATCTACAGTGAACTCCGTTACGACGGCATTCCCCACGTCACTATCGCCTCCCTGCCCGGCATGCAGGAACGCACCGTTCTTCTGCACGGATTCTCCAAGGCATTCGCCATGACCGGTTTCCGCCTCGGATACGCTTGTGGACCGGAACCCATCATCTCTGCAATGATGAAAATCCACCAGTATTCCATGCTCTGTGCGCCGATCAGTTCCCAGGAAGCAGCCATCGAAGCACTCTCCCACGGTACGGACGCCATGCTTAAAATGAGGGACAGCTACCACCAGAGGCGCGACTACCTTGTCAATCGGCTCAACGACATGGGTATCGACTGCCACATGCCGGGCGGCGCTTTCTACGTATTCCCGGACATTTCCAAATTCGGATTCAGCAGCAAGGAATTCGCCACCCGCCTCCTGATGGAACACCAGGTAGCAGCCGTTCCCGGAGATGCTTTCGGACCAAGTGGAGAAGGCTATCTGCGCTGTTGCTACGCCACGGCCTTCGAGCAAATCAAGGAAGCATGCAACCGCATGGAAAGCTTCATCAAGGATCTAAAATCCTAAGAATCCCACAACACGTCCCCCTCCGGTTGTCCTTGCCGGTATCCGGAGGGGGCTCTTCCCTCTCTACCCATCTCATGACCGAAGACGCAGCCATCGACATTCTGTGGGATTTTCATCACGTCGGTCATATCCCGGCTCCCTGCGACTTGATGTTCGTTCTGGGCAGCAACGATGTCCGGGTTGCAGAATATGCAGCAGAACTTTACCACCGCGGACTAGCCCCCCTTATCGTCTTCTCCGGCGGAGCCGGACGCTTCACTCAGGGATGGGAATTGACCGAAGCGGAAATTTTTGCACGAGCAGCAAAAGCAAAAGGAGTCCCTGCCAGTGCCATCCTTCTGGAAAACAAGGCTACCAACACCGGGGAAAACATCATCTTCTCCCGCCAGATCATCAGCCAGGCAGGATTGCCGACCCCCACACGCATCCTCGCCCTGCAAAAACCCTACATGGAACGCCGAACCCTGGCCACACTGGAAGCCCAATGGCCCGGTCCCTCCTTCCTGGTATCCTCCCCCTCTTTTAGTTTTAAGGCGTATTTGACGGAAACGCTCACACGATCCTTCGTCATCAACGCCATGATGGGGGATTTCCAACGTATCATCGAATATCCCAAACAGGGCTTTTCCACTCGGCAACACATCCCTCAGGAAGCCCTGGAAGCCTTCCGTCTGCTGGTTCAAGCCGGTTACACCACACAGCTTCTTCCGGGAGTTCCCCTTCCCTGAACCGTCTGAAGTCAGTTTTTTTTCTTTTCCGGTCTTCATTCCGGATCCACAATCAAATCCACCAACAACCCAAGCTCATTATGGCTGACCGCAACAACACAGATCCCGCCCGTATGGAAAAAATCGTAAGCCTCTGCAAGAGGCGCGGTTTCATCTTCCAATCCGCCGAACTTTATGGAGGCTTGAACGGTTGCTGGGATTACGGTCCCCTCGGAGCAGAACTCAAGCGCAACGTCAAAGAATACTGGTGGCGTAAAAACGTTCAGGAACGCGACGATATCGTCGGCATGGACGGCTCCATCCTGACGCACAACTCCGTCCTTGTCGCCTCCGGCCACGTTGGAGGATTCACTGATCCAATGTGCGACTGCCTCCTCACCAAGGAACGCCTCCGCGCCGATCAGGTACCGGCCCAGAACGGTACGGTTTTCTGGTACACAGGTGCCTCCCGTCATGAAACAGCATGGTCCGTTGAAAAAACATTCGCCGTTCTCGTTCCCTCTGAAAAAAATGCCGACAAGGCGCGCAAAACAGCCTCCCAGTACTACGCCCAGCTCGCGGGCAAGGATGTCTCCCCCAAGGAAATCATCCTCACCGGAGAACGTACGGAAGAAGTCACCGGCACCACACGCTTCAATCCCGCCAACGGCTCCCTGTTGACTGAAGCACGCGAATTCAACCTGATGTTCAAGACAAAGATCGGTGCGACCTCCGACGATGACGATCCCGCCTCCACTGGATGGCTCCGTCCGGAAACCGCCCAATCCATCTTCTGCCAGTACAAAAATATTCTGGACAGCTCACGCGTCAAAATCCCCTTCGGCATCGCCCAGATCGGCAAGGCATTCCGCAACGAAATCAATCCGCGCAACTTCACATTCCGCTCCCGCGAATTCGAGCAAATGGAAATCGAATACTTCTGCCGTGAAGAAGACGGGATGAACCTGACCGAAGAATGGCTGGAACGCCGCCTCTGCTTCTACGATGAGATCGGTATCCCGCGAGAACACATCCACATCCTCGACGTACCTGCCGAAGAACGAGCTTTCTACTCCAAGAAAACCTATGACCTGGAATACGAATTCCCCTTCGGCATTCAGGAACTGGAAGGCATCGCCTATCGCACGTGCTACGACCTCTCCCGTCATCAGGAAGGCTCCGGAAAAACTCTGGAATACTTCGACGAAGAAACCAAGGAACGTTTCATTCCCCATGTCGTCGAACCCTCCTCCGGCTGCGATCGTACCATTCTGGCCCTCATCTGCGAAGCCTTCGAAGAAGAACAACTCGTCGATGACAAGGGCAAGCAGGATATCCGCACAGTCATGCACTTCCACCCGCGGATGGCTCCTATCAAGGCAGCCATTTTCCCCCTTCTCAAAAAGAACGAAGCCCAGGTCCGCATCGCACGCGACATTGAGAGAACTCTCCAACCCTGGATGAATGTCTTCTATGACGAAGCCGGAGCCGTCGGTCGTCGCTACCGCCGCCAGGACGAAGTCGGCACCCCCTTCTGCATCACTGTAGACTTTGAAACACTCGGCGAAAACGATCCGTCTCTTCAGGGCACGGTGACCATCCGCCACCGCGACTCCATGGAACAGGAACGCGTCGCCATCGACGACCTCCTTCACTGGCTCATCAAGAGAATCCGCTGAAGCGGGATCTCCGCGCTACCCTCATTTTCTACCCCGCAAGCTCTCCGGTCTCAATGCCGGAGAGCTTGTTGTTTTACTCGACATACCGATAATACATAGAGAGCACCAGCGTCCAAAACGCATGTGTCAAGGGAGGCATATCGTCACCGAAGGATACTTCCTCTCGTCCTTGAGCAGTCTTGCTTCTCTGCGTCTGACGCATAACATTGCCCATGACCCGACGCTCGAATCCCTGCCACTGGTTCCCTCCCTGCAGACGGGCAATCTGCCCGTGGTAATAGTTCACATACGCATTGGGAGGGATCGAATGGTAGTCCGATTTATTCACGTTGACCTCGGGAACGGATGCCACCAGCTTCTTCATGGTATTTTCCTCCGCCGGGGAATATTTCACCCCCAGCAGTTTTCCGCTGTAAACGCCGACGAAGGGAATGCTGCAATTCGTCGATCTTTCCTGGGTTCTGTAGTGGAAGGTTCCCCGTTTCGGTAGCCAGCAGGAACGTACGTAACCGGCAGCTTTCGCCATGGCCTCATCATACCCGTCCGGATCAATCCCCGCCCTTCTGAGAGCACACAGGGCCTGGATGTTCCAGCAGGAAATGGAAATATCCCCCGGAGTCATCCCATACTGATAATCCCAGGAGCCTTCCCGGTTCTGACATTTGAGGATGTACTCCGCAAATTGCAGCAAAATCTTTTCATCCAGGGGAAACTCCTCCCCTTTTTCATGACTGAGCCCATATGACTCCGCCAGAGCATAAACCGCCATCGCATATTCATACCCGGGCAAATAGACGCATGTCTTCCGGCTCGGATTCATACATGCCGTCGCCAGATAGGCAATAGCCCTGGCAACCGTCGTCCCGAATTCCTCAGACGTGACCGTTTCACAATGGGCGGAGAAAGCCAGCAGGCAAATTGCCGTCGTACCGACCGGATAGGCGGAATTGACAACAGAAGATCCCCCTTCGCCCCAGGCACCGGAATTCCCCTGTTTTCCCTTAAGCCACCGCAACATCCCAATAACCGTCTTCTCCACCGCTTCCGGATTCCCGCCTCCCTCGCGGATGCGAGCCATACGGCTCCCCGGAGAACAACGGCTTTCCACGATCGATGCAATCCCACCGGAAGAAGCCCCCCCTCCTAGCGATTCACCGAACATCATCTCCTCACTCCCGACCATGCCGGATACATCTACATCCAGATTCGGCAGAGAAACGTCCGCTGCCGCCTCCGCCGTCAACACGGGAGCAGAGGAAACCTCCGGCATGGAGACCGTTTCCTCCTGTGCTGCGTGGTTCACCCGGGTAGATGTCATTTCGGGAACCGCTTCGCTTTCATCCTCCGATACCATGTACACGGAAATTTCTACCGGAGGTAACGGCACGGGAAGAATTTTCACGACAGAAAACACAAACAGTAAGGCAGCGAGAATTCCCCCCGTCACATACAGAGTCGTCCGGCGCCTCTTCCAGACACTGGCGGCATTTTCTCCCGGCGGCGCCACCAGGCGTTCTACCGGACGAACGCTGGGCTGCAAGTCCTTGTGAGGTCTTGAAGAAGATCTTCGTTTCCGTTCCCGGGGGAGAATCTTCTCTCCCCGAGCATTCTTCACCCCCTGGAACGGACGCACCGGCAAGGGTACCTTTTCCCTTTCACCGGGAGAAGAATGGACAGACAGAGCCGAATCCGTCTGCACCCCGCCCTCTTCCTCCGGGGCATCCTCTCCGACCACCCGTCCCCGTTCATCCAGAAACAAGGTCCGACAGCTCCCATCCTCACCATACTGGCAGACGAAAGCCGCATACCCGTGGGAATTCCTGCACCTCTTGCCGTCCAGTCCGTAACAAACCTGTTTCTCCAGACGACCTTCATCGTCATAGGAAAATTTCATGCAGTAGTACCCGCTATCTCCTAGAGCGGGACTCCCATCGGAGGATACATACTTCCTCTCTCCGACCTCCCCCCGGGCATTCCTCTTCACAATGCGGATACGGCCATCGCTCAAATACTCCTCTCTCCGGATTTCCTCACCGTCCGGATCATAAGAAAAAGCTCTTTTGACAATCCCCGCCGCATCCACACATGGCAACCCCTCCCCGCTATAATACGATTCCGACGCCACACGCCCCTCGGCATCATACTCATAGACGACCTTATGCCACAAATCCGGTCCGGCGACGGCATCCCCCGCCTGGCTGCAGTAAAACGCAGAGGCAACCCTGCCGCTGTCGTCGTAGATCTTGCGCATAGTCGGGGTATCCATAGGGGAAACCCTCCCCCGGTCCAGGGAGGGCGCCCCTCTTTCTACCACACTTCCAAGCATTTACAATCATACATTGCGCTTGGAAACGATGCACATCATTCTTCGGGGGAATATGGGACCTCAATAAGAAGGACATCCGACGGCACCAAGGCGGAAATACTCAACGACGATGTGTCATAGATGCCCGCTCCATCACGGGCGTGAAGAACGGCGTCTCCGACTTTCACCTCTCCCTTGATGACGAATACATACACACCCGTACCATGCCCCTTCAACGAGTAGGAGGCCGACACTCCTTCATCAAGGACCCCCCAGGAAAACCACGCCTGCTGGTGCAAACGAATCCGGCTGTCAGGAGCAATAAACACGGAAATTTCATTCTTCTTCAAAAGCGGCCTGATATTGTAATCGGCATATTGCGGGTCGATATTCATCTCGTCGGGAATCACCCATATCTGGAGGAACTTCAAGATTTCATCCGGATCCGGATTGTATTCACTGTGGAAAATACCCGTTCCCGCACTCATGATCTGAATTTCTCCGGGCTGGATAACATGGTTGTTCTGCAAGCTGTCTCCATGGCTCAAACGTCCATGGAGAGGGATGGAAACAACCTCCATATTCTTGTGCGGATGACGGTCAAACCCACGCCCCGGAGCCACCGTGTCATCATTTAACACCCGGAGAGAGCCAAAGCCCATTCTGTCCGGATTGTAATAATCGGCAAAACTGAATGTATGCCATGTATCAAGCCAGCCATGATTGGCGTGCCCCCTTGTTGCAGAGCGATCAATGATCATTTTCATATTTGGTCCTTCTTTCTGGTAAATATTGGACAAATCTCCATCTGGAACAGTTCAGCATCATGACTGCATCATGCCTCTGGAATTGTCATAAGCCATTCCCTCCTCCAGGGAGCGAACATCTGATCTCGTACTGGGGATGGGAAAAATCGTAGTGATCGGTAAACAATTCCGTTTCCATCACCACTTTGTCGTAATCCTGAGAAAACAGATCGGGGAAAAGTCCGCGTGCGTGTTCAATGTCATTGACGTCCGTCTTCATGCACGCAAAGGAAGAGGCCGGAAGCCGGAGCACGTCTCTTGGAAGCGGGACGGGCGCGCCGTCTCCTTCGATAGCGATGTATAGAAACCTTTCTTCTGCATCTCCCCGGTACAGCATCATAATCCCGCCCTCAATGCACATCCCTAGCTCCTGTCTGATAATTTCGTCAATTCCCTTCGTAAATTTCAGGTGATACTCGGAACTGCGCAATGCCCCCTTGTACGGGATTGTCCACAACAGCATATCCGGGAAATCCACCTTGATCGGACCATTGTGAAAGCGGTAATTCTCCGCATACTGGATGTGCTCCCGGATTTCGTCGAGCATGCGGAGCCGGGCATTAATTGCCTTGATCTTCTCATCGGCCAGCATCGTGCCATATGTAATCAACTTGCCGATGCGGATATTTTTCCTGTCCTCCGTCATAAACTCCGGGAAGCGATTTAAGGGAATGTCCAGTTCCACACATAATTGAATGGCCTGAACCAACGGGATCTGGGAATAGTCGTAGTAACGGTAGCCCGTCTCCGAGTCGATGTATGCCGGAGTCAGAATACCGATCCTGTCGTAGTAACGGAGCGATTTGACGTGTACTCCCGTTTGCTGGGAAATGTTGCCGATTGTCAGTAATTGTCTTTTGTCCATATTCAGCAAAATACGTCAAAGGGAAAATCGGAAACAGTCCACAGCAAAAAAATTATAAACGATTCGCAATCAACACAATGAATATTCAAACCCAAATCTCATCTCAAGGTATCCTTCGTACTTGACGGAAGATTCACTGGCATGATTCCGATTTCCTATTGACTCTCCCATTATGGGATAGTAGCATGATATCTTATCGGCGCTCCAGAGGAATGAGAGGCAATGACACAAGACCTCACCCCGGTTTGCCCAACAATCCGTTTCACCGAATGAAAATAGCATCTATCCTGCCCGTCCTTTTCGCAACGGGAATCACTCTTTCCTCCTGCCGTCAAGAAGACCAGGCCACACCTCAAATGCCTCCGCCCGAAGTGACTGTCGTCACGGTGAAGGGAACACAGGAACCCGTTACCACCAACCTCCCCGGACGGATGGAAGCTTTTCTACAAGCCGAAGTCAGAGCCCGCGTCACGGGCATCATCCAGGAACGCTGCTACCAGGAAGGACAAAATGTCAACGAGGGGGATATCCTCTTCAAAATCGACCCTGCCCCTCTTCAAGCAGCCCTCGACGGCTGCCAGGCCGCACTCGACCGGGCCAAAGCCATCCTGGACGACGCCAAGGACAAAGTGGACCGCTACTCCGCCCTCGTCACCAAGGGTGCCGTCAGCGGACGGGAACACACGCTCGCCCTGGCCGAACAAGCCAAGGCAAAAGCCGATTACGACGCAGCCGCTGCAGCCCTCGAACAAGCCAAACTCGACTTGGGATACGCCAACGTCACCGCGCCGATCAACGGCCGTGTTCGCCGAGCCCTCGTCACCAAAGGTGCCCTGGCCAACAAAAACGAATTCACCCACTTGACGACCGTTGAACAGATCAATCCCATTTACGTCCGCTTCAGCCAGCCTTCCACTCAGCACAGCAAACTCCGGCGCGCCGTCCTGTCCGGAGAATGGGAGGGTATCCCCCTCGACCAGGTCAAAGTCAAACTCCGCCTTCCGGACGGAGACGAGTATCCCCTCCCCGGCAAGATACTCTTCAGCGACATGGCGGTAGATCCGAACACGGACACGATCGAAATGCGCGCCCTATTCCCCAACCCCGACCACGAACTCCTGCCTGGAGCATACGTCCGCGTCGTCTTCGACAAAGCCATCCGCAAAAACGTTTTCAGCATCCCGCGCGACTCGCTGATGCGAACATCGCAGGGAGCTTCCGTTTACGTCGTCGGACAAGATGACATGCTGGAAGTACGCCCCGTCACCGCTGAAACCATGAAAGGGAAAAACTGGCTCATCACCTCCGGACTCAAAGAAGGCGACCGGGTCGTCACCGGCAAACTCACCATGCTGCGCCCAGGGATCAAAACCATCGTCCGAGAAACATCCGCCCAGTCCCAGCAGCCGGACACCCACTAAACGCCCAGCCCCACATTAGGCTATGCCCGACTTTTTCATCCACCGCCCCATTTTCGCATGGGTTGTCGCCCTCCTGATCTCGCTGATCGGGACATTGGCCATCCCGATGCTGCCCGTCGCCCAGTATCCGGACATCGCGCCGCCCGTCATCAACATCCGTACGACCTATCCGGGCGCTTCCGCCCAGGTCACGGAAGAAGCCGTTACCGCCGTCATCGAAAAGGAAATCAACGGAGCCCCCGGCCTCCTTTACATGACAGCTACCAGCGATTCCAACGGCATGGTCGACATCGCCGTCACATTCAAGCAGGGCACCGATCCCGACATCGCCGCAGTCGAAGTTCAGAACCGTATCAAAATCGTCGAATCCCGCCTTCCCGAATCCGTCCGACGCGAAGGCGTATTCGTCGAAAAATCCTCCAACAACATCCAGGCCGTCATTTCCCTGTCTTCCACCGGGACATTGGACGGGACGGAACTCGGTGAACTGGCTTCATCACGCATCATCCCGGAACTCAAACGAGTCAAGGGTGTCGGTCGCGTCGATCAGTTCGACGCGGAGACATCCATGCGCATCTGGCCGGATCCCGAAAAACTGGAGGCTCTTAAGCTGACGCCCAACGACATCGTCACGGCCGTCGCCTCCCAGAGCGAACGCATCATCGTCGGAGACATCGGCGGAGCCGCCGTCAACAAAGACGCCCCGATCAACGCCAGCGTAGTAGCGGAAGAAGCCTTCAGTACCCCGGAACAATTCGAATCCATCGCACTCCGCACGCTCGAAGACGGTTCGTCCGTCAAACTCAAAGACGTGGCACGCGTCGAACTCGGAGCCAACAACTACTCCTTCTTCTCGCGGTGCAACGGGCAGGTCTCTTCCGGCATGGCCATCAAGATGGCGCCCGGTTCCAATGCCGTGGAAACCATGGGACTCCTTCAGGACAAAATGAACGAACTGTCGCGGGACTTTCCCGCCGGCGTCTCCTACCAGATCCCCTACGAAACCACCCACTTCGTCAAGATCTCAATCCAAAAGGTCATTTCAACTCTGCTGGAAGCCATCGCCCTGGTCTTCATCGTGATGTTCCTGTTTCTTCAGAACTTCCGGGCCACTCTCATCCCGACACTCGTCGTCCCCGTCGCCCTGCTCGGCACATTCGCCGTCATGTGGGTATCCGGATTCTCCGTCAACATGCTCACCATGTTCGGCATGGTGCTGAGTATCGGCATTCTGGTAGACGATGCCATCGTCGTTGTCGAAAATGTGGAACGCATCATGATGGAAGAAGGGCTGGATGCCCGCCGTGCCACCGTCAAAGCCATGAAACAGATTGGAGGAGCTATCGTCGGCATCACGGCAGTTCTCATTTCCGTTTTCATCCCGATGGCATTCTTCAGTGGCGCCGTCGGCAACATCTATCGTCAATTCTCACTGACGCTCATTGTGTCCATCGCCTTCTCGGCCTTCCTCGCCCTTTCCTTGACGCCGGCCCTCTGCGCCAGCCTCCTCAAACCTTCTTCCGTAGAACATCAGGAAAAGAAAGGCTTCTTCGGACTCTTTAACAGAACAGTCACCCGCGCTACCAACAGCTACGGCAAATCCGTAGGAGGCATCATCAAACGCCCCGTCCGCTCCCTCTTGATCTACCTGCTCGTCATCGCCGGAGCCGGCTACCTGTATGTCACCCTCCCCACCTCCTTCCTGCCGGAAGAAGACCAAGGCAACTTCCTCACCGTCATTTCCCTGCCCGCTGGAACTCTTCAGGAGGAAACCAGTGAACGCCTGCGCGAAGTGGAAGACTATCTGATCCGGAACGAACCCGTCGAATATACTTACTCCGTCGGAGGGTTCAGCTTCTTCGGCTCCGGAACCAACATGGCCATGCTCTTCATCGGCCTGAAGGACTGGGAACACCGGACGGAGCCCGGCATGGGCGTCAAGGACATCGTCGCCAGAGTCAATGCCCGGTTCGCGGCAGATCCTCAAATGAACGTCATGGCCATCAACATGCCCTCCCTGCCCGAACTCGGCAACACATCCGGGTTCGACTTCCGCCTTCAGGACAAGGGAGACATCGGATACGACCGCCTCGTCGAGGCACGCGACGAACTACTCGCCAAGGCCAACACCACAAGCCCCGACCTCAGCGGCGTATACTT
This sequence comes from Akkermansia sp. N21169, assembly GCF_029854675.1. NCBI lineage: Bacteria > Pseudomonadati > Verrucomicrobiota > Verrucomicrobiia > Verrucomicrobiales > Akkermansiaceae > Akkermansia > Akkermansia sp. N21169. Next base: position 95,425 of record NZ_JARWNC010000031.1, on the reverse strand, counting down.
TGCCGGTCAGCCCGACACCCCGCGCCTCCGCGTTGCCATCGACCGAGAAAAAGCATTCTCCATGGGAGTTCCCATCACGGAAATCAGCAATTCTCTGGCTGTCATGTTCGGTTCCAGCTACGTCGGTGACTTCATGCACGGCAACCAGGTTCGTCGCATTATCATCCAGTCCGATGCCAAAAGCCGCCTCGACGGAGATGACATCGAAGACCTGCATGTCCGCAACTCGGCCGGCAATCTCCTGCCCCTCTCATCCTTTGTCGATCTCGAATGGACGGCAGGCCCCCCTCAATTGACGCGCTACAACAACTATCCCGCGTTTACCATCAACGGCTCCGCCGCACCCGGCAAAAGCAGCGGCGACGCCATGAAAGCCATGGAGCAAATCGCCTCCACTCTGCCCCAGGGAATCGGGTTCGAATGGACCGGGCAATCCTATGAAGAACAACAGGCTGGTTCCCAGGCCACCATCCTGTTCTCCCTCTCCATCCTCATCGTCTTCCTTGTACTGGCAGCCTTGTATGAAAGCTGGTCCATTCCGTTCGCAGTCATCCTGGTCGTACCCCTCGGCCTCATCGGTGCCTTGCTGGCTGTCTTCTTGCGGGAAATGCCCAACGATATCTACTTCAAAGTCGGCCTCATCACCACCATCGGCCTCTCCGCCAAAAACGCTATCCTCATCGTCGAAGTCGCCAAAGACCTCTACCGGGACGGCATGGACGTCATGCAGGCCACCATCACCGCCGCCAAACTCCGCCTCCGCCCCATCCTGATGACATCCCTCGCCTTCGGCGCAGGCGTTATCCCCCTTGCGTTTGCCCATGGTGCAGGCGCAGGAGCCCAGAAAGCAGTCGGTACCGGCGTACTCGGCGGCATCATCACCGCCACCGTCCTCGCCATCTTCCTCGTACCCCTCTTCTTCCGCCTCACCGCAGGCAAGCGCAAGAAGATAGAGGAATAAGGCCTTCTTCCAAAAACAGGTTATCCACATCATCAAGCCTCACTCAGGAATTTCATCCCGGGTGAGGCTCTTTTCATCACTGGATATCAGTCCATCAAAAGGGTTGCCCCATACTGGATGAAGACAGCCCCATGTACGTTGATTGGTCAGATAGACTTATTTGTATTCTTCCATCATTTGACGGACTTTTTCCCGAATTGCATCATCGTTTGATTGCTCCATCTTTTTGTAAAGGTCAGTCACATCAAAATAGATTATCTGTGTATTCCCGGAAGACTTATCCCGTCCCACAATAAGCTGCAAATACAGCCCATACTGGTACATTTTATTTACACTATCGCTTTTCAAAAGATTAGGATAATTCTTCGCTATGTATTCATCTTGGGCTGCTTCAATTCCTTCCAAACTCGTCACATAGCTTAAATTAACTGCCTTGGACAACCGTCTGAATATCTCCTGCTCCGTTGAAACATTTGAGCTAACATTCGGAAATAGTATCAAGGAATCATCTGAAGCCATGGGTTTGCACCCCACACAGGAACAATCCGATTTCAGACAATTACAAGAAAATGACGCTTGCCCGCATTCCTCTCTTAGCATGCACATCGCTGCCAATTCGACAATGCGCCTGGCTTCCGCAATAGCTTGTTTTTTGCGTTCTTCCTCAGACAAACCTAATTTACCATCAATGGAAAAGACATCCACTACGATGGGAAATAACGATTTGGTATATTCCCTTTCAAGTCCGTATACTCCAGAATGGTGACGGCATTGCATCCGGCATGATGCATGAACCGTATACACACCAGCAGTCCCAGGCAACAGTACTGCTTCCATATGCAGATTTTTAACATCTACCGAACATTCTCCAGCGTTCATCTGTCCAGTCCAAGTCACAGATGCAAGCATCACGCCCAACAGTAATCGTAAAATTGATTTCATACCTTTTTCTCATCATAGCTACTGTCTTTCATCAGGGAAAGACCGGATAGTAAATACTTGATCTGTTGTACTACTGGTAGCACGGTATAACAAAAAAAGGGCTGTCCCAGAAAATTCCGGAACAGCCCCTGCATTCAATGAATATGCGGCAACCCTTATTTCCAGGAATACTGGACGGGAAGGTTGCGGGAAGAATTCCCAATCGAAACCTTGTATTCACCGGGCATCACATCCCAGGACTTTTTCGCTTCGCTCCAGTATTTCTTCTCTTCATCCGTCAGTTTGAAGGTAACGACTTCCGACTGACCGGGTTTAAGATTCACCTTCTTGAATCCGGCAAGTTCCCGAACGGGCATAGGCACTTCTTTTGATTCGGGTTTGGTGATGTAGCACTGCACGGTTTCAGCTCCTTCGCGGTCTCCCGTATTCGTCAGCTTCACGGAGAACTCACCTGCTCCGGGATTGGTACCGGCGGGGTCCATGGAAAACGTCGTGTACGACAAGCCGTAGCCGAAGGGGAAACGGGGTTCAATTCCTGCCTTGTCAAAGTGCCGGTAGCCTACCCATATATCATCGGAGTAGAATTGAACGGGATTGTCCTTGCTCCAGCGGATATCGCCCGGGTAGGAGAGGAATCCTTCCGAATGGCTCTTCCAATCGTTCAAGCGTTTGCCGAAGGTACAGGGCAGTTTACCCGAGGGGTTCACCTTGCCCGTAACCACTTCAGCAAGCGCCGTACCGGCATCCATGCCACCATACCATAATTCCAGAAGAGAAGGCACTCGGTCAATCCATTCCTCTACCTGGACAGGAGCGCCGTTGACAAGGGCTACCACCGTTTTCGGATTAGCGTCCAAAACCCTATCGAGCAAGGCTACCTGGTCTCCCTTGAGGTTCAGATCCGGCTTGTCACCGCCTTCCAAGACCCCCCAACCGGCACATTCGCGGTCATAGGTATGATCGGTGCCCCCCACAAAAATGACCACGTCCGCCTCCTTGGCAGCTTCGACGGGATCCCATTCTTTCATGTCCGGGAAACTCTTTTTCTTCGGATCTTCGAAGCGGAATCCGGGAGCAAACAGGACGCGATCCTTGCCGAAGAGCTCCACAATACCGGCCAGCGGCGTCTTCTCATAGGGGGGACGTCCTGCCGCAGCACCGCCACGCTGATGGACGCCGGAACCATCCACCATGGTCTGGTACTGGTCGGCATTAGGCCCGATCACGGCGATCTTGCCGATTTTTTGCGGATCCAGAGGAAGGAACTGCTTGTCATTTTTCAGCAAGACCACCGCTTCGCGGGCAACCTGGCGGGCAACCTCCTGATGTTCGGGAGCATTCAACCGGCCTTCCAGAGGCTCGGTAAACGCGCCGACACGCATCGCAAAACGGATATTGCGTTTGACGGCATCCTCAAAAAACTTGCGATCAATCTTCCCCTCATTGACCAGCTTGACAATATTCTTGTCCTTGTCCGCATTCTTTCCGCTGGGCATTTCCAGATAGCAGCCCCCGTTGACGGCATCCGCATCGCCATGCCATGCTCCCCAGTCGGACACCATAGTTCCATCCCACGTCCAATCGTCATAAAGAATATTGTTAAGACGATCTCTCTGGTGGCTCGCCCACTTGCCGCGCACCTTGTTGTAAGAGCACATGATCGTCCAGGGATTGGCCTCGCGTACGGCGATTTCAAACGGCTTGGCATAAATCTCGCGCAAAGCGCGTTCCGGAGCATCGACGTCGATAACCGTGCGGGACCATTCTTGATCATTGAAAAGCCAGTGTTTCAAAGATGTCGAAACACCATTGGCCTGTACGGCATTAATAAACGAAGCGGCTATCTTTCCGGCCAGGAAGGGATCTTCCCCGAAATATTCGAAGCTACGTCCGCCCAAAGGCGTACGCATCAGGTTGACTGCGGGGCCCAGAATAATGCGTGAGTTCGTCGCCTTGCACTCGCTGGCAATCACCTCGCCGACTTTTTTAATCAAATCCTGGTTCCATGTAGACGCCATGGCCGTCCCGCAAGGGAAATACGTTGAACGATTGTCTCCTCCGAGGCGTACTCCCAGCTGTGCATCCGACATAATGAACTTCGTGAGTCCGATGCGCGGCACATCACCGTATTCGTATCCGCTGCAGCCGTGAAGCAAGGAAGCCTTTTCCTCATCCGTCAACCGTTTGAAAAGATCCTCCACCCGCTGTTCCAGAGGCTGATTCTTGTCACGATACGGAGCATTGACCATGGAAACATCGGTCGGCGGTTCAATCTTACTCCGGACTACATCCTTGCTGCCCTCGGCATATTGCTCCGCCCAACCGGACGAACATACGGCACACAGCCCGAAGGCAGCAATTCTCATGAGGCTTCTTCCATTCATAAATCTATTGAAATGTATATGATTACCGTTGAGATACGTATACTCGCCAACCGTTCTTTCACAGAATACCTGTATTCGGGACAAAGGCGCGGCAACTTCGCCCCACGCCACTGAACATACCAAGCGGACGGGAAGAAAGGCCCCCCCTCGTTGGATCCATGCGATCCCCGCCATGCTACGATTTTCTGGAAGCACGCTTATCCTCCGAGGCGGAGCCGGAGTGACCACGATCATCCTTGAAAAGCCTGACGAGGAATTTGAACAAATAACGATTTCTCATCTCAATGAGATTTGGATACCTAAACCGCTTTCTGCTTAGGGAAGAAACCATTGCCATGAAGCGGCTTCAACTTTTGAGACTCATAACCGCTGCGAAATGTTCACGATACAGGAAAGAATGTCCATGTATCACTCCTTGATCCATGCATGCATGATTTCCACCACATACATGCGATGCAAGGGATTATCCTCTGCGTACCACTTCTCCAGACAGGACTTGTCCACGAATCCGGACTCCTTCAGGGCATCGCTGTACAGTTTGCGACATTCCAACACGAGATCGGCGCCTTCGACAGCCACATTGCCCATCTCCGTCACTATGGGCGACAATCCGGCAGCGGCCATCTTGTCTCCGTTGCGCCCGGATGTCGTCCCACACACGCGCAAGGCCGAACGGAACTCTTCCCCCATGAAGGAGAGGGTCAGGTACTCCTTCTTTTCGATGAACTCATACGTATAGCGGTTGGGGCGTACCACCACAAAAGCTACAGGCTTACCCCACATAAACCCGATACCACCCCAAGAGGCCGTCATCAGATTGAAGGATTCCTGCTCCCCCGCCGTAATCAGCATCCACTTGTGACCGATTAACTCAACGGCATTATCCGTAATGTTTACAGGATTTATTTCTTTCATCATCTTTTTTCTACAGAATTTGAATAATGAGATTATGACCGCATGGAACGGCCGATTTTCAACACGAAAAGAGTCATACCCAGGCTCATGACTCCCATGACAACAAACTGCCATGCCGGGGAAATCAACAGCATCATGACGTACTGGAACCCCACCGCCAGCAATCCCAGAAAGCAATCCACAAGATTCCCTGCCGCAATCACGTCGCCGCGCCTTCCGTTCTCCGCACGATCCTGAAGACAAGCATTCAACGGCACCAGATAAGCCGAGGCAAAAGCTCCCGCAAAAATCAGGAGTACCTGGAACAACCAGACATTCGGAGGCACGAGGCTCAATCCCAGGCATCCCAGCGTCATCCCCAGCCCTCCCCAAAAGGCTACTCCCATGCGAATGCCGTTGCGGCAAATGGAGGAAGCCACCACGCCACCCAGCACCATGCCGCCGCTCATCCAGGCCATGAGTTCAGCCCCCTGAGAGCCAAAATCATCTCCTGCACCCGATACCTCCTTGGCCAGCTGAATCGTCATCAAAATGATCGTTCCTCCGAAAAACCAGAAATATCCGATACCGGCCTCGCAACGCCGCAGGACTTCATGCCGCCATAAATACCCCAATTGCTTAAAATGTTCGTACAGCAAACTCCACGCAAACGGACGCGCCTCATACGGACGATAGGCAGGCAGAGTAAACGTCCCAATCGCCGTCACCACGGCCAGCAGGAAAAACATGAAACAAGGAAACGATGCCGCATACCACCCGTCATTGATCCCGTTCGGTTTGAAAACACCGTCAAACCAGGCAAAAAAACCATCCCCAAGCATTCGGTGCCAGATCGTATTCGTCCCCGGCTCCAGCAGATATGAAAACCAGACAAACACCCCCAACTGGCCGATCAGCAGAGCCAGCACAGAAGCCATCTCCACAATTCCGCTGGCAAAGCCGATTCGTTTCGTACCTACGATATCCTTGATAATCCCCTTTTTGGACGGACTGAACACCGTCGCCTGTACGGCAAACACGCAAAACCACCCCAGCGCGGCATCAAGGTTGTGCCCTCTCAAGCTAAAAAACATCCCCATCAACACCACCAGCTGAGTCACGGCCATGGCCCGGATAATATACGTCTTGCAAAACCTGTCCGACAACCAGCCAGCCAGAGGGGAAAACAAAATAAACGGCAGGACGATAATCGCCCCCAGGGGATACTCCAGATTACCCTCTTCACGGTACAACCATACCCCCAGAGGAATCAGCAAAAACTGGGCGCCTTTTTCACTGAAGGAGTTCTGCGCCTGGATCAACACGAGCTTCCAGAACGAGAACCAGTCGATACGCTGCGGATCCGCGGTATTTGCCTCCTGCATGCCGCGCATTGTAGCCGTCCTCAAACGGGATGCCAGCATTATTCCGGCAAAACCATCACCACAAGAGAAATGGCACTCCCAGCCGGAGTTGAACCGAGCCTTTGCCGTTGGAGAGACGGCCTTCCTATCCGCTAGAAGATGGGAGCATCAATCAGAAACTCAGGTCCGAAAACCTGATGTGGATTCATCAATACCACTTTCCCTCACGCAGTCAACTCCAAATTCGCCCATCAATTTTCGGGACAACATACCGTCATTTTCCTTTGCCATCATGGTCTTGAGAGAGTATTGCCAAGCTGTTTTTTGCTTCTGTGCCAACGGCATCTTTCCGTTGAAGAAGATCATCAGCTTACTTCTGCGACAAACGCTCCACTCCTTCCCCACAACCGGCATGATAGAAAAACCTGCTTTTTGCCCCACGTTTATAATACTCCAAGGCTTTATCACGATCCACAGGCGTCCCGATCCCGTCCTCATATACCTTTCCCAGAAAATAATTCAAACCGCCCGCCGTGTAGGACTGGGTATATTTGTCCAATTCTTGGGCTAAATCATACAGTTTTTTTTCATCCCTTCCCGGCAGGTCTGCATGCCGGAACGCAAGAGTTAACATGAAAACCGACGGAGCAATCTGCATATTGACATTGTTTCGTTTCCCTCCATTGAAAGGGTCGGAATAGAGAACCGAGCTACCTCCAAACACCCCCATGGCCTCCTTAGCTTCTGAATAACAATCCCAAGCCTTTTTCAAATCACGGGACACCCCCATACCATGCTCGTTGAGATAGCCCAGGACAAGTTTGCCGAGAGGATCACCTTCGCCTGCCAACTCCTTCACCTTATCCACATATACGCTGGTAACGCCAGGAGAAACATCCCAACAGGCAGGTTCTTCCAACAATTTGAGCAACAGACGATCAGCTCCGCACAGAGCAACCAGTTCATCCAACTGCCGGCGGGCTTTTTCAGCATTCTTCCCATCAATCAACTTCACAACGTCACACCAATACACCTCCTTTCTCCAATCCAGCTTTTCCAAAGCTTTGCTCATGGCTTGCCTCAAAAAACGGGGACGATAAAAACACTCCATCAACTTTGTTTCCATGGAGTCCAACTTGGAACGAAAAGCCATTCTCTCGATAAAAGGCACATACCTGCACTCCAGCAACGTGCGATAGTAACGAAACGCCTCTTCCCAGTCCTCACGGGTAAAATAATTCAAGCTCGACAACCCATGTGCAAGCCAGCAGTCCATACCGGCAAGGCTCCCCCTCCGGGCTGCCTTTCGGGCACAATCCACCCCCTCGTAGAATTCGTTCATCTCCTTCGCATCTTCGGCTTTCAGCCCCCCCATCCGGACAAGACCATTCCACGCCTGGTCACTCGCTTCGTCAGGAAGCATCAGGATAGCTCTGCCCCAAAACGTTTCCTCCATCCCTTCCAGTATTGCCCTCTGTCTATCGAAAGAATCTTTGGGAGGGGAAAAAGTCAGGGTTGCCATTTTTTCCATCGCCCTCACATCCCCGGCTTTCACCTGCTTCCTCAGGGCATCCTGCAACAGGGATCTCTCCTCGTTGGAAAGAATCAGGTGGCAGGCGATCCGGCACATCAGGTTATAAGCCATCAAATCACCTCCGCGAAGACCATTCAGAAATTCATGATAACCAGGAAGACCCGTATAATCAGGACACTTTTTTGGGGAAATAAAGAGTGAACTACTACCCGTAATTTTAACAACATTCCTGTTTTCCGGAAGAGTCAAATGCACAAATTCCCTTAAAAAGCGAGCCCCCGGATGCTTAAATTCCTCTGCTTTCCCCAGCCAGTAATCCACATCTCTAGCTTGCCTCCAGCTTAACATTTCAGGAAAATCTCCCTTTTCCCATCCAAGATGCAACGCCATCGCCAGGCAAGCCTCCGCATCTCCGCTGTTTGCCCGGTGCAAACATTCCTCAAGCAACACCTGATCCGCAGGAAGTTTCCCGTGGGAAGTTACCGGATCCAACGTCACTTCATAGGGTAGATTCTCCTTGTCCCGAAGCTTGGCCTGCATCTCAGCCAAAGTCTTCTCTCGCTCTTCCCTTCGCGCAAATTCCTCCTTCACCGATGTCGCGTCCTTACCCGTAATCCGGCTTAAATACTTGCCGCCATCATTGCATCCACGTGCGATCTCCCACGTCAACGGGAAAAGAGCACGGCGTTCGTTCCACAATTTCCGTTGCTGCTCGGAATAGCTATCCCCATACTCGGAAACCGCTGGCCACAGAAACACGCTCGTCACCACTGCCAGTAGGACGGCAGTTATTGAAATCCACACTTTCTTTTTCATGGGTTATTCTCCTTGGAAATTCCTTTTGTTTCTTCTTGCAACAAGCGTTCAACGCCATCCGTACATCCGATATGATTCTTGCCTTTTTCGTAAAACTTCAAAGCCTTTTCCTTGTCTACCGGAGTTCCGATACCGTCCTCATACACACGACCCAGAAGATAACTCACATTTCCAGGAAGTGAAGAAGATACCGAATCTTCCAATTCCTGAGCCAGCGCATACATCAATTTTTCATCCCTGCCCGGGAAATCCGTGTGCCGGATTCCGAGAGACAAGAGGAAAAGACCAGGAGCATCCTGCATACTCGCAGAGCAAATTTCCTCTCCATTGTCAGGATCCATATAACCATCGGGCAACCTTTTAACAAAAAAACCGACAGTATCTCTCGATTCGAGATAATACCTCCAGGCCTTGCCTAAATCGCGTGGCACCCCCAATCCGTGTTCATGACAATATCCCAGGACAAGTTTTCCAAAAGGGTCTCCTTCATCAGCCAATTCCTGCACCTTATCGGCATAAATGCGGGCAAGTTCAGGGGAAACATTCCAGAAGGATGAATCTGCCAGTAACTTGCTCAAAATGGCATCTGCCCCACTCACAGCAATCCATTCATCCAATTGGCGACGCACGGTATCTGCATCCCCGATATCCGTTCGTTTATTGATATTTTTAAACAGGTCTGCACCATCATATTCCTGTTGACCACGAATCTCTTTGATCGCATTTTCCAGTAATTTATAATCGTAAAAACCTATGACCAGATCCAGATCCGATCTATCCTGACAAAACAAGTCATACCTGAGAGGCTGAAAAGAAATATAGTTGCGTTCCAATAGCGTGTGATAGTAGCGGAACACCTCATCCCAATCTTCTCGAGTATAGTAATCCGAGCAGATGACACCATTCCACAGGCAACAATTCATACCTGCGAGGCTACCTCTTCGGGCAGCCTTACGGGCACAGTCCATGCCTTCTCTCAATTCTTTCATCGTCTCGGTATCTTCCACATCAAGCAACCCAATCCTGACAAGACCATTCCATAAACTCCCCTGAGCCTTGAACGGAAGGAAGCCGACAGCTCGCCCCCAAAACGAGTCTTTCATTTCCCGGATCATATCGAAATTGCATCGATAGGTATCCTGTGAAACAAAGAAAATCAAATCAGACAGCTTTTCCATCGCTCTCACATCTCCTGACTTGACCTGTCGCCGAAGAGATTCCAGCAATAACATCCTTTCCTTGTCAGGAAGAGTGAGATTCCAAGCCATTTTTACTATCAGGGAATACGCCACCAAATCGCCATTCCGCATACAATTCAGGAACCCTTCATAACCCGGCAGATCTTCATAATTCGGGCAAGCTTTTCGCACACAATATATCGTAGAACCCGAAATTTCAGTAATTGTTTTTCTGCTTTCCGGCAATGTCATTCGTAGGAATTCTTTTAAGAAACGCGCCCCCTGATGATTCAACTTCTCGGCCCTGTCCAACCAATAACCGACATCTCGAGCGCCTCTCCAGCCCAACTCTTCAGAATACTCTCTGTTACCCCACCCCAAGTGGCATGCCATCACCAAACAGGCCTCTGCATCGCCGCCATTTGCACGACGTAAACATTCCTGAATCGGTACTTGCTCTGCCGCCAAAGATGCCCAGTCTTCATGAATAACAGAAGGTACGGGATAGGCTAACTTCTCTTCCCATTTAATCTTAATCCTTTCATTATCGATCGATTTTATACATTCCTTTCGCCGTTTCCATTCATCCTTCACCCACATTTTATCCTTGCCCAACACACGACTTAAAAACTCAGCATCAACATCCGGGATACCATCTGCCAATGCCCAGATCCAAGGTAAAATAGCCCGACGCTCATTCCACAGCTTCCGCTGTTGCTCGGAATAGCTGTCCCCATACTCGGGAGCCGTCGGCCACAGGAACCAGCCTGCCACCGCTGCCAACAACACGGCAGCTATTGATATCCATACTTTCTTGTTCATGGCTTACTTTTCCCCGGAATTTCCTTTTGCCTCCCGTTGCAAACGTTCCGCCCCTTCTGAGCAACCGAGGTGACCACTTACGAGACATTGATAATACTTCAAGGCTTTTTCATGATCGACAGAAGTACCGATGCCCTCCTCATAGACTCTCCCCAAAAGGTAGCGCAAATGACCAGTATAGGGGGAATTATCAACGAATGGTTCCAATTCCTGAGCAAGCTCATACAATACGTGTCCATCTCGCCCCGGAAACTCCTTATGGTGGATCCCCAGAAACAGTATGAACACTGCCGGGGCATTCGGCATACATGTTGTACTCGATTTTCCTTCATTCGCGGAATCCTTGAAGCTAACAAACCCTCCTCCATAATTCACAGCAATCTCCCGGGCTTCCCGATAACAAGCCCAGGCTTTCCCCAAATCACAAGGGACGCCTGTTCCATGCTCATAGCAAAAACCCAGCACCAACTTGCCAAGGGGATCCCCCTCGGCAGCCCATTCCTTCACCTTGCCCACATAGGCATCGACCTCATCCGGAGAATCTTTCCATGAATCATACAAACGCAACATTTGCCGTAAAACAGCATCCGATCCTCTCTCAGCTATCTTTTCTTCCAATTCGCGCCGAATTCCCTCAGCATCCTCAGCATGCGTTAATTTCTTTTCGCCGCCATCTATCCACCAATACTCGCCGCTCATATAGAGTTTTACAAAATCAGAGCTCACCTTATTCAACGACTCCGGCTCGTAATAACATTCCAGCAAATTCCTGTCCAGGGTAGGAGACCACTTTCCCGACTCCCATCGATCAAAGGCAGGAACATACCCGCTCTCCCACAAGGTGCGATGAAATCGAAAAACCTCCTCCCAATCTTCTTTCGTATAATAATCCACGCTCGCCAATCCATTCGCAAGCCAACAATCCATACCAATCAAACTCCCTCGCCTTGCCGCCACTCGGGCACAATCCAAACCTTCGCGCCATTCGCGGTCTGCCACCGTATCGGTCGGATTGATCAATCCCATTTGTACCACCCTCTTGCCAAGAGGCAGGTGCATGGACCTTGGAAGTTTCTGAATCATCTCATACCAGAATGATGCCTGCATCTCCTTCCAAACATCACTTCGCCTCCTTCTGGTCTCTCTTGTACAAATAAGCTGAGCCATCTTCTCCATCGCAGCTACATCGCCGGCTTTCACTCCATTCCTCAGTGTTTCCATCAGCAAAGCTCTTTCTCCCGGCGGGAGATCATGAGTTCCAGAGACAAAACTCATCAGGCGGAATGCCATCAAATCCCCCTTGCGCAGGCAATCCTCAAATTCTTCGTAGCCGGGAAGCCCCGTATAATCCGGGCATGTAGCACTACGACTAGCACTTGTCGCGTATTCATCAAGACTGAGAGCCTTCCTGCTTTCCGGCTGCATCATCTGGAAAAAATGTTTGAGAAACAGGGCTCCCGGACGCCCCAAATCCGTTGCCTTGTTCAACCAATAGTCCACATCACGAACCTCACGCCAACTCCACACCCCGATGCCCAGAACAGAATTCTCACCAACTCTCCATGCCATTGCCATGCACGCGTCAGCATCACCATTCCGGGCTCGCCTCAGACATTCCCTGAATGGAACCAAATCAGCGGGAAGCGACGCAAAATCCGGTTGGGCAGGCAGATCCCCCTGGAAAATGAGTTCCTCCTGATTGCGAAGAACATTCTGGGCGCTGGCTAATTGTTCATCCTGTTCCTCCTTCTGCGATCGAAGTTGATCAACCTCTTTCCAATCCAGTCCTGTCATGAATCCCAAATATGCAAAACCGAACGCAATACTGTTCCCATCCATCCAATCCCACGGCAAACGCGCCCGCCGTTCATTCCACAGCTTCCTCTGCTGCTCGGAATAGCTGTCCCCATACTCCGGCGGAGATAACCACAGGAACCAGCCGGCAAACGCCGCCAACAACACGGCAGCTATTGATATCCATACTTTCTTGTTCATTCACTTTCCTTTTGACGATTCGTCATCCTCCAACTGCCGCAACAAGCGTTCTGCACCTTCGCTACACCCGGCGTGGTTTCCACCACGTTTGTAACAACTCAATGCTTTTTCCTTGTCCACGGGTGTACCAATACCATCCTCGTATATTCTTCCGAGCAGGTAACTCAAGTCAGACAATCTGGAACCCAAGGTCGGTTTATCCAGACTTTGAACGAGATCATACAATTCCTTCCCATCCTTCTTCAGTTCATCCGCATGCCGTATCCCCAGCGACAGCATGAAAATTGTCGGCGTAAACTGGAGATAGGAACTGGAATACTTCCCCCCATCCGTTGGGTCGGGATACGAAACCGATATACATCCATAAGAACCCACTGCATCCTTCGCGGCAGAATAACAGTTCCATGCCTTGTTCAAGTCGCGAGGCATACCCCGCCCGTATTCATTCAAGTATCCCAGAACGAGCAGAGCCAACGGGTCCCCCTCGTCTGCCAGCTCCTTCACTCGGCTGGCATACATACGGGCAATTTCCGGGGCAACATTCCAGCATCTTTCATCCTTAATCAACTTCAGCAAAACAAAATCAGCCCCCATCGTCGAGATCCGTTCATCAAGCTCGCGACGCGCCTGTTCCACATCGATTTCCGACGTCAATTTGTCGAAACAAAACCAGGAAGCCTCCTCCTTCAACTTCAGCTTTTCCAAGGCATCATCGTAGGACTTCCTCAGTGCAGCAGGTGGATAAAAGCAAGCAACCAGTTCGTCCCCGATGGGCTTCGGAAAAGATTCCCATAACTTTCTCCTAACAAAAGGTATATAGCCATGTTCCATCAAAATCCGATGGTAGCGAAGCGCATCTTCCCAATCTTCCCTGGTAAAATACCTCAGACTTGACATCCCCCATAAAAGCCACCAATTCATCGCGATCATGCTGCCAGACTGCGCCGCCTTCCGGGCATATTCCGCCCCTTCACGGAATTCTTTCATCGTCGCTGTCTGCTCAGCATCCCATACACCTAGCCAAATGAGAGCATTCCACAACTGAAGCTTCCTTTCTTGAGGGAGCTTGACCATAGCCTTGCTCCAAAATGAATTTTCAAGCTCACCAAACATCTTTTTGAGTCGATCCTCATTGTCCCTCGGGAAGGAAAATACCAGTTCCGCAATCTTTTCCATCGCCTTCGTATCTCCAGCCTGAGCCTTTGTCCTCAGCGCATCCAGCAACACAAGGCGTTCCCGGTCAGGAAGTGTCAGGTTTCCAGCCAATGCCACCAACAATCTGTAAGCCATCAGGTCCCCACTGCGAAGGCAGGTCATAAAATCCTCGTACCCCGGGAAACCGGTATAATCCGGACATGGGCTGTCTCGCAATACGGCAATATTTCCGACAAGTTTCATCGTGCTTCTACTTTCCGGCTGCATCTTCCGTGCAAAATACCTCAAAAAGTGTGCTCCCGGATGCTTCAGGTCTTCCGCCTTGCCTAGCCAATAATCCACATCTTGAGCTGCCCTCCAAGTCAATATGTTACCTTGTTGTAACACAATACAGACCATCGCCAAACAGGCATCCACATCGCCCGCCCGGGCTCGCCGCAGGCATTCCTTCCGAGACACATGGTATGCAGGAATATCCTCCTGCAATACATCTTCCGTCAGAATTGTCGGGCAAGGCCTGCTCTCCTGATTGGCAAGCTCAAGCTGTTGTTTTTCCAGGCCAGAATCCTGCTGTTTCTTCATCTCCATCGTCTTTTGCGTCCATCCTGCATCTTTCCCCAAAAAACGACTCAAAAACGTAATATCAACATCTCCGCGGACTCGAGCAAACTCCCACACACCGGGAAAAAGTGCCCTCCGCTCATTCCACAGCTTCCGTTGCTCCTCGGAATACCCCGTACCATACTCCGACGGAGAAGGCCACAGGAACCAGCCTGCCACCGCCGCCAACAACACGGCAAGCAACACGATCTTTTTCTTCTTCATCTCGACTCCACTTCATCAATTTTGTTCGGAAGAATCAAGTTCGTCTTCCCCCAATTTCTCCAATCGTTCCGCACAACCTGTATAACTGCTCCTGCCCCGTTTATAATACTCCCGTGCTCTCCCCTTATCAACAGGCGTACCAATCCCATCCTCGTACACACGCCCGAGAAGGTAATTCAATTTGCCCGCATGATCGGATTTCGAATACTGATCCAAATCCCGAGCCAGCGTATACAATTTTGCTTCATCCCTGCCCGGAAAATCCGCAAAACGCACCCCTAGGGAAAGCAAAAGCACTGAGGGGGCCAGTTGCATATAATAGAGTTGATATTTGTCGTCACTGGTTGGATCCCAATAAAGAACCAACTCTAATCCGAATATCCCCACGGCATCCCTGGCCTCCGAATAACAGTTCCACGCCAATACCAAATCGCGCGATACGCCCAGCCCATTCTCATAGAGATAGCCCAAAACGAGCTTTGCCAAAGGCCCCCCCTCTCCGGCAAGTTCCTTCACCTTCACCACATAAGCCTCTGCAACTTCGTGAGTCACGTTCCAACAGTTGGGATTTTTCAACATTTCATACAAGACAGCATCCGCCCCCATCAAAGCAATCTGTTCATCCAGCAATCGAAGAACTTCGTCCTTATGTTTTGTCTTCGGCAAAAGAACATCCGTCCTCCATGGTAGTTCATCTTTCAATCCAGACCGTGTCAAAGCCCAATTATGGACATCCAACAAGGTCTTGGGAGGATAATAGGATTCCAACAGCTCCCTCTCCAATGGATATTTATAACCTCTATCCCAATTCCAAATGAAAGGAATATAGCCACGTTCCAACATCATGCGATGGTAAAGAAAAACTTCTTCCCAATCATCTCGCGTATACGTATTCAGGCTCGCCTGCCCATATTGAAACCAATAGTACATGCCAGCGAGGCTTCCGCGCCGGGCCGCCTCATGCGCATACACAGCAGTTTCCCGGAACTCGCGCATCGTTTCGGTATCCTCCGCAGATACGATCCCCATACGCACAAAAGAAAGAAAGGTGCTTTCCCTCATGGAATCAGGAAGCATGCCAATCATCTTGCCAAGTCTCGTTTTAATCATTTCATCATCAATATACTGACTCCAGTCCATATCGAAATACTGATCAAAAACCAGAGAGCACATCTTCTCCATCGCCGAGACATCGCCTGATTTTGCCTTTTTCCGCAACGCCTCCATCAACAAGCTTTTCTCTCGTTTCGGAAGTACATGATCTGCCGCAAGCAATTTGAACAGATAGTACGCAAGCAAATCACCATTCCGAAGGCATTGCTGCCATTCAGCATAACCGGGAAGTCCCGTATAATCCGGGCAAGGATACTCAGTACTCTTACCTTTCCCAATGACCTCCCTCTTCCGGTTTTCCGGGAGAATCATCGTCATGAAATTTCTCAGGAAACGAGTCCCCGGACGCTTGAAGTCTTCCGCCCGCCCCAGCCAGAATGATACATCTCTCGCTCGCCCCCACGACAATAATTCCTGATTTGTCAGACCATTCCAACCCAGGTGGAAAGCCATCATCAGGCAGGCATCCGCATCACCTCCCCGAGTTCGTTTCAGACACTCCCGAACAGACACCTGACTCGCGGGAAGAGATGAAAAATCCAACGGTACATTCCGATCCAGCTGAAAATCCAGCTTCTCTGCGTCGCGAAGTTGCATCTGTTCCGCAGCCAATTCTTTATTCCTTATTGCCTTCTGCTTCGCGAAACTTTCGGCATCGTCTCTGTTCTTCCCCGTCAGGTAACTCACGGTCCAGTCTGATAAATCATAACCCCGCTCTTTTCCCCACGAAAGAGGATACAACGCCCGCCTCTCATTCCACAGCTTCCGTTGTTGCTCGGAATAACTATCCCCATACTCTGGTGCTGTCGCCCACCAGATCATAACCGCAGCCATGGCAAGCAAAGAGACAACGATAATCCGGACAATTTTCTTTCTCATCGCCAATTCTCATCATCCTACGATTATTTTGCAGAAATGGAAGCCTGCAATTTTTCCCAACGTTCGGCACAATGGGAATTATCATCCTTCCCTCGTTCATAATATTTCAAAGCTTGGGAAAGATCGACAGGTACCCCGATACCATCCTCATACACCCTCCCCATCAAATAACAAAGAGAACCTGAAGAATCATCTTTCGTAAAATCCTCCAGTTCATGAAGAAGGTCCGGCACCCGGCTCAAATCTCTGCCCGGAAATTCCGGATGTTCCAGCAACAAGGAAAGCATTGCCATCCTGATAGCTTCCGGGAGCATAACAAGGAAATTTCCACTTCTTCTTTTATTCGCCACATTAGGCACACATGTCATATCCTTGGGATCTACACGTTCCAATGCTCGTTCATAGCACCTCCATGCCTCTCCATGATCAACATGCAGCAATCGTTCCTGTTCAAGCAAATATCCCTGCACAAAAGCAGCACAGGGATCTCCCTTATCCGCCTGCTGCCGAACCTTTTCAATGTAGGCGCCGGCCAATTCCGGACGGATTTCCTCCGTTCTCATCATCAAGTAGCTCAACACCTGATCTGCTCCATATACGGCAACGGCATCATCCCACTGTTTTTCAATATCCTCAGCATTTTTTGCAACATACAAAGGAGAAAGATCATAGCCTGTCACCCGTTCCTGGAATAATTGTTGTCCTCTGGCAAATCTCTCATTCCAATTCTTTTGATCTATATAATAATAATTCAGGATTTTCCCATTATAGTTGTCCAAACATATCAGAACATTGAGCCGGCAGATATACGGAGCATACCCGTGTTCCACCAGCAAACGACTGTACCGGAATACATCTTCCCAATCCTCACGAGAAAAATAGTCCAAACCATTCAATCCATACCCCAGCCAAGAACTCATACACGCCAAACTTCCCCTCCGGGCTCCCAGCCTAGCGTATTCAGCCGCTTCACGGAAGTTGCGCATGGCAACCGTATCCTCGGCATCCAGCACCCCCATGCCAACACATGCGTGCCAAACGCTTTCCCTCGCAAATCCCGGCAACAACTTGATTATTCTGGAGCATAACGATGCTTTCATCTCTCTTTTGATCTCCCTGCTATACTCATCTATCTGTCCTCCTTCAAAAGCGATTGCCGCTAGATCCTCCATTGCCCTGAGATCACCTGATTTCGCTCGTTCCCGCAAAACATTCCATAAAATATCCCTCTCTTTTGGAAGAATTGAGGCAGAAAACACGATATCCCTCATCATCCTGTACGCCGACGCATCTCCGTTCCGTATACATTCCATGAAATCTCCATATCCGGGGAGCACCGTGTAATCGAAACCTGATGGAGTCGTGTAACTGCATCCGGACATTGACCGAGTAAGGTTCTTTCTGATTTCCTTTTGATAAATGGAAGAACAATTCTTCAAGAACTTTGCCTCCGGACGCCCCAATGACTCCGCTTTGTCCAGCCAGTAATGGATCGTCCGTGTCCGGTTCCAACTCCAAACTAATTCCGGAACCATGCCTCCCCCTCCCATTCTCCACGCCATCACCATGCACGCTTCCGCATCACCTCCTCGAGCTCGCTGCAGACATTCTCGGATACTGATCTCATCAAGACGCAAGGATTCTGTATCCGGCAGTTTTACCTCCATCTCCGGGTAGGGCACTTTCTCCCGGTCACGAAGGTCTTCCTGCTGTAACGCCAACGCATTATCTTCCTCTCTCTTCCGCCTCAGCACATGTTCCAGTACCTCTTTCCGCATGGGAGTAATCGTACAAATAGCATCTGCATACTCCGGCCTTACATCCCCTATCATTATATTCCAAGCAGCCGGATAAAGAGCTCGGCGCTCATTCCAGAGCTTCCGCTGCTGCTCGGAATAGCTGTCCCCATACTCGGGAACCGCAGGCCACAGCACCACGCCTGCAAGCATTGCCAGCAGAAGCAACAGGGAAATCAATATGGATTTCTTCTTCATTGATACTCTTTCATCATGAATGGGGTTTTCATTCGGACTTCGCCTGGGATTTTTGCAGGCGATCATAGCCATCGGAACTGTCGGCATACGAGCTGCCACGTGCATAATATTCCAGCGCTTTTTTCCTGTCGGGGGGCACTCCAATGCCATCTTCGTAGATACGTCCCAGAATGTAACATATCAACCCATCGGTTTTCGACAAATGCTTGTCACTCATATTCAAAGCAAACGCAGTAGCCACCTCCTCATCTCTCCCTGGAAAATCGGGATAACGCACAATCATCGACGCTTGCATCACAATGCCCATTCTTTCCAGCCAGCTACTGATATACTTATTCTTGTCCTCCGGATCCCAAAAACTTATTGGCTTAATCCCGAATGGTCCCAGATTCTTTTTCACCTTCCCATAACAACTCCAAGCCTTTCCCAAATCCCGAGTAACCCATCTCCCCTCCTCGTACAATTTTCCCAGCACAAGCCAAGCCAGTGGATCCCCTTCATCAGCCCATTCCTTCACCTTCTCGGCATAAATAGCAGCAACTTCGGGGGAGGCTTTCCAATAATGCCTATGGAGTAGCATTTGGTTGAGAACGGCATCGCTCCCATGAACCATCAATATATCATCCAATTCCCGTATGGCGGAATCAGGAGTCGTTCCATGCGTCAAATTCAAGACATCAACCGAAACATCTCCCCGTACCTTCAATGACTTTATGGCGCGCGTACAGGCATCATCCAAGACTGATGCAGAATAGTAAGAGGCCATCATTTCACCATCGAAACGCCTTGGCGAAGGATAATAATCACGCCCATACAAATACGGTGCATACCCGCGTTCCCTCAGAATGCGATCATAGCGAAACACATCTTCCCAGTCCTCTCTCGTCCAGAAATTCATGCACCACTGACCACACTGGAGCCAATAGTCCATCCCCATTAAACTCCCCTGTTTGGCAGCCATACGTGCATACTCGGTCGCTTCCCGGAACTCCTTCATCGCTTTCGTCGAATCGGCATCAATCAAGCCAATATCCATGAGAAGCACACGAACATTATTCTGCATGGTTTCCGGAAATGCCCCCACTACCCTCATTCCCCATGATTGCTTGAGATCTTCGCAAACATTTTCCCTTTGCGCGTACAGAGAACAATCAAAAAGCAACGATGCAATATTTTCCATACTCGTCACATCACCAGTCTTCGCACGAGATCGCAAAACCTCTCTGATCCGAGATTCCTCAAGATCGGGCATCTTAAAACTGCCCAACATCCCTCGCATCAACCTGTACACCATCAAATCCCCATTTTGAAGACATTGGCTGAATTCATTATACCCAGGGAGGTATTTATAGTCAGGGCACCGATTTGACCATACCAGAAATCCATTTCCAGGGGCTATGTCTAAATTTTTCCTGATCTCCTTCGCCATCATGGCACTGAAATGTCGCAGGAATTGAGTCCCAGGCCGTCCCAATGACTCCGCCTTCGCCAACCAGAAATCCATATCCCGCGCCTGACGCCAACTCCAACCATACTTACTCACATAACCATAGTCCCTCCAGTAGTTAAAACATATCTGATGCCACGCCATCACCAGGCAGGCATCGGCATCCCCGCCTTGAGCCCGTTGAAGACATTCGCGTACTGTCATGCAATCCACACGCAAAGAAGAAATATCATCCGGTATGCCAACAAGCAGATCACAAGGAGGCTTCTCCTTCTCGCAAAGAGATCTCTGCTGTTGTTTCAAGATAAGTTCCTGCTCCCCTTTCTTCTCCAGTACCTCATCCAGTCGGGCTTTATCCAAGGAGGAAATTGCTGCCAAATAATCATCATTCACAGGAGTCAGTCTACAAAATGTCCACGCCATCGGATACAACGCCCGGCGCTCATTCCAGAGCTTCCGCTGCTGCTCGGAATAACTGTCCCCGTACTCCGGCGAAGAAGTCCACCACAGCCCCACGCCTGCAAGCACCGCCAGCAGGAGGGCAAACACTGTGATGATCATTTTCCTGTTCATTATTCTTCCTTCTGGTCTGGAGGAGCAAACTCCGCCTGTAACTTTTCCCAGCGTTCACTACATGGAGCGTATGTTCTACCTTGGGAGTAACAATCCATCGCCTTCTTTTTATCCGGCTGGATACCAATGCCATCTTCATACACCCGCCCAATCAGGTACAACAAGACGCCAAGCTTATCCCATTTCACCAATGTTGACAAATCTTCCGTTACATCAAACACAAACGAAGGATTCCTGCCCGGAAACTCGGGATGTCTGATCGCCATAGAAATCAACGCCATTTTCGCGGCCTCCGGCAATCTGGCCATTGAAAGATGTCCATTTACACAAAAATCACGGTAAAAAAGATTCGTTAAATCTTTGTTTGAACTCCTGCGCGTCGCTTCCACATAGCAATCCCAGGCTTTCCCCAAATCGCGGGTTCTCCATATACCCTCCTCCAAAATGCAACCCAGAACATACAATCCGAAGGGGTCTCCCTCATCAGCCAAAGCCTGTACCTTATCCGCACAAACAGCAGATACATCTGCGGGAATAAATGAGGCGTTGTTCTGAATCAATTGAAGCAAAATCTGCCTCAATACGACGTCACTTCCCCGCCAGGAGCACCATTCCGCCAGCTTCTTTTTTGCATCACCGTTTTTCTTAACGTCTTCTAAAAAATCTTGAAACCAGATCTCTTCCCCTCGAATAAATGCATCCTGCTTCCCCAACAAGCTTTTCCCCACGGCATCGGAACCATAACAACACTCCAGTATCTCACGATCCAGCTTGGGACCTTGCATGACTCTGGATATTGTGAGATAAGGCATATAGCCCTTCTCTATCAACGTACGGTAATAACGGAACACATCCTCCCAATCCTCACGGGAATAGAAATTCCGGTTCCAAAGTCCATAACTCAGCCAATAGGACATCCCTGCCAAACTCCCCAATCGGGCAGCCCTCCGTGCATTTTCGACACCCTCACGGTAATTTTGCACCGTTGATGTGTCCGCAACATCCAACACCCCCATGCGAACGAGTATATTCCGCCCGTCTTCCTGCCACTTCCCCGGAATATTCCTCTCCAAAAACCTACTCCAGGTAGAATGATCAAGTTCCCATGAAATATCCTCCTCCCAATGAATATTGATCTGATCCAAGGCTAAAGCCGCCAAATCCTCCATCGCCTGTACATCACCCGTTTTCACTTTCCGTCTCAATCCCTCACGCAGGAGGTCGATATCCCGGTCGGGCAGTCTATGGCAAAACACAATGTCCCGCACCAAAAAGTAAGGCAGGATATCCCCCTGACGCATACTCTCCTCAAATTCCCCATAACCCGGCAAGCCCGTATAATCCGGGCAAGCCACATTCGAGTAACCATATCCGGTAAGAGAATCCTTTTCAATCAGTTTGCTGGATTCAACTTGAATCATTCGGCAAAAGTTCTTCAAGAACAACGCCCCGGGACGTTTCAATGCTTCCGCTCGGGAAAGCCAGGCATCCAAGTCTCGCATACTTCGCCAACTAAGCAGATTTTCTGAATTATTCGTGATAGACCTCCATGCCATCACCATGCAGGCATCAGCATCGCCCCCCTGCGCCCGTTGCCAACATTCCCTCCTGGAAAGTTCAAAAGCCCGTAGAGAAGCCAGATCCAACTCCTAGCTGGGAGTACATTGAAAGACGGGCTTCTCGCGATCCCGAAGCGCCACCTGCTCCTTCTTCAATCCCTCATCCTTTGCCTTCTTTTGATCTCGAATACCCGTCCATGAGGCATCATCCTTTGGGGCAATCATGTTCAGATAACGGGTTGAGTTCAGCTCAAGCGTCCACATTGACCAAAGAGCCGGAGAAAGCTGTCTCCTCTCGTTCCACAACCTCCGTTGTTGCTCGGAATAGCTATCCCCATACCTCAGGCTATCGGCATAAAACAGCCATCCCGCCGCCACGGCGACAAGTAACACTCCGCAGAGGATAAGAATGAATTTCTTCTTTGTGGAATACATTAATATTCACCCTATCACGATTTTCCCGAATGAACAGATTTTTGCAACCGTTTCCAGCCTTCTTCGCAACCGGTAGAGTTCCCCTGCCCCTTATCGTAATATTCAAGAGCCTTTTCCTTGTCCACGAGAACACCAATACCATTCTCATAGACACGGCCAAACAGAAAGTCCACATCGGATGGGCAGGAAGCCTCCTTCAATTGCTCCAAATCCCGCAATAGAGATGGAACGAGCTTCGGATCCCGTCCCGGGAATTCCTGGTGAAGGCAAAGCAAACGTAGCAATCCCATTCTGGCGGCATCCTGGAGCCTGCAATCAACTGTTTCAAAAAACAGGCTCCCGGCCTCCCCAATGACTCCGCTCTGGATAGCCAATACTCCCTATCGCGCGTTTGCCTCCAAGTCAATATATCAGCAAAAATCAACTTGGAAGACGAGACATTGGTAACCATGGCAAGACAGGAATCCGCATCTCCTCCCCTGGCCCGCTCCAAACATTCCAGGGACGATATCCTATCCGCAGGAAGAGAAGATAAGTCCGGTTCCCTTGTCAAATCGAACATAAAAGGCGTTTTTTCAGAATCCCTCAGATCGAGTTGTTTCTTTCTCAGCACTTTATCGCGCCTTATGGTTTGTTCAAATTCTTCTTTCTCGACAGGGAGGAAGCCGCCACTCCTCAGAATGTCAAGGAATACATACACCTCCGAACTTTTACCGTCGTATTGAGTATCTCTGCCATCGTATTGCCAGAATACCGGGAACAAAGCTCTCCTCTCGTTCCAAAGTTCCCTCTGCCTCTCCGAGTAGCCATCGCCGTATTGAGGCCGGCATAACCAGCACACCATACCCGATATCGCGCCCAGCAGAACGATCGATGCAAACAACACGGTCTTCTTCATTCCTTCTCTCCTTAACACCCACTCTACCATATCTTTTCGAATTGAATACATTTTAAAGTTCCTGACACGATCTTATCCATGAGTACCAATAGGGGAGAAAAAACAAAGGATCGCCTATTGATCGTCAATAATCAGTAATTCTCCCTTTGTCGCGGCACGGTAAAAGCCTTCTTCATTGCCGGATAAATGGCAGGAAGGATTGTAAAGCTGTTTCGGAAAACACACCGTATGACGGTCCGATACATAGCGGTGCAGGAACGATGCCCACCAACTGAAAGTACTGGGCGCCCCAACCAAATGGTCGTAGGCAGTCAAACGAACAAAATCATCCAGATCGCTGCCATCCCGAACAACTTGAATATCCATCCCCATCCCATGTAAGGCGCGATCGACAAGACAGCAAGCCATCTCCACGGAATCCCTGTCGGTAAACACATCCACCCTGCGTGAAGCTCCCCGTTTCAACTGAAAACTCACGGCACGCCGAATGTAATCCGGCGTCACCAGGTGAAAACGGTTCCTTAATTTGCAATAATCACCCAGCCGAAGATGGAGTCCGATCCTTTCTGTTTCCTGAGTATCCGCCGCAAGAGAAGCAAATTGCTCGGCCACGAAGTCAAGGTCACTCGAAAAGTATCCTACATTTTGCCAATACCCATCCATCAGAATCAGTTTTTCAGCACAGTCCGGGATGTCGATATATTGTTTAGAGTGTAACTGTACGATACGGCACGTACTCGTTTCTTTCCTGTTCCAAAGAATAAAACGGCTCCGGACGATACGCCGGACAGCCTCATCCGTACTGTGCTGGTGCGAGTGAAATATATTGCCGGGCTGGACAACAAACAGACGCTTTAATTTCAAGGCTGTCCCCAATCCGGAAGCAAGTTGGAAAAGCTGGTTGCCCAGACCGCAGTACAATTTGACAGTTAAAAGCTTTTCCGACAAACAAGACTCCGGGGCATGATCATCTTTCCTCTCTGAATTCAGACTTCCCGATATGGTCGGACATGCTGGCGTAGAATAAATTTCTTCTTTCATCATTCTTGATTCCGGTATAGCCCGTTCACGACCATACCCAATCACAACATGCCCCAATCGTCCGAACATTCAACACGTGTAACACGGTCAAAACCACCAGGACGAATAAGCGGCTTCTTCACAGATGGAACAAAAAAAAAATGCCACCCGGCAACATCGGATGATAAACCTTTACACAAATTCAACGGTAGCGTCGGGCAAGGCCTTGAGGAAACGGAGACCGTACCGGCGCGTCGAAACCCGGGAATCAAGAATCACGACCATCCCTTTGTCTTTTTTGGTACGAATCAGCCTTCCAACACCTTGCCGGAGTTTGAGAATGGCCTCCGGAACAGAATATTCCATGAAGGGATTGCCTCCGCGGGCAGTAATACGCTCGAACCGGGACTCCACCAAAGGGTGATCCGGTACTTCAAACGGCAGACGCGTCACGATCACGTTGGAAAGAGCTTCGCCAGGCACATCAACCCCTGTCCAAAAACTATCCGTACCAAACAGGATACTATGAACATCGCGACGGAACTCCTGCAATAAGGCATCGCGGCTCATTCCCTGCCCCTGCACCAGAAGGCGCCAGCCGCGGGATTCGCAAAACGCCGCGACCTTGTCCGCAATCTCGCGCATCAGCCTGTAACTCGTAAACAGGACAAATGCACGCCCCTGCGACTCATCCAGATAGCGGGTAATCCAACCGGGAAGTTGTTCGGCATATTCCGGACGGTCGGGCTCCGGCATCGAACGGGCAATAACCAGGCGCATTTGTTCTCGGTACTCAAAAGGACTGCCGATCTGCACGCTTTCCACATTTTCGGCGCCGACACGCCCGGCAAAATATTTCATCCCGGCATCGCCCGTACCGAGAGTCGCAGACGTCAGCACGACGCCTCTTCCCACGGAAAACAATTTCTCCTTCAGGATGGCAGCCACTTCAACGGGAGCGGAACTGACAATCGTATTCTTACCTTCCATCCCGGTCTTTTCAGCCCAATAGACGGAATCTTCGTCCCCTAGTTCCAGTAGGCTCTTCAACGCAACGCGGTACTCTTCCATCTTGATGGCGTAATCCTGAAGTTCAGCCTTTGAAATGTCGCTTTCCATCTCTTCCGACGCTTCTTTGAGGGCGACTACAAGTTCAGCCAGAGGCAGACTAAGGAGATCCTGGGACCAATCCGGCGTCATTAACCGCAAGGGACGGGACTTGTTTTCCAAACCCAGATCCTGCCGGACATTTTCAAAAAAGAGATCGCAGGCATCCAGCGTCTCCTGAATACAGGTGAACAGCCCCACATTGCCAGTCGGACGGAGCAGCCCCTTTCTGGTCTTAGGGTTGAAAAGACGCATCAACTCGTACTTCAATTGAGCCTGCGACACCTGGACGCCAAGTTGTCTGGCAGCAATATTTTCAATCGTATGGGCTTCATCCAGGATGACGAAATCTCCCGGATAGATGAATCCTCCCGGTCCGTCTTCCTCTTCATCGCCTTGTCCCAGAAGGCCGAAAAACAACGTATGGTTCAACACAACTACCTTTGCTTCCTGAACCATGCGGCGGGCAGCCTGATACGGACAATTCGGACCGCAATTACGCATCGTACAAAGATGGGGTTCGCTGCACACCATCGACCAAACTTTCGGGGAAGGCTTGAATTTAAAATCGCTCAGGCTTGTGTAATTTCCCTCACGGAACAATTCGTAGATACGGCGGACTTCTTCCGTTTCCGTAGATGAAAACAAGTCGTCCGTCTGCTGCAGGGCGCGTCTCAGGCGAGTATGGCACAGGTAATTCTGCCTCCCTTTCAGCAAAGCGGCGGAAAAATCCTCTCCCAAGGCATCCCTCAAAATAGGAATGTCTTTGCCGAACAGCTGTTCCTGCAAATTAATCGTATGGGTTGAAATAATGGCCTTCCGGTCATAGTCCAAAGCAAACCGAAGGGCAGGCAGCAAATACCCCAGCGATTTGCCTACGCCGGTACCGGCCTCTACAAGCAACGGAGAATCCGTAACCAGAGCCCGGGCGACAGCCTCCGCCATCCGCTGCTGCTCCGGGCGGTACTCAAAATCCTGAGCTGCGGAGAACAGCCCATTCGGAGAAAAGGCATCGTGAACGTATTTCTCCAATCCGGCAGTCGGCCCACCGCAAAAAACATCATGGATTCCGATCACCGGAAACGAAAAAATCAGGGAAGAATCTTCTGGGAAACCGGCGGCTGAACAATATTCAACGGAACATCGTAGATCAGATTCCGCAAGTCATTCAAATTAATCGTCGTACCATCGATAAACGACCAGGCATCAGTCCCGATTTTAGCAATGGCATACAGGAATCCTTTTTTTTCCACGCGTACCGTTTGTCCCGTCTGGGGGTTCTTGACGGAAACCACCGTGCGCGTCGGAAGAACAACCAGTTTCTCCGTATTCCCCTTCACGGAATATTCACCGACCGGAGACATGACATCGAAAGCCTCAAGCTTGATTCCCTGCTGCTTGATGGTCTCGCCCATCTTGCGGTAGGTATCCTCCAATTCCTTCATTCCTCCGTTGAGATTATGGGCCAGCTTGTTTTTCAACGCCGGATACATTTTCTCCACCATCCACATCATGTCACCTGTTTTCACGGCGCCCGACAACTCGCGGGCCGCTTTCTGAGCGGAAGCGGCATCCTGTGCCAGAGAGAGCCCGGCGAACATCAACATACAGAAAAAAACCTTGATCATAACCATGGGAACTACCCTGTTTCTCATTCGGAGTCAAGAACACAGCCCGCACCGCACATTCCGCACCATGTCCACAACGTAGGATCCAATTCTTCCAGAGCCTTCCCGGCGATCTCACATCCCCGCTCTACAGAATCCACCAAGGCGAACATTGTCGAGCCTGAACCGGACATCATCGCCACGCGCACACCCTCCCGAGCAAGCAGCCAACGCTTCACCTCGGCAAGGAATATAAACTTCTCAAAAACAGGACGTTCCAAATCATTAACAAACTCCACCCCCTGCCAATCCACAGGGCCATACGGTATCCCCGGCAAATATGAAGAAGACGCCCAGCGCCTGTATGCATCAGGAGTGGAAACTCCAAAGGACGGTTTCAACAAAAGAACGGGAGAGGAAAAACCGCACTCGGATGCCGATGCTTTTTCCACAATTTCCCCACGCCCTGTACAACGGCATATTGATTTCAGAACAAAAAATCCGACATCGGAGCCCAATTCCCCCGCCAGCCCGACGAGATGTTCATCGGACATTCCAGCGTTTTCCAAACGGTTCAACGCCATCAACACAGCAGCAGCATCACTGCTGCCTCCTCCCAATCCCGCACCGTGGGGAACGTTTTTCATGAGAGAAACCGTCCAATTCAGTGTTCTCCCCAATTCCTTTTCCATCATGCGGGCAGCCTTCATCACCAAGTTGGATTCATCCACCGGCACACCGGGCGTATCGCACACGAGCCGCATTCCCCCCAAAGAATGTTCGAACGCAAGTTCGTCAGCCAGTTGCAACGGTGCCATCAGCGTGTCAACAGCATGGAAACCGTCCCCTCGCTTACCCAGGACTCGCAGGGATAGATTGATTTTACAGGGGGCCTTGCAACGGAACATGCTTCTTGTTTGACCTCCCGCAACGCTTCCGTCAAGCCTGCAATGCACGCAGATTCTCCACAAAACGTCACCAAGACAATCTATTCCTCAACACGGAAACACCTATGTCATACGCTCACAATCAGAGTATTCCGCCTTTCCTAAACATGTACCGTACATGAAGCCTTATTCATACTTCCTCAGAAAAAACTACGAGAAAAATACCCGTAAGTCCAATTTTTCAAAAACAATAAGATTATTTCATAATATGCTTATTATTATGTTTTTATCAAAAAAAAAATATTTTTAACTTATTGACAATTTCAAACAAGAAAATAATCATCATCCCCATCAGTCATGCAAAAAGTAGCACTCATCTCCGGCATCACGGGTCAGGACGGATCGTTCCTGGCGGAATTTCTTCTTGAAAAAGGTTACGAAATCCATGGGATCATGCGACGTTCGTCCTCCTTCAACACGGGACGCATTGAGCATATGTATCTCAATGAATGGGTTCGGGACATGAAACGCCACCGTGCCATCAACCTTCATTACGGCGACATGACCGACTCCAGCTCCCTCATTCGCATCATCCAATCCATCCAGCCGGACGAAATCTACAACCTGGCCGCTCAAAGCCACGTAAAAGTCAGCTTTGACGTTCCGGAATACACCGCGGAAGCAGATGCCATCGGCACGCTCCGCATGCTGGAAGCTATCCGCATGCTCGGCATGGCAGACAAGACAAGAATCTACCAGGCATCCACCTCGGAACTCTTCGGCCTCGTCCAGGAAGTGCCGCAAAAGGAAACGACTCCCTTCTATCCCCGGTCCCCCTACGGCGTCGCCAAGCAATACGGCTTCTGGATCACAAAAAACTACCGGGAATCGTACAATATGTTCGCCGTCAACGGAATCCTCTTCAATCACGAAAGCGAACGTCGAGGGGAAACATTCGTCACCCGTAAAATCACACTCGCGGCAAGCCGTATTGCCCAGGGATTGCAGGAAAAACTCTACATGGGAAACCTGGATGCCAAACGCGACTGGGGTTACGCCAAAGATTACGTCGAATGCATGTGGCTAATGCTCCAGCACGATGACCCGGAGGACTTCGTCATCGCCACGGGAGAAATGCACAGCGTCCGGGAATTCTGTACACTCGCCTTCCGCGAAGCCGGTATCGACCTGGCGTGGATCGGGGAAGGAATCCCCGAACAGGGTATCGACCGGGCCACAGGAAGAATCCTCATCGAAGTCGATCCGAAGTATTTCCGACCGGCGGAAGTGGAACAACTCCTGGGAGACCCCACCAAGGCAAAAACGCTCTTGGGATGGAATCCCAGGAAGACCTCGTTTGAAGAATTGGTTCGCATCATGATGAATCACGACATGGATTTTGTCGCACGCCAGCAACGCGTCTAAGCCTCCGAAACCATGGACAAAGACAGTAAAATCTACGTTGCCGGGCATCGTGGCCTGGTCGGCTCCGCCATCTGGAATAACCTCCGGCAAAAAGGGTTCTCCAACCTGGTTGGAAAAAGCCACGCCGAATTGGATCTGATGGATGCCTCCGCCGTCAGGGAGTTTTTCCTCCGGGAGCGTCCCGAATACGTATTCCTGGCTGCCGCCTATGTCGGAGGGATCATGGCCAATAGCACCTACCGGGCGGATTTCATCTACAACAACCTGCAGATCCAGCAAAACGTCATCGGAGAAAGCTTCCGAACGAATGTCAAAAAGCTCCTTTTCCTAGGTAGTACCTGTATCTATCCCCGGCATGCGGAACAACCTATCCGCGAAGATGCCTTGCTCACGTCACCTCTGGAATACACCAACGAACCCTATGCCATCGCCAAAATCGCAGGGCTGAAAATGTGCGAAAGCTTCAATATCCAGTACGGTACCAACTACCTGGCAGTCATGCCGACCAACCTCTACGGGCCTCATGATAATTTCGATCTGGAACGAAGCCACGTTCTACCGGCAATGATACGTAAAATCCATCTTGCACGATGCCTGGACAAAGGCGACAGGGATGCAGTCAAGCATGATCTGGACAAACGCCCCGTCAACGGCGTTACCGGACAATCCTCCGAATCGGACATCCTCCAGGCTCTTGCCGCCCATGGTATCACTCCCGGAACACTCCAATTGTGGGGAACGGGTTCCCCCCTCCGCGAATTCCTCTGGAGCGAAGACATGGCGGACGCCTGCGTCTACATCATGGAGCATATCGATTTCCCCGATCTGGCTTCCGGTCGTACAGAAATCCGCAACTGCCACATCAACATTGGCTCCGGCCATGAAATCACTATTCAGCAACTCTCCGGTCTCATCTCCCAAACTCTCGGATACACAGGTGAAATCATTTTCGATTCATCCAAACCGGATGGCACCATGCGCAAGTTAACGGATGTTTCAAAACTCCATCATCTCGGGTGGTGCCATACTGTTGACATAGAGGAAGGCATCCGGAGACTTTGCCGATGGTATCTGGACAACTGATTCCTTCGTTTGTCGAAAGAGCAGGGAAACGGCTTGTTTTTTTTATTTCGTTCCATCCCGGCGGACAGTGATTTTGCTTCTCAATGCCAAGTCTTACAGATATATTCAGCCATCCCATTACGTAATTCATGGCCTATAACGAAGACAGCATTCGCACACTCGACTGGAAGGAACATATCCGGTTGCGCCCCGGCATGTACATCGGCAAACTGGGCGATGGTTCCTCCCCCGACGATGGCATTTACGTTCTTCTCAAGGAAGTTCTCGACAACTCCATCGACGAATTCGTCATGGGGTTCGGCAAGAAAATCACCATCGACATCTCTCCGGACGGCACCTGCGAAGTCCGGGACTTCGGACGCGGTATCCCTCTGGGCAAACTCTTCGACTGCGCCTCCCAAATCAACACCGGAGCCAAATACGACAGTGAAGCCTTCAAAAAATCAGTCGGCCTCAATGGTGTCGGCATCAAAGCAGTCAACGCTCTCTCCTCATTCTTCGAAATCCAGGCCTACCGGGACGGAGAAACGCGTTCCTTCCAGTTTTCTCTAGGAGAAGAAATCCCCGAAGCCAGTAAGGAAGGCCCCACAGACGAACCGGACGGTACACGCGTCGCCTTCCGCGTCGACACCACCACATTTCCCGTCGGCACCAACATCCGCATGGAATATGTGGAAAAAATGTGCCGCTACTACAGTTATCTCAATACTGGTTTATCCCTCATCCTCAACGGCAAAAAGTTCACATCCAAAAACGGCCTGCTCGACCTTTTGGAAGAAGCCATGAGCGACGAACCGCTCTACCCCATCATCCACCTGTCCGGCCCCGACATCGAAGTCGCCTTCACCCACGGAGGACAATATGGGGAAGAATACTACTCTTTCGTCAACGGTCAGCACACCACACAGGGAGGAACCCACCAGGCGGCCTTCCGCGAAGCCATCGTCAAAACCTTCCGGGACTTCTTCCACAAAAACTACGAAGCGAGCGATATCCGCTCGTCCATCGTTGCTGCTATCTCAATCAAAGTTACGGAACCCGTCTTCGAATCCCAGACGAAAACCAAACTCGGGTCCAACACCATCTCGCCGGGAGGCGAAACCATCCGGACCTTTGTCGGCAACTTCATCTCACACGAACTCGATAACTATCTCCATAAAAACCCGGATACGGCCAAGGCTATCGAAAACAAGATCAAAGATGCCGAACGAGAACGCAAGGATCTCTCCGGTATCCAGAAACTTGCTCGGGAACGTGCCAAAAAAGCGAAAATCCACAATAAAAAGTTGCGAGACTGCCGAGTCCACTACGATACCAAGCACAAAAGGGCGGAAGAGACAACTCTCTTCATTACGGAAGGCGACTCCGCATCCGGCTCCATCACCACCGCCCGCGATGCGGAAATCCAGGCCGTTTTCTCCCTGCGGGGCAAGCCTCTCAACTCCTTCGGACTGACCCGGAAAGTCGTATACGAAAACGAGGAATTCAACCTTCTCCAGCACGCGCTCAACATTGAGAACGGCTTGGATGACCTCCGCTACAACCGCGTCGTCATCGCTACCGACGCCGATGTAGACGGCATGCACATCCGTTTGCTGCTCATGACCTTCTTCATCCAGTTCTTCCCGGAACTCCTACGCGAAGGCCATCTCTATATCCTGCAGACTCCCTTGTTCCGCGTCCGCAACAAACAAACGACCCGCTATTGCTACACAGACGAAGAACGGGAAACAGCCATCGCACAGCTGGGCCGCAACCCGGAAATCACCCGGTTCAAGGGACTGGGGGAAATTTCGCCGTCAGAGTTCAAATATTTTATCGGAGAAGACATCCGGCTGGATAAAGTCCGGCTGGAAGACTCCCACTCCATCAAACAGACATTGTTGTTCTACATGGGCAAAAACACACAGGATAGACAGGACTTCATCGTCCGCAACCTGCGTGTAGAATCCGATCCCGTCGGTGCCTGATCTCCCCCTTCTTCCTAAGCCCCCTGTTCCTTACCCTCATGGACAACCGTCTTCCAATCCCTTCTCCCCTCCCCCGGCATGTCGCCTGTATTATGGATGGAAACGGACGATGGGCCAAAAGCAGAGGAATGATGCGTCATAAAGGTCACAGAGCCGGAGCGGATGCCGTCAATCGGATTCTTGATTCCTGCCTGGAAGCCGGGATCCCCTGGTTGACTTTGTACGCCTTTTCCTCAGAGAATTGGTGCCGGCCGCGCGTTGAAGTAGAAGCACTCATGCACCTTCTGCACGAATTCTTGAAAAAGGAAATCAAAACACTCATGTCCAAGGACATCCGCCTCCACGCCATCGGAGATTTGTCCCGCCTTCCAGAGAAAACCAGCATATTGCTTCAGAATACCATCGACCAGACAGCCGGCAATACATCTCTCAACCTCGTTCTGGCCCTCTCCTACGGTTCCCGCGCGGAAATCCTCCGAGCTGTTCGAAAAATCGCCGAAGAATCCCGGAACGGCAAGCTGGACCCATCCGACATCACCGAAGAACTTTTCTGCTCCCACCTCTACACGTCCGGCATGCCGGATCCCGACTTATTGATCCGTACATCCGGAGAAAACCGCATTTCCAATTTTCTCCTCTGGCAAATCAGCTATTCCGAGATTCACGTTACTGACACGCTCTGGCCGGATTTCACTAAAGAAGATTTTTTTGAAGCCCTCCGGGACTATGCCGGCAGGCAGCGCCGTTTCGGCGGCGTTTGATTCCCGACTGTATCCTACCAATATTCCATGAATAACTACGCCCTGATTCTGGCTGGCGGCAGCGGCACGCGCTTTTGGCCTCTCTCCCGTAATTCCCGCCCCAAACAACTCCTGAATCTACTCGAAGACACGAGCATGCTCCAACAGGCGGTCAACCGCCTCCAGGGACTCGTAGACCAGGACAAAATCTTCATCCTCACCAACGAGCTCCAGCTCGAAGAAGTCCGGAACCAGCTCCCCGGCATCCCTCAGGATCACATCATCGCCGAACCTTGCCGCCGCGATACGGCGCCGGCCATTGCCTTGGGCATCGGCCTCATTGCTTCCCGGGATCCGGAAGCCTGCATGATGGTTATTCCCTCCGACCAATTAATCCGTGACGAAGTTTCCTTCCGCGGGTTGATGAAAGAAGCCCTCATGATGGCCTCCCGCGAGCCCGTCCTGATCACCGTCGGCATCAAGCCGACATGGCCCTGCCCCTCGTACGGTTACATCGAAACCGGAGAACAGGCAACCGCGCCCTTCCTGACCAAAACATGCCGTACCGTCAAACAGTTCCGTGAAAAACCCGATGAAGAAACGGCACGCGACTACCTCGCCCGCGGGGGATTTCTTTGGAATGCCGGCATGTTTGTCTGGTCGGTTCCCACCATCCGGCAGGAACTGGCACGGCACTGTCCTCAGCTTGCAACGTTCATCGCCTCGTTAACGACGGCCAGTTCCAAAGAGAGACTGATCCAAGCCCAATTCCCCGGACTCGTCCCCATTTCCATTGATTTTGCCCTGATGGAAAAAGCGGAACGCGTGCTGACCTTTGAAGCCGCATTCGATTGGGATGACGTCGGTTCCTGGATATCCGTCGCTTCCTATCTGCCCCAAAAAACAGGTAATGCAACCAACGCCCCCATCATTCCCAGAAACAGTTCGGGCAACATCGTCTTCACCACGGACAAGGGTAAAACCGTCGCTCTTCTAGGCGTCAAAGACCTTATCGTTGTCGATACCGGAGATGCCATCCTCGTCGCTAACAAACACCAGGCGGATTCTATCAAAAAAATTGTGGAACAACTTCCCCAGCAACTTCTCTGATCCCCCTCCATGCAACACCCAGCCCTCGGAATTGATTACGGAGACGCCCGCATCGGCATTGCCGCCACGGATCCGGAAGGCATTCTCGCCTATCCGGTAGAAACCGTCCAGCAAACCCGGAGCAAACCGATGGAGCGCATTGCTGAACTCGCACGTATCAAACAGGCACGAACCCTCGTACTCGGACTTCCCGTCCGGATGGACGGCACAGAAGGAACCGCCGCCTCCAAAGTGAGAGCGTTCGGAGATCAGCTTCAATCTCTCATCCCAGACATCCCGCTTGTCTATGTCGATGAATGCTTGACTACCGTTGCCGCACAAACAAAACTGCGACAGGCGGGAAAAAAGGCGAAAAACCAGCGCCAAATCATCGACCAGGCCGCTGCCGTCGAAATCCTCAACGCCTGGATGGGTTACTAAATGAGAACCTTCATCATTGCGGCAACGAACCTTCTTTTCACTTTTCCCCGTATTCGCCCGCTGATAGCATGATGGACGTGAAACAGCTCCTTTTCATCGAATACCCCAAGTGCTCAACCTGCCAGAAAGCAAAACAGTGGCTGGATGACCACTGCATCGCTTACGAAGATCGCCATATCGTCGAAAACCGCCCGAAACGTGACGAACTTGCAGCCTGGTTCTTCCAAAGCGGCCTTCCCCTGAAAAAATTCTTCAATACGAGCGGGCTTCTTTACAAAAGTATGGGACTGAAAGACAAGCTCCCCTCCATGACGGAAGACGAACAGCTCGACCTCCTAAGCACCAACGGCATGCTTGTCAAACGCCCCCTGGTCGTCAGCAATTCCCGTATCCTCGTCGGCTTCAAGCCCAAGGAATGGGAAAGCCTCATCTAATCTCTCTTCCCCGGCCTTCCGACATGCCCCGCATCCGCTTCACCGTTGCTTACGATGGACGTCCCTACGCCGGCTGGCAAATTCAGCCCAATGCGCCTACCGTCCAGGCAACCCTGCAGCAGGCTCTAGCCATCGCTCTGGGCAGTCCGATCACCGTCCACGGTTCCGGCAGAACGGATGCAGGAGTCCACGCCTGGGGACAGGTCTTCCACATTGAGACGGAGCGAGCCTCCATCCCGGAAAACCGATGGCCTGCGGCACTCAATGCCCGCCTCCCGCATACCATTAGAATTCTGGACGCCCGGTATGTACCAGACGACTTCCATGCCCGGTTCAGCGCAACAAGCAAAACATACTGCTACAAGATACGGAGAACTCCCTTCCTGAATCCATTCGAGCCGGGCCTCATCTGGCATTGCCCGCGTCCCATGGACGAATCCGTTATGGAAGACTGCCTCGGCCTGTTGCAAGGAGAACACGACTTCCGCGCCTTCGCCGCCCTTCGGGGCAACGAACCGACTCCCCTGCCGGACAGCTACTTCGTCCGCACCATTTACAAAACATCCTTTTCCAAAGAGGAAGATTGCCTAACGCTGACATTCACAGGCAGTGGATTCCTGTACAAAATGGTGAGGCTTATGATCGGGGGACTCTACACTGCTGCAGTCGGAAAAATCACGCGACAAGAATTCAAACGTCTCCTCAACACTCCGGCCACAGGAGACAAAAGCCCGCTTTGCGCTCCGCCGGACGGCTTGTACCTCATGCAGGTTTACTACGGAGAAGAGTGAAATTGTGTCTGTTCGCGCCGATTGGACTTGATGATTACCAGGGTCTCTTTAGAATAATTTTCCATAGTCCTGCATGTCTCGGTTTCTACTCTATATCCTTATTCTGGTTTTCGGTGCCTTTTTCACACCGGAAGCGGAAGCCGTCTTCATGGCAAAAAGAACCAACGAATGGGCTTATGTCCCTCTTTGCGATGGCTTTGACTTCCCTGTCGGAAAACCCAATGCCGATGGATATTACCGTTCCCGCGGACTGCGTTTGAAAAGTCCCCGCCATCTCGGAGAAGATTGGAACGGAATAGGTAAAGGGGACAGTGACTTGGGAGATCCCGTCTATTCCGTCGGTCATGGAGTCGTCACCTATGCTGCAGATGCCAGAGGAGCCTGGGGTAAGGTCGTCATTGTCCGCCATGCCTTCCGCGATCCGAAATCAGGCAAGGTTCTTTGCTGTCAGACTCTTTACGCCCACCTTCAAGATATCAACGTCATTCTCGGGCAACTCGTCCTCCGTAGCACTCAAGTAGGCACAATCGGAAATAACCGAGGTATGTACGCAGCCCACCTCCACGCCGAACTCCATTTCAATATCAGTGTCAATTGCGGACAGCAGGGCATCCCGAAAACGGCTCAGAACTACGGGGATCTTTCAGCCTTCATTAAGCGGTTTCGTCGTCTGCCAGTCGAACGACGGATGGCTCGCGTTCCCATCGGCACCTTCCTTCCCTATAAAGGTACGGAAGGTATGTAAATTCTACCGGAGATGAATATCTGTCTTTTCGGAGGATCCTTCGATCCCGTTCATGCGGGGCATTTAGCCATTGCTGCCAAAGCCGTTGAAGCTTGTTCCCTGGACAAAGTCATTTTTCTGCCCTGCTCCCTCTCTCCTCTGAAAACAGACACCCCGGATGCCACCGGAGACCAGCGCATGGATATGCTCCGTCTGGCAACGGCATATCTCCCCTGGGCCGAAGTCGACGCAACGGATCTTTCCCTGCCCCCTCCGTCCTGGTCCTGGCGGCTCGCCGAACACTTCTCTCTCCAAAATCCGGGTGCCCGTCTTTTCTGGCTCATGGGGACGGATCAATGGACAGACCTTGAAAAATGGAACAACTGGCAACACTTTGTTTCTCTGGTCACCCCGATCGTTCACCACCGCGGAACAATCCCCCAACCCCGCTCACGCGTGCAGGCTGCCTTTATCGACGGTTACCATCCGGCATCCTCTACGAAAATCCGCCAGGATCTCGCCGGGCATCGGCTCCCGCCGGAGGGATGGCTCTCCCCTGATGTTCTGGAATACATCCTTCGCGAACACTTGTACGCCGTCTGTTAACACGTTCCCTTCAAGCTCGCTTGACGGAATCTCCCGAACATGTAGGATGCCTTACGTGACAAGATTCCGTCCCTGCATCGACCTCCACCGCGGCCAAGTCAAACAAATCGTCGGAGGAACACTCTCCGATTCCGGTCAATCCCTGAAAACCAACTTCGTCTCCGACCATAGCGCCGGATGGTTTGCCGAACTTTACCGCAAAGACAACCTCACCGGGGGACACGTTATCAAACTCGGCCCCGGCAACGACACCGCAGCCCGCGAAGCCCTCACTGCCTGGCCCGGAGGCCTCCAGATCGGAGGAGGCATCGACATCGGCAACGCGGGAGAATGGATCAACGCAGGAGCCAGCCACGTCATCGTTACCTCATGCCTTTTCTCCACTGACGGCATCTTCCGGGAACGAAAGCTCAGAGAGCTCGTCCAGGCCGTCGGCGCCGATAAACTCGTTCTGGATCTCAGCTGTCGCCGGCTCGGTTCCGGCTGGGCCGTCGCCATGAACCGCTGGCAAACCATCACATCGCTACGCATCACGCGCGACACTCTTGACTCCCTCGCCGAACACTGCTCCGAATTCCTCATTCATGCCGCAGATGTCGAAGGTCTCTGTCTGGGGATTGATGAAGAACTTGTCGCCTTCCTCGGCGAATGGAAAGGTCGCCCCATGACCTATGCGGGGGGCATCGCCTCCCTCAAAGATTTCGACCGAATCAATACCCTCAGTCAGGGTTCTATGGACGCCACCGTCGGCAGCGCGCTTGACATCTTCGGCGGAGAAAGCATCCGCTATGCCGACCTCGTCCAACGCCAGTCTGTTTCCGCCTCATGAAACTGGCCCTCAAAGTCACCCCCAACGCCAGGAAAAACGAATGCCTCGGCTGGGAAGACAATCCCCTTGCCGGCCGTGTCCTTAAGCTCCGCATCGCCGCTCCGCCGGTCGAAGGCAAAGCCAATAAGGAAATCATCTCCTACCTGTCCAAACTCCTGGGCATTCCGAAATCCAGTCTGGAATTCTTCCGGGGAGAAACAGGCCGCCTTAAAATCGTCGAAATCCCCGATACTGCCGGAAAAACACTCGAACACCTGGAATTTCCAAAGTAAGAGTCAGATATGTGCCATGTCTCAGGGAGCCATTGACTGCAATTGACGAGAATACTAAAAATCGGGGTATGAATAACGACCCGCAGAACCCCAATCTGGACGAGGAACTCCCCGCCGCCGAAACGGGAACGGAAACTCCCGAAACGCAGATGCCCGAAGAAGAAAGCATCCCCGGAATTGAAGAGGAGATGCTCAAGTGGCGCGATACAGCCCTGCGCACCGCTGCGGAATACGACAACTACCGCAAACGCATGGGCAAGGAACGCGAAGAATGCATCCGCTACGCCAACCAACGCCTCATGGAGGAACTCCTTCCCGTAATCGATAACTTTGAAATGGGCATGCAAGCCGCCAGTGCGGACACATCGTCCATGATCTACATCGGAATGAGCATGGTACAAAAACAACTCGACTCTTTCCTTGCCGACCAGGGTGTATCCCCCATCGACGCCGAACCCGGCACGGCATTCGACCACAACCTTCACGAAGCCATCCAACGCGAAACGTCCGACCAGCCGGAAGGCACAATTCTCCGAGTCATCCGCAAGGGATACCGCATCAAAGACCGCCTCCTTCGCCCGGCCAATGTCGTCGTCGCACATAACGAACAACAGGCCGGAGAACAAAACGCCTAATCCACACCTCGCGATATGGCTTCAAAAAAAGATTACTACGAAATCCTGGGCGTTGCCAAGGATGCCTCCGATTCCGATATCAAAAAGGCATATCGGAAACTCGCCCTTAAATACCACCCGGACCGCAACCCCAATGACCCCGGAGCCGAAGAAAAATTTAAAGAACTCGGAGAGGCCTATGATGTTCTCTCCGATGCCGACAAGCGTGCCGCTTACGACCACTATGGTCACGCTGCCTTCGAAGGTGGCGGTGCAGGCGGCCCGGGAGGATTCGGCGGAGGCGGATTCCAGGATCCGATGGACATTTTTGCCCAGATGTTCGGAGGCATGGGAGGATTCGCCGAAGCCTTTGGCGGCAGACAGGGCCAGCAACGCCGGAAAGCCTCCGGAAAACGCCCAGGTTCCGACCTCAGGTACGACCTTGACATTAGCCTCGACGAAGCAGCCGCCGGTTGTATCAAGGAACTTGAAATCGAACGCCTCGTCCCCTGTTCCACCTGTCATGGATCCGGCAGCAAATCCGGCAAGCCCGATTACAAAACCTGCCCCTCCTGCCAAGGGCGTGGTGTCATCACCCGCCAATCCGGCTTCTTTATCCAGCAGACGGAATGCTCCAACTGCCACGGTACCGGGGAAATCATCGCAGACCCCTGTCCTTCCTGCCACGGTGAAGGCCGCGTCCGGGAAGATTCCCACATTTCTATCCGCATCCCTGCCGGGGTTAACTCCGGTGACAAACTCCGCTCCTCGGGCAATGGAGATGCCGGCATCCATGGCGGCGCCACGGGCGACCTCTACGTTTTCATCGACGTCCTGCCCCATTCGATCTTCACGAGACAAGGTGGAGACTTGAACTGCACCGTCCCCATC
The DNA here is from genome assembly GCF_029854675.1 of Akkermansia sp. N21169. Taxonomy (NCBI): domain Bacteria; kingdom Pseudomonadati; phylum Verrucomicrobiota; class Verrucomicrobiia; order Verrucomicrobiales; family Akkermansiaceae; genus Akkermansia; species Akkermansia sp. N21169. The sequence goes on along the minus strand of NZ_JARWNC010000031.1, from coordinate 55,127 downwards.
CCGTTGACCACCGCCATCCTGGGCGGCAAACTGACAGTTCCCTCCCTATCCGGTTCTCAAACCATCAAGATTCCTTCCGGTACGCAATCCGGCATGATCTTCCGGCTCAAAGGCAAGGGAATGAAAACCCTCGGTAGCGACTCGACGGGAGACCTGCTGGTAGAAATCGAAGTTGAAATTCCCAGTAATCTCAGCAGCGACCAGCAATCCAAACTGGAATCCTTCAGCTCATCCATCGTTCCCGAAAAAAACCAGCCAGAATGCCAGGCCTTCAAGGAAAAGGCCAAGCGTTATATGTCCCCTCAATAATCAACTGCGCCGCCCTCACTCATTCCGAGCCATGCCACGCTTCTACCTGCCCAAAAACCGCTGGAACACTTCCATCTGGGAATTGGACGGAGACGAAGCGAAACATGCAGCCAAAGTACTGAGGATGAAAGAGGGAGACGCATGTACGGTCTTCGACGGAGAAGGGAGGGCCTCCCGCGCCATCATAGCGGCTCCTCCCTCCTCCTCATCCGTTCTCTTGAAACCCGACGGAGAATGTTCCGCCGCTCCGGGCATTGCTTCGCTTACCCTCTGCCAGTCCATTCCCAAAGGCAGCAACATGGATTTGATCATCCAAAAATCCGTGGAACTCGGAGTCGGTAGAATCATCCCGCTGATTACGGAACGCACCATCGTCCGACTTACGCCCAAAGATGCTGAAACTAAACAGGCCAAATGGCAAAGGACCGCTCTCGAAGCCTGTAAGCAATGCGGACAAAACACTCTTCCCTCCGTCGAACCTCCCCGCTCGTTCCGCGAATGGTTGAATGAAACGAAATTGCCGGAAGTCCCTATCATCGCCTCTCTGGCTCCGGGAGCTCTCCCCATTCGTAACGTCCTGGAAGAAGCTCGTTCCAAAGGCTGCCGTAGTGCGGCCGTCCTCGTTGGTCCGGAAGGAGATTTCACGGCCGGGGAAACGACTCTGGCCCTTGACGCGGGCTTCCGTCCCGTGACTCTCGGTCCTATCGTCCTGCGGGTCGAGACAGCCACCTTTTTTTGCCTTTCCGCTATGCGGTACGCGCTGGACTAACCCTCGATTCCATCATGTTCAAAAATCTCATTTTCGATTGGTCAGGTACCCTCGTCGACGACCTGGACCTGACGTTGGAAGCCTCCAATTACGTTTTCTCCCAGTACGGCAAGGCCAATATGGACCGCAATGAATTCCGCTCGGAATTCCAGCTTCCCTATCCGGATTACTACGCCCGCGTCCTCCCGGAGGCGGATCTCAATGAGCTGGAAGACCACTTCCGCCATGCCTTCAGAATCTCGCGGGAACCCGTCTGTGTCCTCCCCCATGCTCGTGAATTTATGGAATTTTGCCGGTCCCGAGGCATCCGCTGTTTCGCTCTAACCAGCGTCGATGCTAAGGAATTCGACATTCAATGCCGTTCCCTAGGCATGTTCGACTACTTCGAGGCCATCCATGCCGGCATCCGCCACAAAACGAGCCACATTCACAAGTTACTCGACCAACACGGCCTCATCCCCTCGGAAACGGCCTTTATCGGAGACATGCAGCACGACATGGAAACCGCCCACCACGGCGGCATTACCTCCATTGCCGTCCTCACCGGCTACAACGATGCCTCACAGCTGGAGAAATCCCAGCCGGACATGATGGTGCCCCATCTCGGAATCCTTCAGAATCTGTTGCGTAAATTCCCCTCCGCCACTGCCTGCGACCACCAGGATTCCATGAAGATTAAGGGACTCGTCCTGCTCTGCCGCATCGGCGTGCCGGACGAAGAACGGGCCGTCCCCCAGGAAGTACGCGCAGATATTACTCTGAAACTCTCTCATCCCCTTTCCGGGCTGCAAGAAGATCTTGCCGCCACAGTTAATTACGACACTCTCGCCCGAAACCTTACGGAAGAAGCCGCCCGCACTCCCCGGAAGCTCATCGAAACGCTTGCGGAAGACTTGGTTGCCGTCTGCATGGATACGCCTCATGTCTCCTGTGCCTCCGTCACCATCCGTAAATACATCCTTCCCCAGACGGAACATGTCTCCGTCACCGTCCATTCGCACTGACACAGCTTCGTCAATCCGCAAGTAACGGGCTTTTTGCTCGACACTCCGCTGGCTGCGGCCTAGGTTAACGTCATCGTTTTCAGGTATCCTCAAGCAGACCATTTTCCCCATGCCACTCTCCGATTACATTGTTACCATAGGTCTTGAAATCCATTGCCAGATCAAAACACAGAGCAAGATGTTCTGTTCCTGCAAGGCAGGAGCGGGCGACGAACCCAACACCAACATCTGCCCCGTCTGCATGGGACTCCCGGGAGCCCTGCCCGTCCTCAATAAATACGCCATCGAACGCACGGTATTGACCGGCCTGATGCTCGGCTGCCATTCTCCGGAAATTTCCAAGTGGGATCGCAAAAGTTACTTCTACCCGGACATGCCGAAGAACTACCAGACCACCCAGCTGGACCTTCCCCTTTGCATCGGAGGCGGCATCCCTCTCTATCCCTGGTGCTACCCCAGCGATATCGTTAAAAAAGGCTTGCCCGAACTTCGCACTGCCAAACTCGATCACATCCATCTGGAAGAAGACGCCGGCAAGCTCACCCACTTTTCAGGCTATTCGCTGATCGACTACAACCGCGCCGGGACGCCTTTGATGGAGATCGTCACTGCCCCGGACATGCATACGCCGGAGGAAGCGTACGCCTGCCTCAAATCACTTCAGCAAATCGTTATTTATGGCGGCGTCTCCGATGCCGACATGGAAAAAGGCCAGATGCGCTGCGACGTCAATGTCTCCATCCGTCCCAAGGGCCAGGAAGAACTTGGGGAACGCATTGAAATGAAGAACATCAATTCCACCGGAGCCGTCCGCCGTGCCTTGGAGTATGAAATCCGCCGTCAGTGCAAAGACCTCGATCGAGGCATCACCCAGGTACAATCCACTCGGCGCTGGGATGACGAACGCGGGGAAAGCATCCTCATGCGTACCAAGGAAAACGCACATGATTACCGTTACTTCACCTGTCCCGATCTCGTTCCCATCCATACGGCATCTACGGTGGAGGCTATGCGAAAAATCGTCCCCGAACTGCCCCTTGAAAAACAGCACCGCTTCGTCCATGAATTCGGTCTGAGCGACTACGACGCCAACGTACTCGTCTCCGATGTGAAACTCGCCCGCTACTTCGAAGAAGCCGCATCCGATCCCAAGCTCGGTAAAAAAGTCGCCAACTGGGTCATCAACACCATCCTCGGCATCCTCAACGAAAAAGGCATGACCCCGGACGAATGTCCGGTACAACCCCAGGCTATCACCGGATTGATTACGATCATCGAAGACGGTACGGTCTCCAACAACCAGGCCAAGGAGGTCTTTACGCTCCTCTGGGATCAACCGGAACTCTCGCCTGCCGAAGCAGCGAAAAAACTCGGTTTTGAAAAAGCCGACACATCCTTTCTCGACGCTATTGTCGAAGAAGTCGTCGCTGCCAACCCGGAGAAAGTTGCTGAAATCGTCGGAGGCAACGATAAGCTCCTCAACTGGCTTACCGGCCAAGTTATGAAAGCAGCCAAAGGCAAAGCCAATCCTAAAATCGTCACGGAAGCTCTACGCGGAAAGCTCGGACTTTCTTGACCCTTGTTTCTGCCACCTCGAATTTTCCACCATCAGCCATTCGGTGCCGTCTCGGGTCCGAATGGCTTTTTTGTCCCTCTACTCCCACCATGAACAACAATGGAAAAACAATGAAATGGGATTCCGCATTCTATCAGGACAAACACGGATTTGTCGCGGAATACGGAAAAGAACTCCTGAAATACATCTTCGATAGCGCTCCCGGGCATATCCTTGATATCGGATGCGGCACGGGTACCCTCACCGGCATCATGTCAGGCCTGGGGCACCAGGTAACCGGCATCGACGCCTCCCCGGATATGGTTCTCAATGCCCGGAACCATCACCCTGCCATCGACTTCTTGGTTATGGACGCTTGCGATATTCCTTGGGAAAACACTTTTGACATCGTTTTTTCCAATGCCGTCTTCCACTGGATCTCCAACCAGAAAAAATTACTGTCCAGCATTTACCGAGCATTGAAACCCGGAGGAAAACTCATCGCCGAAATGGGAGCCAGCGGAAACATCGAAAGTATCCAAAAAGCGTTCGAAGCTATCTCCAGGCAGTACGGCTATCAATATCAATCGCCTTTTTTCTTTCCTTCCTCCACAGAGTACGGTTCCATGCTTGAACATGCAGGATTCCATGTAATCTTCCTCGAAGAATTCGATCGCCCCACCCCATTGGAAGAAGCCGGAGATGGGCTGAAAAACTGGATACGGCAATTTTTTGCAAACGATCTGGAACACTTCACCCCCGAAATATGTAACGCCATCATCCGGGATGTCGAAGAAACATTGAAAGGCAAGCTCTGGAATGGTACCCGCTGGATTGCCGATTACAGGAGGCTTCGCATCATTGCGGAAAAGCCTGTTCCATAAGAATGCGGGGGCGGAAATCCATCTTTCATGGACTCCACTCCCTATGATTCACAAAAAGATGGCGATTTAGGCCTTATGCCCGCGTGCAGCCAGAATGCGGCCCGCATCCACGGACAACAGGATAAACGCTCCGGCCATCATCACGATATCCTTAATAACAAGACGTCCGGCTCCAGAAAGATACGGAAATCCATGATCCGGTCCACCCAGGTTCGGAACCCAGGTTTCCGGAGTTGTCACTAAAAACGACAATGTCCCCGCTGTCATGCCAATCACCAAAAGATCGCCGACAAGACCTATTTTCGAAGAAAAAAGCCCCAATAGAACAAGCGTACCGATTCCGACAATCAGTGTCCCCAGCCCATAGGCAAAACCATAAGTATTGTTTTTCTCGTGCCACTCGATATTGGTCGGAACAACCTCGCCTTCCTTGTTCATATGGCTCTTATAAGCCGGGGCTTTTTCCGTATAGAAAAAGCTCATGAAGGGGCTGTTGGCGACAAACGGAACGATACCGTCTGCTTCATATTGAGCTACTTTTAATCCTCCGATCCAGGCAAAAACGATGAAGATGGCAATACGGAGAAAACTCACTCCGAACCAACGGCATGATGCAGCTGTTTTTAAAAATACTTCCAGAAGTTGGGATGTTTTGGACATAAAGCCATGGAACACTCAACAGGAAAAATTGCAAGAACTTTTTATAATGATTTTAAATTTTATTCATTCAATCCTAGTAGCTCGATTCATTAATGTGGACTTTCCCGCGGAAAATCCAGTAAATCGCCGCAGAATAAGCCAGGACAAGCGGCACCCCGATCAAAGCTATAACCGTCATGATTTCCAGGGAAAACCTCGTTGAAGCCCCATTGTAAATGGTGAGGGAATACTGTGGATTCGGCATGGAATAGAGCAGATTCGGAAACATGGATGCCCCGAACATCGCCATCAGGCATGCCATCAGGGAACAGGAAGAAATAAACGCCCAGCCTTCGCGATGTTTCTTCAACAGAGGGGGAATGAACGCCACACTGGCAACTGCCAAAACGAGGACGGCAAACATCCAGGGCCTATTCTCCAGAGCAACACGCACATGGTCAATGTACAAGAGTGTCGCCGCAGCATGACAGATCAGCAGGAGGATAAAAAGCACCATCGTCGGTCTCAGGATGCGGCGCAGATGCATCTGCACATCACCTTCTGTCTTCATCACCAAGTAAATAGTACCGTGCATGGCGAACAAGGCGACCGTCGTCACCCCCAGCAACAGGGAATAAGGGTTCAGCAAACTCCAGAACGTCCCCGTAAAGTTGCCGTCGGCATCAATCGGAATCCCTCTGACAACATTGCCCATAGCAACTCCAATTAGCAAGGCGGACAAAAAACTGCCAACGGAGAAGCAAATATCCCACAAGGATCTCCACCACCCCATCGGCTGTTTACTACGGAATTCAATGGAAACGGCCCGCAAGATCAAAGCCAGCAACAAAAGCATGAACGCCAGATAAAATCCGGAAAAAACGGTCGCGTACACATACGGAAAGGCAGCAAAGAGAGCTCCGCCCCCGGTAATCAGCCATACTTCATTGCCGTCCCATACCGGGCCGACGGCATTAAGGAGGATACGACGATCCATGTCCTTCTTGAAGAAGAGATGGACGATGCCCGTTCCCAGGTCGAAGCCATCCAGAATGGCATATCCTGCAAACAGAACCCCCACGATGATGAACCAGAGAGCATTCAAGTCAATTCCTTCAAACATAATATATCGATGGGTTGGTAGTTATTCCTTGATGAATGGGATATGCAATCTTCCCTGCCCGGTGTCGTCGAATTCGTCCACACCGTCCGGCCCCTTGTGGATCTTATGGCTGATCTGGTAAATGAACAGGGCTAGAAGAAGGGCGTAAATCACGCCAAACATCGCCAGAGAAGCAATCGCCTGCCCGGAAGTCAGCGTCGGAGAAACGGCATCTTTCGTCCTCAGCATACCGTAAACAATCCAAGGCTGCCGGCCCAGTTCCGCCACGGCCCAGCCGACCTGATTGCCGATCTGAGGAGCCAGCACGGAGAACACAAAACACCACATCAACCACTTGCTCCGAAAGAGCCAGCCTTTCCACCACCCCAACAGCCCCAAGGCCATCAGACCGGCCAGCATGCAACCGATCAGGATCATGATATGGAACGAATAGAAAACAGGAGCGACAGGAGGTAAATCCTCTTGGGGGAAGGCATTCAACCCCTTGATCTCCGCATCTGCGCTTCCGTGTGTCAGGATACTCAGCATATCGGGCACGGAAAATCCCGTAAAATCATGGTTTGGTCCGTGAAGAATACCGAAAATATGGAGAGGAAGATGAGAGCCTGTCTCAAACACCCCTTCCATAGCAGCAAACTTGGTCGGCTGCTGGAGGGCCACTTCGCGGGCGCTGGAATCCCCTGTCAATCCCATGCCGGCAACTGCGATCATTCCGATCACCAAGGCTATCTTCATTCCGGCCTTCGCAAACGGAACAAAACGTCCGCGCAGAATGTACCAGGCGCTCACACTCAGGACGAGTGTCGCGCCAGCCAGCCAGCAGCCAGACAAAGCATGAGTCAGACGGTCGACCGTGGACGGATTGAGCACGACATCCACGAAACTCGTCATCTCGGCACGCGGTCCCGCCGCCGTCTCAACAATCTTGTAACCGTCCGGCGTCTGCATCCAGGAATTGGCAACGATAATCCAAATCGCACTGAAGTGAGCCCCCAGGCTGACCATGCAAGTCGAGAAAAAGTGCAGCTTCTTTCCCACCTTGTCCCATCCGAACAACAGCAACGCCAAAAAGCCCGATTCCAGGAAAAAGGCAAAGATCCCCTCCGCTGCCAAGGCACTCCCGAAAATGTCCCCCACGTACCGTGAATAATCGGCCCAGTTCGTCCCGAACTGGAACTCCATCACAATGCCGCTCGCCACCCCTAGGGCAAAAATAATCCCGAACATGCGCGTCCAGAACTTCGCGAGTTTATGATACAGGTCATTGCCTGTCTTCAACCACATGCCCTCCATGACTACCAGCAACACTCCCAGTCCAATTGTCAACGGGGGGAAAATGTAGTGGAACATGACCGTCAGGGCAAACTGCAACCGTGAGAGAATAACGGGATCGTCCATAATATGATTTACATTACTGCGCGCTCATTCGTTCAACGCAATCTAAAAATAAAAAAAATTTAATTGGTTCAATTATCGTCCCTATCAGGGAAACACACGTGAACGATTCTCTCACGATTTCAAATATCGTTCCGGGAGAAGGATAAGGCTCGCTTCCTCCCGGGCGAACCCCTATAACGTGCGCATGAACTTGTGCCTTGTTCTTGGCGCGCGCGGACGCGTCGGCAGTTACCTGGTCCGGATGTTGGAGGAAAATGACATTCCCTTCATTGCCTGGGGCAGAGCCGACTGCGATATGTACAACCCCGAAGCAGCCGGAGAACTCGTTGCCAACAGCCCGGCAGGTACAATCATCAACTGCGCCGCCGTCAGCGGAATTGAGGAATGCCTGGACGATCCCGTCTCCGCCCACTACATCAATGCCATGTCTCCCCAGCACATAGCACGGGCTTGCGCACGCCAAGGGAAAAAATTCATTCACCTGAGTACGGATTATGTCCTGGACGGTACCCGGCCCGGTCTTAAGAATGAATCCTCCATCTGCAAGCCTGCCAACACGTACGGGGAAAGCAAATGGGAAGCCGAAATGCGCATTGCCGACGAAATGCCCGATGCTTTGATTGCCCGAGTATCCTGGGTATTCGGTAACATGACCCGGCCTTCCTTTCCGGAAATGGTGTTGAAAAGAGCCATGGAAGGCTCCCCCCTGTCCATTATCGGAGACAAGGATTCCATGCCGACCTTCATAGACGATCTCTGCCAATGGCTCATCACGCTGGCCCAAGGAGACACTCCGCAGGGAATCCTCCATCTGTGCCAGTCGGGCACACCCGTCACTTGGGCGGATTATGCCCGGGAAACCATTCTGGCTGCCGATGAAGCCGGTCTCCCCCTCCGTTCGAAAGAAGTCACGGAAACCCGGCTCGACGATCAGGCCGGATTCCGGGAAACGCGTCCTCGCCATACTGCCATGGATTCCGGGCGCCTGGCCAGCCTTCTAGGCCATCCCGTACGCTCCTGGCAGGATACCCTCCGCCAGTACATCCGTACCTACGCCCAGAACTTGTAACTTTTCCCTAAATTTTTCACTACCTTTTTTATCATGTACAACGACAAAAAGCCCTTCCGCCGCGATTCCCGCCCCCCGCGCCGAGACAACACTCCGCCCGCCCGCAAGCGCCTTACCTACCGGGACGGTACACCACTTGGCAGCGAAGCCTGGATATCTCCCTGGGTGGAATTGAAATACTTTTCCTACAATCCGGCCGTCTTCCCCCGCATGATCGGCGCAATCAGTCCGGAAGCCGGTCCGGGAGAATTGGTACACGTATATGATAAAAACGGAGAACTCTTCGGAGCCGGATTCTGGAACGAACCCAGCCGGACACCGCTCCGCATGGTATATCACGGCAAAGACGCCTTTTCGGAAACCGGACTGGACAAGGCCATCGCCGCCGCCGTACGGCTCCGCCGAGAAGTCTTGAGACTGGATGAAACCACCAATGCCTACCGTGTCATCCACGGGGATTCCGACGGTATCGGCGGTCTGATCGTGGATCGCTACGCAGATGTTCTCAGCCTCGAAGTCAGTACGCTGGGTGCATGGCAACGCCTTGAACGCTGGCTGCCTATGCTCCACAAATTGTGCGGTACCAGCCGTCACGTCATCCAGGTAGACGAAGACATCGCCCGCATGGAAGGCATTGATGTCCGCAATCTCCCCTGCCCATCCGCCCCCGTCCGTATCGTTAAAATCCACGAAAACGGCATTACCTATGAGGTAGACTTCGCCCAAGGACATAAAACGGGATTCTTCTGCGACCAGCGTGACAACCGTTTGAAATTTTCCACGATGGTCAAAGGAGCCTCCGTTCTGGATCTTTGTTGTTACAGCGGAGGATTTTCCATTGCCGCCAAAATGCTTGGAGAAGCAGGAGACGTCACTGCCGTCGATCTGGATGAAAAGGCAATTGCCATGGCCAAACGCAACGCCAACATCAATAACCAGCGAATTAACTTCGTCCATGCGGATGCTTTCGTATACGCCCGCCAGATGGTGAGGAACGGCACTCTATTCGATGCCGTCCTGCTGGATCCTCCCAAATTCATCATCGGCCGCGACGGCTACGACGAAGGCATCAAAAAATACCATGACTTGAACATGCTGGGTCTGCAATGCCTGCGCCCGGGGGGCCTGTTCGTCACGTGTTCCTGTTCCGGCCTGCTGACTCCGTCCGACTTCGAGAGAGTCATCATCAAAGCAGCCCAGCGCCAGGGACGCAAGCTTCAGATTATGGCCATGACAGGGCCCGGTTGGGATCATCCCTTCCTCAGTACCTATCCGGAAGGACGCTATCTGAAAGTCCTCTGGGCAATTGCCCTGTAAGGCAGCAACCATCCTTCAGTCCCCGGTCCGGGCAGGAGTTTCTCCGTCCGGGCCGTTTGCTGCGGGCACATATTGCGCGCTCCGTTTATCCATTGCCCATTTCGGCAACCTTGCGGTAAACAGGCAGGAATGACTACGCAACCATTCCCGAGAATCAACTTTTCAGCGGGGGAACTGACACCCCGCCTCCAGGCCCGCCAGGACGTCGAAACTGTTTCCCACGGAGCCTCGCACCTGAAAAACATGATCGTTACTCCCTTCGGTGGACTGGAAAGGAGAAGAGGAACTCGACTTGTCTACCGGGCGGGCAAGGATACAGGCGGCATCCGTCTGATTCCTTTCATGTCGTCGGAAAACGACCAGCTCCTCCTTGAACTGGGGGCTGGCTACATGCGTTTTATCATGGAAAGCGGCCCTCTGCTGTCTCCGACCGGCACCCCTCTCTCCATCACCACGCCCTGGCTCACGGAAAAAGTACTTTCCGAACTCCAATACCAGCAGATCAACGATTACGTTTACTTCACACACCGCGATATCCCGCCCCAGCTTCTCGTCCGCAAAAACAACTACAACTGGGAATTGGGAGACCTTGTCCTCAACACTCCCCCCTGCGAATCCATGCTGGAAAGCGAAGCCCTGCTGACATTTTCTCCCGATACGGGAGCATCCGGTGCCTCCTATAAACTCCAGAGTTCCCTCCCTTTGTTTTCGTACGCCATGTTCGACCACGAGATCGTCAGAATCACCACCTTTCATGACGAACAGCTCGTCACTCCGACCTGCGGGGTCCCTCCCTGTTTCAGCACGCTGAACGCGGTTATCCTGGCCGATACCGCCTTTTGCGTCGAACGCGACGGATGGTCCTACTGCTACCGGGCTATCCGGCATTTCGTCCCCGGCAATTATACCGGATCGGACAACCCGGCGGACTATCCGGACTTTTTCCAGCCCGGAGTAATCGCCCATGATCCCATCACCGTACAAGGTAAATGGAGCCTGCAGACATTTGAGGAATGGACGGCGGAATGGGCCTTGCAAAAAACGCAGCTTTTCGGGTCGCAAGGTACCCCGGCCAATTGGAAAAGCGTTAAAAAATTGGTTCAGAATTCCGATCGGAGACAGAATTACTCCATTTCCGGGGAAGAAGAAGTACCTACGGCCCTACGCCTTCTCCTCATCTGTTGGAAAACCGGACAAAAAACCGGAGTTCCCGAACTCCGTGCCGAAGAATGTTCCCACGATCATTTCCTTAACATCGTCTTCATCTCCGATGATTACACCGCCTATGCCGCTCCCTGCCGGAAGCCGGAACTCTTCCCCCTGGGATCCGGCTCGACGACGAATTGGAGTTTCGGTGCTTTCGGCTTCCGCAATGGTTATCCCGGATGTGTGGAATTCCATCAAGGCAGGCTCTGGTTCGGGGGCACCCGCCGGCAACCGCAAACAGTATGGGGAAGTGCCGTAGACGACTTGCACAACTTCACACCCGGAACGGCTGACGATGCCCCCTTAACGTTGACTCTCGCTGCCTCACAGCAGAACAACATCACATGGATGCTCTCCATGAAGGGACTCCTCATCGGAACGAACGAAGGAGAATGGGTCCTGAAAACAACGGATTCAGCTCCCGTCAACCTGCGCAACTGCGCATTTGAACGACAGTCAGGGCTGGGATCGGCCTGCCGCGATTCCATCCAGGCGGAAAACTCGGCATTCTTCATCCAACGGGGCAGCAATAAAATCCGTGAATTCATCTACTCTCTGGAATCCGATGGCTACATGGCCCAGGATGCCAGCCTGCTGGCCGGGCACATGCTTGAGAAAGGCGTTACAGACTGGACCTCATGCCAGGCGGAATCCCTTCAAATATGGTGTCTTCTTCAAGATGGAACGCTGGCCTGCATGACCCATAACCGAAGTCAGAATATCGTCGCATGGCATCCCCATGAAATTGCCGGAGGCAAAGTTCTGGCTCTTGCCCGCCTTCATCAACAGGACTCGACTATGGATAACTTGTGGATGGCTGTCCTCCGGCAAATGGACGGACAGCCTCTCGTCTGTCTGGAACGCATTTCCCCGTCCTCTCTCTGGCTGGACTGTCACATGACGCTTGCGGCCGAACAAGGACAATTCTCCACGCTCAAACACCTGGCCGGTATGACCGCCAGAGCAATCCCCAGTTCCAACCTGCAGGAGTCCGTTGATATCACTGTCGATATCAACGGTCATGCGCTTCTTCCGACACCCTATGCCAATTCATCCGGCTACTGGACGGTAGGCATACCGTATTCATCGGAAATCGTCACGATGCCTCTGGAATCGGCGGAACTCGCCGGTATCCGCAAACATCAGGTCAAAGCCAATATCCTTCTACTGGAAAGTTGCCTGGATTTCTACTTCGGAACAGGAAACGACGATGACTGGCTGCCCTTCGAAGCAGAACGCCACAACATGACATCCCGGTTCTCCGGCTATGTCCCCGTGACACATGCCCACCCGGGCGGCAGGCAAATCAGGCTGGGATTGAAAACCGACTCCTCCGGCCCTTTCAACATTCTGGCCGTCGTACCCGACATGTCGCTGATCCTGGAAGGCTAACCGGGAATATCTTTCATCAGCTGATCCGGAGGCCGCCGGACAATCCGCACCGCGGCAACCGTCCCCGCAAGAAGACACAGGAACAGAGTCATCACAGACCCGAAAAGAATATGCAGCCAGGGAATATGCAACGGAGGAACAATCGTTCCGAAGACAAAACCGAAACGCTGAATCTCCAAAGCCCCCCACGACACCAGGGAAGCAAACGCAAAGCTCAGGAGAATAGCGGCTCCGCCCAGCAAAAGACTTTCGGCCCACACCATGCGCACCACCATGCCCCGCGTCACGCCCACGGCACGCATTACACCAATGGCATGACGACGGGATCTGACGGAGGCCATCACTGTGTTCATCACAGCCAGCATGGCAATTGCCAGGGCAATCAACGGCAAGCGACTCATGGCATCCAACACGCTGTCCGCTCGCGCTCCAACGCTTTGAGTCAACGTTTCACGCGAAGAAACTTTAACCATGGGTTTAATCTCAACACCTCTGCCAACAATCTCTCCGGCCTTCCCGTGGTTCCGTTTTTCCAAGACACCTTCCAGGGCAAAACGGAACATCTCCGCCGACATATCCTCCGGTGCATCCCCCCAGAAAAAACGGACGCGATCCACTCCATACGTTTCCCGGACGCGGGCCTCGTCGGCAATCAGCAAACCAGCAATGAAGCTCCCCGTCCGCACCCGGATACCACTCGTCTTGGTCAGCCAATGCCATCCCGGCATGGCTACAACTCCCGCCACTTCCCAGGGCTTGATCTCGCCGGGGGAAGAAGGATTATCCAGCATCAACATGTCCCCTACCTTCAAATGAGCCGTATCGGCAAAAGTATTCGGAATCAGGACAGCCCGGCCGGACTCCATTTTCTTGAGCGCCTCGTCCCTGCCACCCTGGATAAACTGCAGATTCAACGAGGCATCCGGGCCATCCATCATGTCGCGAAGCGGAACTCCGGCAACGACGACCGTCTTCTGCTTCACTGCGGCAAAAGCGGGAGACGCCAACTGGGCTTCGGCAATCGAAGGTTCCTCAACGTAAATGGGATATACCTTGTCCGGATCCATCCCTATTTCACGAATCACCTCCCGACACTCGTCAGATGCAAAATCCGCATGCAGTACGGAAACAAGCGTATTGGGCAAAGTCCGGTCGGGAGTAAACGGAACCAGCATGGAATATCCCCACATCTGAATCGCCATAAACAGCCCCAACCCTACCGTCATCGAAATGACCGTCCCCGCACTCTGCGCCAGATTACTCGTCAACTGCAAACGCAAAAACGCTCCAGGCAGACGAAGAAGATACGCCGTAAACGGAGCCAGCACTCGCTCCGCGACAATTGCAAACGCCGGGGCAAGACACAAAGCCCCCAAGATGAGGCAAGGATATCCCGCCAGCGTAAACACGGGTTTGACAATCTCCTCGCCCAAACCGGGAATAAGCAACACCACCGGCTGGACACTCCATGCCAAAATCCCGATGACGAATAAAAGCGGCAGGAAATTCCTTCCTGAGCGGGCGGCCGATTCAAAGGGAGACTCGCACATCTCCATCGGAGAAAGACGAGTCGACCTCCATGCCGGAATCACGGCAGCTATCAAGCCTCCGGCCAAGGCACACGCCAGTGCAAGCAGGACGGCATCCCACGACGGACAGGATGCCCACCATCCGTGGCGGGTATCCATAACGGCCAGCAATACCCACCCGGCCAAAAGGCCTCCGACCATGGCGGGAATACTCAGCATCAGGCTCTCTCCGAACACAAGTCCCGCTATTTGGCGCTTACTGACACCCAGGGCCCGCATCAAAGCCAGCTTCCGGGAACGCTCGCGGACACCCATGCTCAGAGTCGTAAAAATAATGAAGATACAAGAGAACAGAACGAGGCCGACTGCTGAATTGGCACTGCTCTTCATCATGGAAACGGAGCGGTTCCTTTCCATGGAACGACGAACTGCTTCCGTATCGGCAAAAGCCGCCCCGGATGATTCGAGAACAGGTTGCCATTTTCTCATGAACGCAGTCTTGTCCACGGATTCCCGAAGGCGCAGGTACACCAAATTGGGCTGCCATTCCTCCCCGGTAATTGCTTTGAACACAGGGCGGGGAATAAAGAAGGAAGCCAATGCCGGGCCAGCCGACCCCGTCCCGACTCCGACACTGCCCTGAGGTTGTTCGACAATGCCGACCACCTTCACATGACTCACCCTTTCTCCGGACCGGATGGACAGCATGTCCCCAACGTGAATATCGAACATCTTCGCACTGCCACTGCCAAGAACCCCTTCCATCGCATGAGACACCGCCATGTCCGGCCAACGCCCAGTCTCCATTTCAAATGGACACCAGGAAGCATCGGAAGCAACCAGCATGGGACTGGGGGAAGGAGTTCCCATCCTGGAACGGATAAAATCATCGAAAGTTTGTCCGGTACGGGTATCATTCTTGCCGATAGGCACACGCACCTGGCAGGCAAGATGCATGGTTTCTATGGAAGGTTCCTTCTTCAACTCTGCCACCAGACTGTCGGGCAACGTTCTGCCCAGAGACGGAGCTGACGAAAAAGCGGCGCTTTCCCTCCCCGGCTTACCTCCGGAGCGGCCAGATCTTTCCGGACGCCCTTGTCCCGGCATGCCGGAACCGGTCTTCCGGGCAGCCTCCTTGTCTTTCAATCCCGTACCCGTACCTAAAAAGCCGAATCCCAAGCCATCTCCATCCTCCCCTTTGGCGCGGCTACGATTGCTTCCGGGCATACCTCCTCGAGAAACCGGGCCGATACAAAGATCATACACCCCCATATAGGAATCCGCCTCTTCATCGAAGCTGCGAATCATGCTGTCGTAACTGCCGACAAGCCACACGATCAAACACACGGACACCAGCATGGCACCAATACCCGTCAACATGCGTCCGGGCTGATCCACAGACTCTGCTCTCAGGAGGCGTAGCAAGAATCTCATATCTGATCCTTCTGCAAAACCTGTTGGTAAAAAGCGGACAACTCGACCGGGGAACTGAATTGCCCGGATCCGACATCGGCAGCAATCCTGCCGTCCTTCAGGATGATAATGCGCTCTCCCCACAAGGCAACGGAAGGTTCGTGGGTCACCAGCATCATGGTAATACCGGTATCGTCATGCAGAGAACGGAAGATTTCCCCGATTGCCCCGGTAGTCTCCGAATCGAGGTTGCCGGTCGGTTCATCCGCCAGAACGAGGTGTGGCCGATGCAGGAGAGCCCTGGCGATAGCGACACGCTGCTGTTCCCCTCCGCTCAACTCACGTGGTCGACGCTTCTCTTTCCCTTCCAGACCGACACGGGTCAGAAGCCGGCTGCATGCCCTGCGTTCCTCATCGCCAAAGGATCCGCCGGCCGCCAGACCGGGAAGCATGACATTTTCCTCCACCGTCAGGCCGGGGACGAGGTTAAACATCTGGAAGACAAACCCCAGGTCATTCCGTCGAAACAAAGTCAGAGACCTGTCATCCAATCCCGTCAATTCCTTGCCGGCAACACGGACAAGTCCGGAATCGACCTGCAGCAGGCCTCCGATCAAATTCAACAAAGTCGTCTTACCGGAACCGCTGGCCCCCATGACCGACACAAACTCGCCGATTTCCACCCGGAGCTCCACATCGTTCAATACATGGGCTCTTCCTCGGCCTGACGGATACGATTTGCAAACATGCTCCAAGTGGATAACAGGATCGTTCATAGATGAAAAATAAAGGATTAAAATCTGGAACGGAAGCAGATTTCGAATGTCCGGGGATCCCCGACAAAACACTGTACGGCGTGACGGGATGACGCTACATACTTCTCATTAAAAATGTTGTACACGGCAAACCGGATACTCGACTCGGCAAACCAGCGCGTCGCGGGAAGAGGCACTTCCACGGAGCAGTCAAATACATTGTAGGAGGGAATCGTATAATTGTCGGCAATTTTCTCACCGCGAAGCGTCGCCAGGCTCGAATCGCGGAATCGGTAGCCGAGACCCAGCTTCGTTCCCGTCAGGAATCCGCCTTGAACTTCATACTGCTGCCACAGGGAAACGGCATGGGGAGCATAACGGTCGAACGACTGCCCGGCGTCGATGTCCTTATACTGCATGAAGGTATACGAAGCATAGGAGCTCCAGGCTTTCGTTATATTGCCAGTCAGGGAAATTTCCACCCCCTTGGAGCGGCTCTTGCCGTTGTCGTAGTAATGAGAACGATCACCGGGCAGGAGTTCCGGCGTATGGCTCTGTTCAATCATGAACCAGGAAGCATTTATCCAAAGAGATCCGAAAGGATTGAAACGAAGTCCCGATTCATACTGGTTGGCTTCCCAACTGCTCGTCATCTCCTTGTCGGACGCATCCTTGTAGTTGAAGTTGGGAGCTTCCGTACGGGCCAAATTGCCGAACCAGACGATATGATCCGTGATCTCTTTGGAAATCCCTGCCCTCGGACTTACGGAAAATCCCGTGTTGCCCTCGGCACTGAAATGGGCATCCACACGCATACCCGCCAGAAACTTCCAACCGTTCCACGAAGCCAGTTCCTGCAGGGTCAGGCCCGTTCTATGCAGCGTCCGGGAACTTTTGGTTCCCACTCCGTAATCACGACCGGTGGGAACAGGAGGTTCCGGATTCCACAGGTCAAAAAGCTGGTTCGTCGTACCAAAATACCCATGTCCGTTCGTGTTGCGGCCCGTATAATCCGCTCCCAGCAAAATCTCATGAGCCACGGTACCCGTACGAACCTTGGCAAGAGCCTGGCCGTACACGTTCCAGTTGGTCGAACGTGTATCCGACCATGCGTATTCATAGTACCCTTTCCCTGTTGCAATGACAGAATTGTAATACTCCAAGGCACTCACCTTCCTGTTGGGAGCCCCGGACGACAAGGCCCACAAATTATAATCAACATCACTATAGCCCAGTCCGGCCCCGGTACGGATCGTCCAGGTACTGTCCAGTTTCTTCTCCAGATTCACCTGCATCAACGCCCCTTTGTACTCGTCGCGCGACAGAGGGCCTCCGTACCATGCATTGTATGGACCGACAAACTGTCCGCCAAGAACCGGAATGCCCTGGTAGGCAGGCATATCGATGTATTGGAAACTCAAATTCAGGGAAATCTTCGTGCGGCTGTCGGGCTTCCATAAAAATGACGGAGAGATCACATACTTCTGCCCACCGTCAGCTCCGCCTTTCAGCCAGAACGGGTGTTCGTATTCTCCGACAAAAATCGTCCGCATGCCCAACTGTCCGTTTGTCCTGTTCCAAACACGGTTATTGTCTCCCACAAGACGGTACTTTTGACCGCCGCCTTCCGTCAGACGCGTATAGGCCATAATGTCCGTTACATTTTCCATCAACGGCTGTTTCAGATTAAGCACAATTGAACCACCCGCTCCGTAAGGCCCCATGGTCGAAGTTTGTCCGCCTTCCAGCGAACCGATGGGGCCTTTAACAACTTCCACTTGTTCAATCAGGGAAGAATCCAGCACGATCCCCATTCCATCCGGCAAAGGCATCCCCTGGAGAGTCACATCGCTGCCGCTATAACCGCGGATGGAATATTGACCTGCTGTCCGGGAGTACAAAGTCGAGCCCCCCGAGGAAACGGACGTATCGTACGCCAAAGCCTCATCCAAATTGTCCACGTTGGTAGCTTCCAGCAAATTGCGGGTCAACACATTAACCGTTTGAGGAGACAGTTCGGAAGCCAACTCCGTTCCCGTGGCTCCGGTTACCGTCTCTGCCCGGAAAGGATCGGGAGCCTTGTCGGCAACGACCATTTCAGTCATCGTCTGAACCGGAGCGGCATCACTTGCCCCAACCGATAAAATCCCACAAATAACAGCAAATGCATGTCCCGGATAAGATGTAAAGTGTCGCATCGGTTTCAATGCCTAACATCAAACCAAGGAGCTGTCGAATCCAAATAATCGCCAAATTCGATCTTTTCCGGTCTCTAATTCCTGACTTGCAGCAATGCTTCTGACGAATAAATACGCCGTTTGCCAAAGTTACGGCATACCTTTTCGGGAAGCAACTCCGACGGCCCGCCCCCCCGCTCACTCTCAAACGCACGCTGTCTTAAACCCAGGCCTGGTCATCCTCTCCGGGAGGGACGGAAGTGCGGATGTCCTGAATGGAAATAGACAGAGAAGTCCTCCCTCGGAACACATTGCGGTCAATGGTAAACGCAATGTCCCAGGGAGGTTCGGGAAGATCGAAGTCTGCTCCATTGAAGAAAATAGCGTCGCGTTCGACAAATCCTTGCCGCATAAACAATTTCAAATGATTATTTCCGGCACGCTTCGGTGGTTCCGTCGGAAAAATCCCGCGGGACATGAACACCGGCAGAGGATTCGCATTACCAAAAGGTTCCAGCAACTCGTAGCTATCCAGCAAATCCAGAGTCAACTCCGCAAACGTCACTTCGGCATCAATGAGCAGAATAGGCATCCTCTGCTGCGGCGTCGTTGTCTCTTCCACATAACGGTTGAACTTCTCACGGAACATGTCCAACTGTTTTTCCTCGATGACAAGACCGGCAGCCATGTCGTGGCCGCCTCCGGAAATCAGGCAATCCGAACAATAATTGATCGCCTGCACCAGCGAGACGCCGGGAATCGCCCGCCCGGAGCCTTTGCCGACTCCCGTGGAGTCAATCGCAATGACGAAAGTCGGCTTGTAATATCTTCGCATCAACTGGGACGCCACAATACCGACCACTCCAGGATGCCAGGAGCGTGAACCCAGCACAATCACATGATCCCGAGACGGATCGAAATCCTTCTGAAGCATGGCAATAGCCTCCGACCTTATCGTCTCCTCCTCCTCCTGACGCTTCTTGTTATGCCCGTCAAGCAACTGGGCAAGCTGCTGGGCACGGTCGGAATCCATCGTCAACAACAGTTCCAGGGCATCCATCGGCGCGTCCATGCGTCCTGCGGCATTAATGCGGGGACCGATGCGGAAACCAACATGGGCGGCGGTCGGCACGGCGGACAATCCCGCCAGCGTCGCCAGCATTTGCAACCCCATGTGACGGCTGCTTACCAGGCGTTTCAGGCCGTGGCGGACAAGAAGGCGGTTTTCATCTACCAGAGGAACAATATCCGCCACCGTTGCCACAGCGACGAGATCCATATATTGTTTCAGGTCGAAATCTTTCAGCTTGCGTTCCTTGAGAAGCGCGTGAGTCAGCTTGAACACCACCCCCGCACTGCATAGATAAGTATAAGGGCTGTTGTCTTCAACCTTGG
Source organism: Akkermansia sp. N21169 (assembly GCF_029854675.1). Lineage (NCBI taxonomy): Bacteria > Pseudomonadati > Verrucomicrobiota > Verrucomicrobiia > Verrucomicrobiales > Akkermansiaceae > Akkermansia > Akkermansia sp. N21169. The sequence goes on along the minus strand of NZ_JARWNC010000031.1, from coordinate 35,193 downwards.
GATTCACCACTGCGACTGCGGCAGGAAGCCCCTGAGGACCGGCTTCGTGATGATCCAGAATAATAACATCGATACCGCGGTCACGGAGTTCCTCCACTTCATCCACGGACGATGTGCCGCAATCCACAGTAATAATCAAAGTCGGATCGCAGTCGATTTCCTCCAGGCATCGTGCCACTCCCTGCTCGCTCAAACCGTAGCCTTCGCGAGAACGGACGGGGATAAAAAGGCGGGGTTCCAAATCGTATGCCCGCAAGATGGCTTGCAACAAGGCGACGGAGGTTACTCCGTCCACATCGTAGTCACCATAGATACATACGCTTTCGCCTGCATCCACAGCCTTGAAAATACGGTCCACGGCGGCACGCATGTCCGCAATCAGGTAAGGATCCGTCAAATCGGATAGCCGCGGATACAAAAACTGTTCCGTCTCAATGCCTCCGCCATGTCCCCTCCTCAGCAGCAAATGCCGGACAAGTTCCGGAATCCCTTCCGGGAAATCCGCATCTTTCCCGTGTTCATTCGCGCACGAAGGACGCATCTGCCAATGAAACCCGGAAATCATGCGCGCATATTCAGCCCATAACGCCAACGGGTCAAGGATGGAGTGCGATATTCTCTTCCTTGAACAAATTCCGGGTCACGAAAAGAAGTGCTCCGGGCCGCACGCTACAAGACATTTCAAATACCCGTCACATCTCATGGATGACTTCCAATAATGGATAGACAAGAAAGTAGACACATGTAAGAAACAAACAAACCTGTAGAACAAAAAGAGCAGCAATCAAACGGAAAGGAACTTCTTTCAGAATCAGGCACAATTCCACTACGGCTGTTGCCAGCATCAGAACGAGCAACACCATCCAGGTCATCACCGGCCATGCTTTGATCGTTTCGATCATGGGAACCAATCGCACGTAATGCGTGTAAAATGCATACCCCCCGAACAATACTGCCCCCAAGAGATTCAGCCAACCGCAAACGATCAAAATTTTGCGTCCCAAATTAACTAGGCTTTCCTCTGTTTGTTCATCCCCGGCTGCACGGTCAACGCCGGGATCTACCCTTTTCTTCATCATAGGATATCATCTATTCTGCATAGAATGACTTGTCAACATGAATACTGGAATTAACATAGATTTCCTGGATTTTATCCATTATCAAAAAAATATTTTGGATTAGTCATCAAATCCGAACAATATGAAAACTGTCCGGGGAACAGGAAAACCTGCAAGCATAGTCTCCGTCCAGGGAATATCGCCTTATCCGTCTTTTCGGAAACATTACAACGACCAATGACCGAAACCTGAAGAAGAATCATTCTTCAACGGTTTCGTCCATTGAGCGCAGCCGCTTCCATAAAGAAGCGCGCCGGTTCAGAGTTCGTAGTATGTATAGCCGTTCAAGCCTGAACGGAACACGTCCATCGCTTTACGGCGTTCTGCGGGAGTGATCCTTCCGGATGATACGGCGTTCTCCGCCAATGTCCGGAATTTGTCAATCAAAGCTTTGGGATCGTATTCGACATACGACAGGACATCAGCAACAGTATCTCCCTCTACCTCGTGAGTATAGACGGGACGTCCTTCTTCCAGATGGACGCCGACGACATTCGTATCTCCGAGCAAATTGTGCAGGTCTCCCAGGGTTTCCTGATAGGCTCCGACGAGGAAAACTCCGACATAGTAGTTTTCATCCGGAGCTACATCGTGCAGAGGAAGGGCCTTGGCAACGTCTTCCCGGTCGATAAAATGGTCGATCTTCCCGTCGCAATCGCAGGTAATGTCGGCAATGACGGCTTTGTTGGTGGGCCGTTCGTCGAGACGCTGCAAAGGCATCACTGGGAACAACTGGTCAATAGCCCAGGAGTCCGGTAGGGACTGGAACAGGGAAAAGTTGCCATAGTAGAAGTCTACCATAGAACAGGACAATTCGCGCAAATCCTCGGGAATCGTCTCCATCTCGGTCAACATCAAAGAAATACGTTTGAGGATGTGCCAGTAATAAGCTTCGCCCACACCGCGTTCGCGGAGCGTACTATTGCCGTAGAAAAACTGGGCGCGCAACTGGTCGCGGTAGTAGCAGGCATCGTTGTAGCATTCCTGCAGATTTTTGCGGGAAATGATGCGGTTCGTCTCTGCCAGGCATTTGAGCATTTCCGAAGCATTTTCAGGCATGGCCGGCGGTTCGTCAGTCCCGGGAGCGCTGGTCACATCCAGAATATTGAACACAAGTACGGAATAATAAGCCACGACGGCACGACCGGATTCCGTAACAAGCGTCGGATGCTCGACATCGTATTTGTTGCAGACTTCCCCGACTACTTCCACGACGTCACGGGCGAATTCCGCGATGGAGTAGTTACAGGACGAATGAAAGTTAGTCTTGGAACCATCGTAGTCCACGGCCAGCCCGCCGCCCATGTCGAGCACCTCCAACGGAGCTCCTTCCCGGACGAGATCCACATAGATGCGTGCGGCTTCCGTCAACCCCTCACGGATCACGGAAATATTCGGAATCTGGGATCCTTGATGGAAATGAAGAAGTTTCAGGCAATCCAGATACCCTTCCTTTTTCAATTTATCGACAGAGTCGATCACCTGGGCCGTATTCAAACCGAACACCGACTTGTCGCCGGCAGATTCCTGCCATAGGCCGGATCCCTTGGTCGCCAAACGGACGCGAATTCCCAGATTGGGGCGGATCTTCAATTTTTCAGCACGGCGAAGAATCACCTCCAATTCGGAGGGCATTTCCAAGACAATGAAGATGTTGATGCCCAGTTTTTGCGCCGTCAGGGCAAGGTCGATAAATTCGTCATCCTTGTAGCCGTTGCAAATCAGATAGGCATTCGGATTATGCATGTACGACAATGCGGCAATCAGTTCCGGTTTGGAACCGGCTTCCAGACCGTAATCGTAACGCGTGCCAAATTCGGTGATTTCTTCGATGACCTGTCGCTGCTGATTGACCTTGATCGGGTAAACTCCCTGATACTTACCCTGGTATTTCGCCTCCTTGATCGCATTGCGAAAACTCTCGTTGAGTTCCTTGATACGGCAGCGAAGCAAGTCGCGGAAACGGAACAGGACGGGAACCGTCGTTCCTCGTTCTGCGAGCCCCTCCACCAGATCGGTCAGGCAAACGTCCTTGCGAGAGTCATCCTTGTCCGTAAGGCGCACGGTCACTTCCCCGCTTTTATTAACGCGAAAATACCCGTTGCCCCAGTCGTCAATTCCATACAATTCTGCAGAATCGGAGTGATTCCAGCCCCGTACCTTTTGTTTGATTCCTTCCCTGCGTGTTCCCATGTTCGTAAAATTCAAAAATAATTAGAATGCCTCACCGGGCTTTTTTTATCCAAGTCGCGACCGGAAATCACCGTACGTGAACTCCCTCACCGTTTTCAGCCGCCCATCCCTATCCTGCAAGACAATATCGGGGTGGCGCACACCATTGAAAAATGTTGTTTTGACCATCGTATAATGAGACATATCGTCAAACACAAGCACGTCCCCCACGTCCAAGGCACGGCTGAATGAATAATCGCCGATCACATCCCCGGCCAGGCAGGTTGGAGAACCCAATCTGTATGTTTCCGCCTGCTCTCCAGCGCCTCCCGCCCGCAAATACGATTCATCCGATAAGCGGACAGCCGGAAAATACGCCGAACAACCGGAATCACGACCACTCCCCCTCTCGACGAGAAAAACATCCGGACGATACGGCATCTCCAGAACGTCTGGCATATGGGCTGACGCGGAGATATCCAGAATGGCGTGCCGGAATCCATCCGACTCAAACACGTCCAACACGTTGCAGCGCAACACGCCCGTATGGACAGCCACAGCCTCTCCGGGTTCCAGCCAGACTTCTACTCCATATTTGAGACGAAGCCCGCGCACCAGTTCAATGAGAAGCTCCCTATTGTAGTCCGGCTTGGTAATCCAATGCCCGCCGCCGAGATTCAACCACGTAATCTCCGGACGCGACAGCACGCTTCCAAAATCCTTTTCCAAAACTTCCAGCGTCAATGCCAAATCCTCCGCTCCCTGTTCGCAAAGCGTATGCATATGCAATCCGGAAATACCGGAAATATCCGTACCAAGCACATGCCCGGCCACCACCCCCAGGCGCGAACCGGGAGCACAGGGATCGTACAAAGCCGTATGTCCGGTCGAACACCGGGGATTGACGCGCAAGCCGCATTTCAATTCCCCCTTCTGGAAGCGGGGATGGGCCATAACGGTTGCCCGGAATTTCTCCCACTGGGTCATACTGTTAAAGTCCAAATGGTTCGAGATCTCCAGCAACTCCACCAAATCCTCGTCGCTGTATGCCGGAGCATACGTCAACACCTCTCCTCCGAATTCTTCACGGGCAAGACGAGCTTCCCATACGCCGGAAGCGCAACACCCGTCCAGATACGGACGAATGGACGGAAAAGATGCCCAGGAAGAAAACCCTTTCAAGGCCATGACGATCCTGCAGCCGGCGGCATCGGCGACTTGACGGAGGATACGGGCGTTGCGAACCAACGCCTCCAGATTCATAATGTAGGCTGGCATCAATGGACTGATCTCAAGCTATGCACAAAAACGCGTTTGGCGAGCAAAAATATCAATTCGGACAGTTAATAAGACCATATTGTCACACTTCTGTTCATTTTTTACCCGCACCTGACACATTTTCCCTTGAAAAAGCAGACGATTTCCAGTTTCATATAGAAACACATAAAACCTATGAGCACCATGAAGCCCCTTCGTTCCATCGCCATGCTTGCCATCGGCGTAACAGCAGGTCTGTTTGCCACCAGCTGCCATCACGTTGCGCCCAATTCCGCTTCGCAGAAACTTTACAACTCCTCAGTCACGGAAGTGTACGGATTTAATGGAAGCATGGCCCCTGCAAGTCGCCAGTTCCAAGCATACGGTCCCATCCCCGAAAAGGCGAAAGCCGCCATGGTGGAATACCTGAAGGACGCCAAATGGAAGACTGCAGACTATATCCATCCCCAGCAGTTCATCCAAGTGGATAATGCAGGCTGGATCCTCTGCACCAGCACCAACGGACAACTCGTCGGATTCCTCGTGCCAGAACGTGCCACAATCGAAAACGTTAAAAAATTCCCTACCTGCGGCAATTACAAACTGCTCGTCAACGAAACGCCCGAAGCTCCGGCCCTGGCTTATGAAATCCTGAAGGGACTTCAACATTCCGATGCCTACCGTCAGAGCATTCGCAAGAGACTCGGCCTTGAACCCACCGTGTTGACTGAGCCCGCTTCCGCAGCACTCCCCCAGAAAGAAGCCCCCAAGGCTCCGGCCAAACAGAGTGCCGCCCCCACGCCTAAGGCAGACTCAACAGCCAATGATGCTGACGAGACCGGAGCCGGCAAGGAAGAACCAGCGGCTGACGGAGCCTCCTCCGCGGATACGACAGACGCCACAGCCGGTTCCGACGACATTTTCGGAGAAGGCGCTACCGCTGACGACACGAAAGATCCTGCTGCAGCTGATGGCATCAAGGAACCCGCAGCTGACAACACATCTTCCAAGGACCCCGAACCTGCTGCCGATCCCGCTGCAGCCGGAGACGATCCCTTCTAAAAAATAATTCGAATCAGTTCAATCCATCAGGGAGCGGCACACACGAAATGTGGGCCGCTCCTTTTTCGTTCCCGCCACTTTCCAGAACAAAAAAACGCAGCATTCTCTCCACTCTGTTTTCCAAAGTAAGGGTCAAGGGCAAGAGTCTCCGACACTCCATCTATTAATGGTAATTCGTCTGCAACAAATACCGTTGCACTTCCTCCAAATCCGTCGCAAGGATTGGCACTTCAAAAAACTGGGAGGGAGCAATCTTATGCTGTTCCCACATATCGAGAGAAGCATCCGGCACGCGACCGGACTCCACGATGACATCCTTGATCCACGCGGACTGGGGAAGCCTTCGGGCTGCTCTTGCCGTAACCGGCAGCCTCCGTCTCCAGTTCGTTCCACCGACCGTTCCCGGCACATTGAGCCGCCAATCCAAATCGAACAACTCCGTCCACATCAAAGCCGCATAATCCGAGCGGGATTTCATCAACGCCAGGAACATGGCATTCTTTACCGCTTCATTCCACGGACAAATCATGGATTTGGCATCCACTCCGCAGTAATCGGCAAACCAGTTCAGCAGACGCAAAGAATTCGCGGCATCCCGGCGAATCCCCTCCTGTGCGGCACTGCTTGTATCAGCCAGAACTCCCCGTTTGAAAAGTCCGGCCTTCTTGGCAAGTTCCACTGCCCTGTACGCATCGTTCCACGTTTCCATGATCGTCGAAAAATCATGCGTCCCGTACGTAGCAAACGAACAGGGATTATACCTGTCTCCCTGAATAATCCTTCCATCGGAGTCGATCTCCCAATGCGGAATCTTGAACCCGGCAATGCCAAGCTGTCTCATGTTCGGGCGGACATAGTCCGGGACGCAACCCAGATCTTCACCGACTACGCGGACGCCGGACGCCGCCGCCAGCAAAACCCGCAAGTACAGATCCCCGGCAATCAAGTTCTGCTTCCTGTCCCAGGCATTGTCGTCCCCGCGGGGCTTGAAACCGGGCAGGCGCCCTCCCGTCCGGGCCGCCGCCTCTTCATAACTCAGAGGCAGGAACATTTCATTCTCCGTAGGCTTCCAAGGAAACGCGTAAATTCGATAAAACCCAAGGATATGATCAATCCGGTAAATTGTGAAAATAGCCGCCGTATAAGTCAGGCGCCTCCGCCACCAAGCGTAATTGTCATGAGCCATCACATCCCACCTGTACAGGGGAATTCCCCAATTCTGTCCCCATTTCGCTGTAAAAGGATCCTGTGAGAACGCTCCTTCGGCGGGAGCTCCGCCACACCAGTCCGTATCAAACAAATGCCTCTCAAAAAATACATCCGAACTCGCCATCGAAACGCCAATGGGAATATCTCCCATCAGGGCCACACCCCGGTAGTCGGCATACTTGCGCAACCGTCCGAACTGCCGGAAAGCCACCCACTGGAGCCATTTCTCGAATTCCTTTTCGTCCTCATATTCGGAGGCAATTCCGCGGGCATTATTCGGATCCTGCTCCGGCCAATGCCACCAGACATCCGTACCGAACAAACTGCTCAACACCTTGAAGCAGGCAAAATCATCCAGCCATTGATCCTGCTGATCCTTCCATTCCTCAAACTCATTCCTCAGGCCTTCCAACACCTTGTCTGTCTGAAATTCACTCCAGCACTTCCGAAACACACGATACTTGAACCGCCGCACTTTAGGATAATCGACCAGGCAATCCCCTGACGGATACTGGGAAGCCGGGGCATCATTCACATCAAAGGAAATCCTCTCCTTCATTCCCGGGAGAGACCAGGGCTCCATCGCGATATAAAGAGGCTCCAAGGCAATGGAGCTAATGGCCGAATACGGAGACGGCGTTTCATCGTTTCCCAAGGCATTCACCGGCAACAACTGGAGGAAGCCAACGTCATAATCAGCCGCCCAGTCGATCCATTCCCGCAGGGCAATCAAATCCCCAATGCCATGGTCGTTATTACGCCGAACGGAAAAGAGGGGAAGCACAATCCCGGCTAACCTGTGTGTGTTGGAACTGGACATGAAAAATGCGTTGGAATGAGAAAAACATCCGTCCGGTCACTTCCGCTTCGTAGCGAAGCCTCCCGACCCGATGCAGAAGAGATATTAATTGTTGTCAACATACCATGGCCCATGCATCTCAACAAGGGAAACATGTAAGGAAAGATGTCAGAATCGCCCCTTTCCCATTTTATGCAGGGATATCCGTAAAACACTGTCCTTCATCGTCATCACTGTTCCAGGGCGAAAGAGTACATGACACCGGAAAACGCGGCATCATGACGAAAGCGGAGCGCGACAGCCCCCCTTTTATCTTGAATCGGAGCACAGCTCACCTACTGTAGGCAATGTGAGTCTGGTGCTACATTACGACTGTCTTGCGGGCATTAGCGGCGACATGAATCTTGCCGCCCTTCTGAATCTTGGCGTCCCCTTCGACCATCTTGTCCGGGAATTGGCAAACCTGCCTCTGGAGGGCTATCATATCGATGTTTCCACGGATTCCAAAAGCGGAATCATGGGAACGCGTGTTGATGTCGTTCTTGATGAAAAGAAACACGACCACCATCACCATGGACATCACCACCATGAACACCGGACGCTGACCAATATTGAAAACCTCCTGGCTGCCAGTACGCTTTCAACAAATGTCATCGAAACTTCCCTTAAAATTTTCCGGCTTCTGGCAAATGCGGAAGGCAAGGTGCACGGCATGCCGCCCGAAGAAGTCCATTTCCACGAAGTAGGAGCCGTCGATTCCATTGTCGATATTGTTGGAGCCGCCATCTGCCTGGATTATTTGAAACCGGATTCCATCACCTCGTCTCTCGTGGAGCTGGGTTCCGGAACTATCCGCTGCCAGCACGGAGTCATGACCGTCCCAGCGCCGGCCACAGCGTTGCTTGCCACCGGTTTCCCTCATGGGATCGGCGGTACGGATCACGAAGCGACTACTCCGACAGGCGCCGCCTACATTGCCGCCATGGTCGGAACCTTTTCCCCCCGTATCCAAGGTATTTGCCGGGCCGCGGGCATAGGCATCGGCCACCGGGATTCCAAATGCCTGCCGAATATCCTCCGCGTCTTCCTCTACGAAACGGAAACGAACAATGCCTCCAGAGAATCCCTCCTCATTCAGGAAGAAAACCTGGAAATCCATGCCAACATCGACGACATGACGCCGGAACACCTCGCCTTTCTCGCTGAGAGCCTCTTCGAAGCTGGTGCCTGCGACGTCTGGCAGGAACCCATTGTCATGAAAAAAGGGAGGCTCGCCACCAAAGTCTGTTCCCTGCTTCCCCCTTCCCGCCTGGACAATGTCCGCGACGCCTTTTTCCGGCATAGCACAACACTGGGCATACGCATCCGCACTGTCGTTAAATCCGCACTTCCTCGCAAGAAAATTACTGTAACAACCCCATGGGGGACACTTCCTGCCAAGTTGGCGGAATCACCGGACGGCGCCATCCGCCTCAAACCGGAATACGATGCCTGCCGGGACATGGCGCAGGACTACCACATCACCCTCGAACAAATACGAAAGGAAATCTCCCGTAACGAAAGCCATGATGACTAGACGCGAATCAGATCTGGAAGAAATCCTCAAGCACCACGGACGCATTGCCGTCGCCCTCTCCGGAGGCGTAGACAGCTCGGTTCTGCTCGGTTTTGCAGCTAATGTCCTCGGCAGCGACCATTGTATCGCTTTCACCATCCAATCACCCTACATGATGGAGGAAGAAGTCGAGGATGCACGAGAATTGTGCTCCCACCTCCATGTCCGCCACCGCGTTCTGGAAGTCGGCATCCCGGAAGATATCGCCACGAATCCGCCCGATCGTTGCTACCTGTGCAAAAAAAGACTTTTTAACGTCTTGCGCGAAGAAGCATCCCGGGAAGGATTCCGCTATCTGGCGGACGGTACCAATGCCGATGACTCCCCGGAAGACCGCCCGGGCATGCGAGCCCTTGTCGAAGCGGGTATCGCCAGCCCGCTCCGCGAAGCAAGGATCGGAAAGGCCGACATCCGCGAACTCGGGCGCAAACTGGGCATCCAGGCAAAAATTACCGAAAAACCTGCATATTCCTGCCTGCTGACCAGACTGGAACACAACCGCCCCGTCCAAGAGACCCTCCTCACCAATGTGGATCGGGCGGAACAATTCCTGCGCGACGCCGGATTCCTCTCCTGCCGGGTCCGCGTCCACGGAACACTGGCACGCATTGAACTCAGCCGCGACTCATGGCCCGCATTCTTCACTCGGGATATGCCTCCTGCCGTTTTCGAACGCTTTTCCCAGTTGGGTTTTGCCTTCGTCACTCTCGACCTGCGGGATTACACCATGGGCAATATGACTCCCCCGACGCCTCCCTCCACCCCATGAACCCGGACGAACAAATCCTCCGCGATTTCAAATGCGGAGCCCTGACTCTCGAAGAAACGCTCGCCAACCTGAAAGCCAACCGTCTCGCCAATCTGGGCCATACGCGGCTTGATCTCGCCCGCAAGGAACGGACGGGAATCTCAGAAGTGATCTATGGCGAAGGAAAAACACCCGCCCAGATTCTGGAAATCGCAGAACGCCTGCTCAATGCCGGTCATAATGTCCTTGCCACACGCTTGACACCCGAAGGACTCGACGCCTTCGGATCCCGCTTCCCCGAAGCGGCGCTCTCCCCGACAGCCCGGCTCGTTTCTATCGTCAGGACGCCTGTACCCGTTTCCGGCGGAACAGTCGGCATCGTCAGTGCGGGGACATCGGACATGCCGGTCGCGGAAGAAGCGGCGCTCACCGCCACATTCCTCGGCAGCCGTGTCGAACGCTTTTACGACTGTGGAGTTGCAGGATTGCACCGCCTGCTGGATGAATTGGAGAATATTCGCCGAGCTAAAGTCCTGATTGCCGTCGCCGGAATGGAAGGTGCCCTCCCAACCGTTCTGGCCGGACTCGTCCGAGTCCCGGTCATTGCCGTACCTACCAGCATCGGTTACGGCACAGGATTCAAGGGACTCTCCGCTTTGCTCTCCATGCTTAATTCGTGCGCTAACGGCGTCAGTGTCGTCAACATCGACAACGGATTTGGCGCCGGATTCAACGCCCATTTAATCAATACCCTCGCCTAAAAATTCTGGGAAAATTCCCGATTCCTTCCATGAACTCTCTTGACTCCCGAAAATGATTCGCGTAATTATGTAACAAGTTACGTAATCAATTACACAATTATGCCAGCCATTGATTTTTTTAAGCGGACGGGGCAGATGGCCATCGGAAGCCGGCTACGAATGCTCACCGACAAGATCACCGAAGATGCCGGTCGGATTTTCACTCTGTACGGCGTATCCATCAAGCCGAAGTGGTTTCCGGTCTTCTTCGTTCTATCTCAGGGAAAAACAGGCACAGTAACGGACATAGCCAAGGAAATAGGGCATTCTCATCCGTCCGTCAGTAAAATCGTCAGGGAAATGCTTACCGGCGGTCTTGTTCAGGAAATCCGGGATGAGACCGACAAGAGGAGGAATGTCATTATGCTGTCTTCCCAAGGACAACTCATGGCGGAAGCCATCAAGGCCCCGTATGCCGATGTCACCGAAGCCATCGAAAGAATTTCCGAAGAAACGCAGCACGACCTGTGGGAAGCGCTTGGCGAATGGGAGCAACTTCTAGAAAAACAGCCACTCATTCAACGCGTTCGGGAAGTCAAAAAAGCGAGGGAGAGTAAATCCATTGCTATCGTTCCCTACGAACCACGGTATCAACCCGTATTCCGTTCCCTCAATGAAGAATGGATTACCGCACATTGGCAAATGGAAAAATCGGACTACAAGGCACTGGATCATCCCCAGGAGTACATTCTAGACAAAGGAGGGTACATCTTCGTCGCCCTGGACGCGGGAGAACCGGTCGGAGTCTGCGCCCTGTGTAAACTGGATGATCCGGATTATGATTATGAACTCGCCAAACTGGCGGTTAGTCCGAAGGCGCAGGGCAAAGGCATCGGTATTCTACTGGGGGAAACAGTCATCCGAAAAGCTATGGAATTGGGAGCTCAAAAAATATTTCTGGAAAGCAACACCATTCTGGAGCCAGCCATCCATCTCTACCGGAAACTGGGATTCCAGGAATTAAAAGGCCATCATTTATCCTATGCAAGAGGCAACATCCAAATGAAATTGACGCTGGTTCCATTCCGAAACAAAGAATAGGACACAATTTGCATACAGACACAAATAGGTAAGACTCAATGCTTGCCTCCAACTAAAAATAACTTAGGATAGGGATGCTCTTCAAGGAGAGAAGCGCATTTCACCCCCGATCCCCCCCAATTTTATGAACGCTGATTTGCAAAGGAGAGAATTCCTTAAAAAGGGATTTGCCGTAGGTGCGGCATTTTCCCTGATCGATCTCGGCGGCCTGTTCGCCGCAGAAACTCCGGCTTCCCCTTCCGCTCCGGCAGGGAAGTCCTCCGGCACGCCGGATCTCGTCGCCGTTCGCGGCGAAGACCGCGTCGCCATGCTGGATGCCGCCCTTGAGGCCCTCGGCGGCATTACCGCCTTCGTCAAACCGGGACAAACGGTCGTTATCAAACCTAACGCTGCATGGGATAAACCTGCCGATCTGGCAGCCAACACCCACCCCAGCCTCGTCAGCCACATGGTTGAACTTTGCAAAAAAGCCGGGGCCAAGGAAGTTTGCGTCTTCGACCACACATGCGATGCATGGCAGCGTTCCTACGCCAATAGCGGCATTCAGGAAGCTGTCGAAAAAGCAGGCGGTCAGATGGTTCCCGGCAATGACGAAAGCATGTACGTGGATCGCGAAGCCCCCAATGCCGTCAAACTCAAGCAGGCCAAGATCCACAAGCTTATCGCAGAATCCGACGTCTACATCAACATGCCCGTTCTCAAGCATCACGGCGGAGCCGTCATGACAGGGTGTCTCAAAAACGTCATGGGGCTCGTTTGGGATCGCGGATTCTTCCACAAAAACGACCTCCAGCAATGCATCAGCGATGGAGTCCTGCTCCGTAAGCCGGACCTGAACATCCTGGATGCTTTTACCCCGATGATGCGCAACGGTCCCAAGGGCAAGGATGCTACAGACCTCCTGTCTACCAAGACCCTGATCGTCTCCCGCGATCCCGTCGCTTGCGATGCGGCTGGCGCCATGATCCTGGGACATAAGGCAAACGGCATCAAGCACGTTGAACTAGCCGCGGCCGCCGGACATGGCCGTTGCGACATTGACCAACTCAATATCAAACGCATCAAACAGGCCTAACGTCCGTTGAACAGTCTTGCACAGGATATCCGGCCCTCCCGGCTCGGGTATACCGGATATCCTGTCGCATTTTGGCAAACAAATTCTATACCGTGGCAACCCAAGTTCCGTTCCGGTGTTTGATCTCTTAGAGCATGAACGATATTCCCCCAGCCAATTCCCCATCACAGTCCCGACGGAAGAAGCCAGCCCCCGCCGGCAAACACTTCTATCTCCTGCGAGTATTGAGGATCATCATCGCCGCCATCGTTCTAGGACTCTTCACAATTGCCTTCGCAAACATTTTCCAGCTTCTGCCTAACTCCTGGGGTCATACGCTGGCCGAGTTCCAATTCACCCCTGCCCTGCAAAGCACACTTTCCGGTGTCATCGTACCATCCGCTATCATTCTGGCAGGATTGCTGGCAGCCACTCTTCTTTTCGGACGAGTATACTGCTCGTTCCTCTGTCCGCTGGGGATTTTCCAGGATGTACTGATTCGCATTTCCCGGATGCTTAAAACAGGCAAGGCAAAAGCATTCCGCTACGCTCCTCCCGTCCGCTGGATTCGGGGAACCGTCCTCGCTCTGGTTATCCTCTCCATGTTAACCGGCATCGGCAATCTGCTCATGTGGCTGGATCCATACAGCCAGTTCGGACGCATGATGAGCATGGTCTTCCGCCCGACACTGGCTGAAATCAACAACGTATTCGCCGGACTCAGCGACACCTTTTATCATATCCCTCCGGACTGGATCTATGTCGGAGCCGTCACATTCATCCCGTTGGCCTTGCTGGCTGTCATCTGGATCATGGCTCTGCGCAAAGGCCGCCTCTATTGCAACACCTTGTGCCCCGTCGGCGCCTTTCTCGGCCTGATTTCCCGGTACTCCGCCTTCCGTCCGACCATCGACAAATCGGCATGTATCAAATGCGGCATGTGCATGAAGTCCTGCAAATCCCAATGTATCGACTTGAAAAAGGGAGACATCGATTACAGCCGTTGCGTCAACTGTTTTGACTGTTCTTCCTCCTGCAATGAACGCGGCATCCACTACCGCTTCACCTGGCGTACCCGCAAAGAAGGTTCTCCGAAGGACAGGTCTGAAAAATCCGGCGGACGCACCGGAAAGAAAACCGAAAAGCCCCAAGCTCCATCCGCGGAACAAGTCATGAACGCCCTGCCCTCCGGTAACAGGCGAGCCTTCCTGGGAGCTACATTGCTCGGTGCCGCTGCGACCATCAACACCAAAACCGGGAACAAATTCACCCGTACCGCCTCTTCTCCGGCAGCTCCGTCCGCCCATGCCATCTCGCCTCCGGGCAGTAAAAGCGTCCGGCACTTCCTCGATTTCTGCACAGCCTGCCACCTCTGTCTGGAAGCCTGCCCGACCAAATGTCTTCGTCCCGCCTACATGGAATACGGTTTGAACGGCATCCTCAAACCACACATGGACTTTTCGGAAGGCTTCTGCAACTTCGACTGTACTTCCTGCGCCGATGTCTGTCCGGCCGGAGCCATCCGCCCGATTGATCTTGCCGAAAAGAAACATACGCGCATCGCCAAAGCGGAACTACACCTGCCCGAATGCATTGCGGCCTGCGACAAAACAGACTGCGGAGCCTGCTCGGAACACTGCCCGACCAAGGCACTGGACATGGTAGACATCCAGCAACCCACCTGGGACGCAGACAGCTGCATTCTCTGCGGAGACTGCACCCATACCTGCAAGGTAAAGGCTGTCTCCATCGTCAAAGACCGCATCGTCATCGACTACGACAAATGCACCGGCTGCGGAGATTGTATCAAAACCTGCCAGGGTTCTGCCCTGGAAATGAAAAAATCCCGCTGGAACATCCGTATCCCGAAACTTTCCGTCCAATACTGCATCGGCTGCGGTGCCTGTGAATTTGCCTGTCCCGTCAAAGCGGTACGCATTCATGCCATCCCCGTCCACGAACAAGCGGAGGTACTCGTCCAAAAACAGGTCGAAGACCCTAATGCCGGTAAAGATTTCGCATTCTGATGTTCATTCACCATGTCCTGGATCTACCTCATTCTGGCCGGATTGTTTGAAATAGGTTGGCCCCTCGGGTTCAAACTGTCGCAAACAGGCCCTCAGTCGGGCAGCAAAATGCTGGCATGGATATCCTTTTCCGTTGCCAGCATGGCCGCCAGCGGTTTTTTCCTCTGGTTGGCCCAGCGTTCCATCCCTATCGGTACAGCCTATGCCGTCTGGACGGGTATCGGTGCTCTCGGTACATTCACCATAGGCATCGCTTTCTTCGGTGATTCCAACAATGTCTGGCGCATGATGGCTGCCACATGCCTCCTTATCGGGATTATCGGACTTAAACTGGCACCCGCGCATTCGTGAATGTTCCAAGCGGGTCCAAAAAATTCTGTATGACACAGGAGTTCTTTGCACATCGATCCGATGAGCAGTAGTAATTCTCGCGAATGCAACCCTGCACGCCAACCATCAACATAACGACAACCAAAGGATTTACCTTTGGCTACTATTGGTGGCGTACCTTTTCTTCGGAACGGGGGAATCCCGCTGTGCAGGCGTAACATTATCATGCCAATAAAGTTTTTCTGAAAACTGCTTTGATTCCCCCGCAAGAATCAAAGCAGTTTTTTTATTGTCCCTATCCAACCCTCCACCCCAAACATCCCTCTATGGAACCCACTCCAACAATCACCCTGGAACAAAAAAGCAGACGGCTAAATGCCGACCTGGAAACCCCGATCAGTCTGTTCCTGAACGTCACCCGAAACGGAGACAAGGCCCTGCTCTTTGAAAGCGCCGAAGTGGACGGCAAATGGGGCCGTTTCAGCGTTATTGCCTGCGATTTCCTTCTGACGGCATCCTGCGCTAACGGAAAGCTTGACGTGAAAACGGAAGACAAAAGGCTTAGCACCCTGACCTCCCTAACCGGCATGCCCTACCCGGATGGCATCCGGCGGATAATGCAAGCCATCACCCTCATTCCCGACGACAAAAAACAGCCCCCGATTACTCGTGCCCTCTACGGCTACTTCGGTTACGAAACAGCCGCCCTCTTCCTGCCCAAGCTGCAAAACTCCATCCATGTCTCCGACGCGGAAGCCTGCCTGGTTCTGCCCGGCACCGTCATCGTCTTCGATCACCTTTACAACCGACTCACGCAAATAAGCCTGGGCGATCACCGAGACCTCTCCTTCCGCCACCCGGGGAAAACGGCCGCTCCCGTCATCGGTCCGGTCACTCGTACCCCCGATCAACAGGGATATATGGACGGCGTCCGCAAAGTGCGGGAACTTCTCCACGACGGAGAAGGCATCCAGGTCGTCCTCGCTACCCAGGCTTCGGCCGATTTCCAGGGAGATCCCTTTACCCTGTACCGCCGGATGCGCAGCATCAATCCCTCCCCTTACATGTTCTACATGGATCTTCCCGGCCTGCGTCTTTTCGGTTCCTCTCCGGAACTCCTTGTTCGCTGTACCGGAGGCACCCTCCAGCTTTCCCCCATTGCCGGAACGCGCAAGCGTGGTGCCACGGAAGTGGAAGACTCCGAACTCGCCGCCGACCTCCTGCAGGATCCCAAGGAACGAGCTGAACACGTCATGCTCGTCGATCTCGGCAGAAACGACCTCGGCCGTCTTGCCACACCCGGCTCCGTCAAAGTGGAAAGACTCATGGAAATCGAACGCTTTTCCCACGTTATGCACATGACGTCCCGAGTCATGGCCCGCCTCCAGCCTGATCTGGAACCCATCGACATCCTTGCGGCAACCTTCCCCGCCGGTACCGTCAGCGGCGCCCCCAAAGTCCGGGCCATGGAAATCATCGCCGACACCGAACCCCTCCCTCGCGGGCCCTACGCCGGATGTATCGGATGGCTCGGACTCGATAAGGATACCGTCCACATGGACGCCGGCATCACCATCCGCAGCATGTGGGAACGCAACGGAAAGATCTACTGGCAGGCAGGCGCCGGCCTCGTATACGACTCCAAGCCGGAGAACGAATGGCAGGAATGCTTGAACAAAGGGAAAATTATTGACGTCATTTTAACCGGAGAAGACCATGTTTCTACTCATTGATAACTACGATTCATTCACTTACAACCTCGTCCAGGCATTCTACACGCTGGGCCGAAACCCCGTTGTCCTCACCAACGACGACCCCCGTATCCTAGAACTCGCGACGGACCCCGAACTGACAGAAGTCTGTCTTTCTCCGGGGCCCAGCCATCCCGCCAACGCCGGATTATGCTTGGAATTCCTCAAGAGATTGCCGGCACACATCCCGGTACTCGGAGTCTGCCTCGGACACCAGCTTCTGGGGCATTTTGCCGGAGCGGAAGTCAGCCGCGCCCCCTATGTGATGCACGGTAAATGTTCCGACATCGACCACGATGAACAGGGCTTGTTCGAGGGAATCTCCAATCCGATGAAAGTGGGCAGGTACCACTCTCTTGTCGTCCAATCTCCGGAAAACGCACCCAATCCCCGTTTCACCGTCACCGCCCGAGGCCCGGAAAACGAAGTGATGGCTCTCCGCTATAATGACCGCCCGTGGGTTGGCGTCCAGTTCCACCCGGAATCCATCCTGACTCCGGAAGGTCTTACCCTCCTGGCCAACTTCCCCAACACAATCCTCCCCGATCAGCACCGGGAACGCCGTGTCTCGAACATCCTTGATACACTGGCCGAAGGCAACGACCTGAGCGCGGAAATAGCCGCCTCCGCCTTTGCCAGCCTGATGGACGGACACATGACCTCCTCGCAGGCAGGCTCCTTCCTGATGGGGCTGCGCATGAAAGGAGAAACACCTCTGGAACTAGCCTGCGCCATGAACATCGGCCTCAACCGTGCCGTCCGCGTCAACGGTATCGAAGGTAAAGCCATCGACATCGTCGGCACAGGCGGCGACGGCCGTTCGTCCTTCAACTGCTCCACCGTCACTGCCTTGACAATGGCAGGTATGGGTTACAAAGTCATCAAGCACGGTAACCGAGCCGTCTCGTCTACATGCGGTTCCGCCGATGCTATTGAAGCTCTGGGGCTTCCCCTTGACACCGCGCCGGATCAAGTCAAAGACATGCTCTCCCAGCGTAACTTCACTTTCCTCTTCGCTCCGAACTACCACCCGGCCTTCCGCAATGTCGGTCTCATTCGGAGGGAACTGGGAGTCCGCACCATATTCAATCTCCTGGGTCCTCTGCTCAATCCGGCCCGTCCATCCCACATCCTGCTGGGAGTCGCACGGCCGGAACTTGTCGGTCTCATCGCCGAAGCCCTCAAAAAGTCGCACTTCGAAAAAGCCGCCGTTGTCCACGGGGCCGGAGGCTATGACGAACTCACTCCCATCGGTCCGGCCATGGTAGCCATCGTCCGCAACGGCAAACGCGAAGACATCACGGTCGAACCCTCCTCCTTCGGTATCGCACCATGTACTCCTGAGGAACTCACCGTCCGAACCAAGGACGCCGCCGTCCGCGTCCTCCACGAGCTGCTCGAAGGCAGAGGTACCCGCCCCATGCAAGACATGGTAGCCCTCAATCTCGGACTGGCCATCTACCTGATGGAGGACGACCAGTCCCTGCCCCTCTGCATAGCTCGTGCCAGGGAAGCCGTTACAGCCGGCGTAGGAAGGAAACCGCTCCATGTTGCTTGATAACTTCAAAAAAGCCAAGGAACCGGAAATCCGGGAACTCCGCCGTCTGGAACGGGCGGGCCTTTTGCCGGTTCCTCGGCAGGGCCGCCGTCCGGATTTTCTCCAGGCCTTGCAGGCTCCTCCTTCCGACCAGTCCCTGGCTATCATCGCGGAGTTCAAGCAGGCTTCTCCTTCCCGCGGAATCATCGCCGAAGGGTTAAGTCCGGAACTCGTCGCCGAACAATACGCTCACGCCGGAGCTTCATGTATTTCGGTATTGACGGAAGAACAATTCTTCAAAGGAGAACTGGGATTCCTGGATCGCATGGCAGCTCCCGGAGTTCCACTCCTGCGCAAAGACTTCATCATGGATCCTCTGCAAGTGACGGCCACAGCCGCCACAGCTGCCTCGGCTATGCTCCTGATCGTCCGTTTTACTCCGGATGCCGGGTTGTTGCGGACCCTCCGGGAACAAGCTGAAAGCTTCGGCATCCATGCCGTCGTCGAAATCTTCGATGAAGCAGACTTGATACTTGCCCGCCAATCCGGAGCGCGCATCATCCAAGTCAATGCCCGCGACCTCGACACGTTGAAAACCGACCGGCAAATCTGCCTTAATCTCGTCCGGTTCCGCCAGGATGGAGAAATATGGATCGCCGCCTCGGCCATGGAACAACCATCCCACCTCACCGCCGCCGCACAAGCCGGTTACCACGCAGCCCTCATCGGTACGGCCCTCATGCAAAACGGCAAACCGGGAGACAACCTCTCCTCCCTCATCGCCAACCTTCACTAATTTTATCATGAACCAATCACTTCGCATCAAAGTATGCGGCATCACCCACCAGAGCAATCTGGACACCTGCATGGGCATGGGCGCCCAATTCTGCGGTTTCATCTTCCACAGTAGCAGTTCCAGATATATCTCCCCCAACCGGGCAGCAGGGCTTCAAAGCGCCCATCTCAAACGAGTCGGTGTTTTCGTCAAACAAGACGAACAGGAAATCAAACGCATCATGGACATCGCACGCCTGGACTTTGCACAGCTTCACGGTCCCCAGTCCATCGCCTGTGCCAAAGGCATTGGAGCAGACAAAATCATCCGTGTCCTCTGGCCGCAGCAATACGCCTCCGTACGGGAACTCCAAGCCGACATGGAACGCCATGCCGACTCCTGCTCATGGTTCCTCCTGGACGCTGGTTCCCACGGGGGAGGTAGCGGGAAACCACTTGACTGGAATGCTTTGAACACGCTGCAATCTCCCCGTCCCTGGTTCCTTGCAGGCGGACTTTCCTCCGCCTCCCTCGCCCAGGCTTTGACCTCCTGCAAACCGGATGGAGTCGACCTCAACTCGGGTGTCGAATGGGCACCCGGCCACAAATCAGCCTCTTCGATTCTTTCCGCCATGCGGGCTATCGACCCCTATCGTCACCGTCAACTTACCCCCATCACAACACATGAATAAAAAAGGATACTTCGGCAACTTCGGCGGCCAATTCGTCCCGGAAGCACTCATGCCCCTTCTCACCGAATTGGAACGCGCCATGGGGACCATCATGCAAAGCCCCGAGTATAAAACGGCCTACCAGGACTTGCTCGTCAACTATGTCGGCAGGGAATCCCCTCTGACTTTCTGTCCCAATCTTTCGGAAAAACTAGGCATCCGCCTATGGCTCAAACGGGAAGACCTCAACCACACGGGAGCCCACAAAATCAATAATGCCCTTGGACAGGCCCTCCTCGCCAAGATGATGGGTAAAACCCACCTCATCGCCGAAACAGGTGCCGGTCAGCATGGTGTCGCCACCGCCACTGCGGCAGCGCGCCTCAACATGCGCTGCACCATTTTCATGGGAGCTGAAGATGTTGAACGGCAGGCAACCAATGTCATGCGCATGAAGCTCCTCGGAGCAGAAGTATTTCCCGTGGAAACAGGATCCCGCACACTCAAGGATGCTATCAATGAAGCTCTGCGCTACTGGATCGCCCACCAGCACGATACCCTGTACTGTTTCGGTACGGCAGCCGGGCCCCATCCTTTCCCGATTCTCGTTCGTGAACTCCAATCCATTATAGGCAAGGAAGCCCGTGCCCAAATGCTGAGACGGGCGGGCAAACTGCCGGATTATGTCGTCGCCTGCGTCGGCGGCGGTTCTAACGCTATCGGTATTCTACACCCCTTCATCAAAGACACGGATGTCAAACTCATCGGTGTCGAAGCAGGGGGCACCGGAGAACCCGGATGCCAAAACTCCGCCCCGATCAACCTGGGGTCCCCCGGAGTCCTGCACGGTCACATCACCATGCTTCTGCAAACCGGAGACGGGCAGATCATGCCCTCAAGCTCCATTTCCGCCGGACTAGACTACCCGGGCGTCGGACCGGAACACGCCCACCTCGCAGAAACGGGACGCGTCCACTACGGTATCGTGTACGACCAGGATGCGCTTGAGGCATTTTCATCCCTTTGCCGGGAAGAAGGCATCATCCCGGCTCTGGAATCCTCCCATGCCCTGGCCTGGGTTCTCAAAAATGCCGAGACTCTCCCCGAAGGATGCGACGTACTCGTCAACCTCTCCGGACGCGGAGACAAAGACCTAGGCATTGTCAGCCAATATATCCAATTCTGATCTGCTACCACTTCACTCATTTATCATGAATACGATTCATCCGCTTCACCAAGCCATTCTGGATGCCCATGAACAGAAAAGGAAAGCAGTCATTCCTTTCCTGACAGCCGGATTCCCTACCCCGGACACCTTCTGGTCCGTTATGGAGAATATGGACCAAGCCGGTGTTGACATCATCGAAATCGGAGTTCCCTTTTCCGATCCCGTCGCCGACGGCCCCGTTATCGAGAACGCCTCCCGCAATGCTCTTGAAAACGGCATCTCGCTCCGCTGGATCATCGATGGGCTCAAGCAAAGGCGCGGCAAGTTCCACGCTAAAATCGTTCTGATGGGATATGCCAACCCCTTCCTCCAATACGGGCCGGACAAACTGGCTCTCGATGCTGCCATCGCGGGTATTTCCGGTTTCATCGTTCCCGATATGCCTCTGGAGGAAAGCGGCATCTTCCGCAAACCATTCGATGCCCACAACCTGGCTCTAATCACGCTCGTCGCTCCCAACACGACGGAAGAACGCATGCGTGAATATGCTGCCATATCCAAAGGATTCGTGTATGTCGTCTCTGTCCTTGGCATTACAGGAGGCAAAACCAGCCTGACAGACACCGTTATCGAAACCATGCGCCGTGCCCGAGCCTGTTTCGACATCCCGCTCGCTCTCGGATTCGGTCTCCAAAATCCGGAGCAACTTGAAGAACTCCCCTTCGACGCCCAGCCCAACGCCGCCGTTCTCGGCAGTGCCCTGATCCGCCACATTGAGGCAGGGCATTTAGCTGGCGACTTCCTGCGCCCCTGGGTAAAACGCTAAAAAGAACCTTCCTTCTTCTTTCTCCCATCGCCGCCCGTTGCCTTTGTAGCAGAGGGCGGCGATTGCATTCCTGAAAGAAAGACCTCTTCTCACGCGTAGTTTCTTACGAGTGAATAGGAAAACCATACATCAGCCATTCTTCGTTTCGGCATGGATCGTCCTGACATGCAGCTTCGCTGCCTTATGCCCGGCAAAAATACCTCAGGAACACATGGAGCACATCCCGGGTCTCCTCTCCGAAGGAGTCCCTTCCTCCAAGTCTCCCGAGCAGGACTGGGAAGAAGAATTTTCTTACCTCGAACAGGAAATTACCAGGATCGGCAGCAATCATTTCAATTTGGAAAGGCTAACTCGGGAAGCCCTACGCCCCGACTCCGTTTACCGAACTACGGATAAAACGCCATCCGACATCGTACTTAGACGGACAAAAGCCCTGCTGAAATACCTGCAACAACATCAAGGTAAAACCGACTCCGACGATCTCAGCAAAATCCAACAGAAACTAGAAGACTGGGAGCGACGTCAAACAGCCACACCACCTGTTGAACGAACAGGCAGGCTGCAATCCTTCAAAGAACTTTGTGCCATCAGAAGGGCCTTGTCCTTCCGTAATCCCTTGCTCGCAGAATTAGACGCCATCGTCTTCCTGACCCATTACAGTCAACGCCAGGGACAAGGAGAAATCCATATCGTCGACCAATACTTCGGATTCAATGCCAAGCCCGGAGGATCTCCTTTCATCCTGCAGCAGCCATTTTCCTCCCATCCCGTTGCCCGCCCCCTGATACGGGAAACACCGGTCTCTCATGGAAAAAACAAAGGGAAACCCTTAAAAAACGGTTCTTTCCTCTCACTGGAATTGAACTACGATGCGGACAAACTTTATTTTGCCTGGACCCAGGCCGTCCATACCCCAGTTACAGGCAAAGAAGACTGGTCGCACAATTTCGGAACCTACGACGACCTGATGCGGCGTCCCCCAGACTACCACCATTACTTCTGGGAACCGGACAGGGTATACCACATCTACAGCCTGGATTTGAAAAACGGAGAACTCCGGCAACTCACCGACGGCAACTTCAATACGATTGATCCATGCGAACTCCCCAATGGCCGCATCGTTTATATTTCCGACGAACAAGGAGCCAATCAAAGGTGCGGAGCCAGGTGGATCGGAGCAGGTGTCTTGCACTCCATGAAACCGGACGGTACCGACGCCTACCCCCTTAGTTTCCACGAAACCAACGAATGGCAGCCCAGCGTCACCAATGAAGGCATGATCGCCTATACCCGATGGGACTATGTCGATCGTGACGATGACGGGGCTCATCACCTGTGGCAATGCTATCCGGATGGAAGAGACCCGAGAGCCCTCCATGGCAACTATGCCGAAAAACGGGAAAACCGCCCCTGGGCGGAATTGGGGTATCGCTCCGTCCCCGACAGTCATAAACTCGTCGCCGTTGCCGCACCTCATCACGGTATTGCCTATGGATCGCTGATTCTCGTCGATCCCTCGATTCCCGATGATGGAGCTATGTCACAGGTCAAAAGAATCACTCCGGAAATTCATTTTCCGGAAGCCGAAAGAAGCCCCGGATACCCATTCGACAGAGGCCAGGCTTCCGGAGGCGAACATTTCGGGACTCCATGGCCATTGAGCGAAGACTTCTACCTCTGCGTCTATGACCGAGACGGTCATGACTACGGACTATACCTCGTTGACAGTTTTGGCAACAAGGAACTTCTTTGGCAGGATGCCCAGGTTCCCTGCCTCGATCCCATCCCTTTCACTCCCCGCAAACGCCCGGGAATCATCCCCGACATGACCACTCAGTCAGCAGATGCCCGTAAGCCGGAAGAAGCTCCGTCGAATATTGCAGAAACATTTATCCTCAACGTTTACGATACGGAACGCCCTCTACCTCCCGGAGTCAAGGTAAAATGGATCCGCATCGTCAACCTGTTTCCAAAATCCAATGTCTTCGCCAATGAACCGAACATTGGTATGGGAGATCAAAGCCTGGCGCGCGGAAGCCTCGGCATCGCTCCCGTGGAAAAAGACGGAAGCGCCTTCTTCCTCATGCCTACCAATGTCAACGTTTACTTCCAGCTTCTGGATGAAAACAAACAGGCTATCCACTCCATGAGGTCATCCACCTACGCCCATTCCGGAGAAAGGTTATCCTGCATGGGGTGCCATGAAAACCGGTTCACCGCACCAAAAAGCCTGCGACAGGGGACTGCACTGGCACTTCGGAGAAAGCCCTCTCTCCTGTCTCCCGAGCCGGACGGTTCCTATCCCATGACATTCGCAAGGCTCGTCCAACCGGTACTGGATAAAAATTGCGTCCGATGCCACAGCAAACATGTCTCCAAGGCCCCGCGTCTCGACGGGGACACATTCTACATCACCCAAAATGCCCAGGGAGAACCCCAACGTACCGACATCAGACACGGGTGGAGCAATGGATACGAGACTCTCCACAGATGGGCATGGACCCGGCATGGAGGCAATGGCATCTATTGGAACCAAAACAAGTTCACCTACTCAGTACCCGGCGAAGTTGGAGCTCAGGCCTCTAAATTGCTGCCCTTCCTGCAACAAGGGCACAAAAACCTGAAGCTCGCTCCAACAGACCTTTACCGGATTACTCTGTGGATGGATTTGAATTCCAACTTTTACGGCGACTACAAAGACGAAAAGGCTCAGGCGCGCGGCGAAATCGTCACACCGAAATTCGGAGTCCCAAAGCCCCCCTACCTTTTTCTGGAACAAGGTCTCTCGTATGGGAATGAATTTTGACGTTCTATCACTTACCTCCTGTCTCGATCCATTTCCGTCACTAACATCCGCACATTTCAAAATGTCACGGAGTTTCGGAAAAATGGTTGATAGACGATACACGAAATGTCTTATTTGATTGCGTTTTTCCCCCTTCTCCATCCATGTCTGCTACACCATCAAGACGTTCCGCTTTGAAAAAAACCATTTCCTTCGTATTGCTGGCCTGTGTCGCCGGATTCGCACTCACGACGGGAGGCAGGCAAACCATTGCAGGGTTCATCCAAATGACACCCATTGAAAAACCGAAAATCGCCAAACCGCAAACACCGACTGGTTATCTCACCGTCAAAAATGCCAATGTCGATATCTTCATTGATGCCTTGGGAACGGTCACTCCCCTGCAAACAGTCACCGTCCGAAGCCGGGTGGAAGGCGAACTCATGAAACTAAACTTCAAAGAAGGTTCAATAGTCCGGCAAGGTCAGATCATAGCCGAACTCGACCCGAGACCGTACGAGGCGGCGCTCATGCAGGTTGAAGGCCAGCTTGCCAAAAACAAAGCTTTGCTCGACAATGCCCAAAGAGATTTGGAACGCTATCAGTCTCTGCTCCGGGAGAACGCTATCGCCAGCCAGGAAGTCGATACCCAGGCAGCCCTGAAGAATCAGTATGAGGCTGCTATCATCTCCGATAGAGGCAATGTCGATGCAGCCAAACTGGAACTCGGCTATACCAAGATCACATCTCCCCTGACCGGACGCGTCGGTTTGCGGCAGGTGGACATCGGCAACATCATCCGTCCGTCCGATGCGGAAGGAATCGTGACCATCACACAAGAAGATCCCATCTCCGTCCTCTTCTCTGTTCCATCACAATACCTCTCGGATATCACAGCTCCGGTACGCGCCGGCCAAAAATTGGAAGTTGAAGCCTGGGACCGGGACAACAGAAACAAGATCGCAGACGGGTTCCTAAAAACAATCGACAATGCGGTCGATCCCGGCAGCGATATGCTAAAGCTCCGCGCCGTTTTTGACAATCCCGAGGGAATTCTCTTCCCCAACCAGTTCGTCAACATCAAACTGAAGATCGACACACTGGAAAATATCCCCCTCGTCCGTGACATTGCCATCAGAAGGGGGACCTCGGGGGAGTTCGTCTATATCATCACCGACGAAAACAAGGTGAAAATGCGCCCCGTCACCACAGGTCCCGCCAAGAATAACATGATTGCCATCATCAACGGCATCAAGGCAGGAGAACGCGTTGCCATCGACGGGCTTGACCGCCTGAGAGACGGAACGGATATCATCCCCATCGATCGAGAAGCCCAGGCACGGGAAGAAACACCCCGGACTGATTCCGTCCAGTAACCGGAAATCCCGCATTTCTTCACCGAAACCATGAACTTCTCACGGCTGTTCATTCTGCGCCCCATCGCAACAACGCTGCTCATGGTAGCGTTGCTACTGTCCGGCCTGATCGCTTATAAACAACTCCCTGTATCCGCTCTCCCTCAGGTGGATTACCCCACGATCCAGGTCCTGACGATGTATCCCGGAGCAAGCCCGGACGTCATGAACGCCGCAGTCACAGCCCCCCTAGAACGCCAGTTCGGACAAATGCCCGGATTGACGCGCATGACATCCTCCAGTTCAGGAGGAACCAGCACCGTCACCTTGCGATTCGGGCTGGATATCCCCATGGACGTCGCCGAACAGCAGGTACAGGCCGCCATCAATGCGGCGGACTCCATGTTGCCCAAGGACCTGCCCTATCCTCCCATTTACAATAAGGTCAACCCTGCCGATGCCCCTATCCTGACTCTGGCCATTACCTCCGAATCCCTTCCTCTCCCTAAAATGAGGGACTTCGTCGATACCCGCCTCGCGCAGAAACTCTCCCAAATCAGCGGAGTCGGTCTCGTTACCCTCAGTGGCGGACAACGCCAGGCCATACGCATCCAAGTCAATCCTACCGTCCTCGCATCCAAAGGGTTGACGTTGGAAGACGTCCGTACCACCATCGACAACAACAATCTCAACCAGGCAAAAGGCAGCTTCGACGGACCAACCATGAGTTCAACGATCAACGCCAACGACCAGCTCCGCAATGCGGAAGAATACATGGAGCTGATCATTGCTTATAAAAATGGAGCCCCCATCCGTATCCGCGATGTCGCGACCGTCGTTGAAGGTCCGGAGAATGAATTCCAGGCGGGATGGGCCAATGCGACTCCGGCTATTATCGTTAACATCCAGCGACAACCCGAGGCAAACGTCATTGAAGTAGTGGACAAAATACATGCCTTGCTCCCCACTCTCCAACAGAATCTTCCGGGAGATATCGACGTCACCGAGCTAAGTGACCGGACAGTCACCATCCGGGCCTCGGTCCATGATGTCCAGAAGGAACTGATCATGTCGGTCATCCTCGTCGTTCTGGTCGTTTTCCTTTTCCTGAGGAATATTTCCGCAACGTTGATTCCCGGATTTGCCGTACCCCTTTCCCTGATAGGAACCTTCGGCGTTATGTACCTTCTGGACTACAGCCTGAACAATTTGACGTTGATGGCCCTGACCATTGCCACCGGTTTCGTCGTGGACGATGCCATCGTTGTCGTAGAAAACATCGCCCGATACCTGGAAAAAGGGGAATCCCCCCTGCAGGCAGCCTTAAAAGGAGCCAAACAAATCGGATTTACCATCATCTCGCTTACGGTCTCCCTCATTGCCGTTCTGATTCCTCTGCTCTTCATGCAGGATGTCGTCGGCCGCCTCTTCCGGGAATTCTCCGTCACCCTCGCCATCGCCATTCTCATCTCCGGCTTTATTTCCCTGACGCTGACGCCGATGATGTCTGCCAAACTCCTGAAACCCGCCTCGGAACAACGGAACCAAAACCGTCTCTATCGGGCTACGGGAGCTATGTTCGACGGTATGATTTCCCTGTACGGGAAAATCCTGGAAGTCGTTCTCAGGCACAAAACAGCCACCATGGCTGTCGCCGCCATCACCCTGTTAATGACCGTCTGGCTCTATGTAATCATTCCCAAAGGATTCTTCCCCACACAGGATACGGGAATCATCCAAGCCATTACCGAAGCACCCGAAGACATTTCCTTCTCGGCGATGGCAAAAAAACAACAGGAACTGGCTGCCATCATTCTGGAAGATCCCGATGTCCAAAGCCTATCGTCCTTCATCGGAGTTGACGGAGACAATAACGCTCTGAACACGGGGCGCATGCTCATCACCTTGAAACCTCTTGAAAAGCGCCATTCGCGAGCCCCCGGTATCATTCAGCGCATTCAGAAAAAAACGGAGGGCATTACAGACATGTCCCTCTTCATGCAGCCGGTTCAGGACCTCTCCGTAGAAGACCGTGTCAGCAGTACGCAGTTTCAAATGACTCTCGACTGCCCGCAGTCCGAAATCTTGGAAGAATGGGTTCCCAAACTCATCGACAGTCTCAATGCCCTGCCCGAGTTATCGGACGTAGCGGATGACTTCCACAATGATGGCAGACAAGTCTTCGTCGAAATCAACAGCGATCAGGCCGCACGCCTAGGCATCACGACGGCAGATGTCGACAACGCCCTTTACGATGCTTTCGGACAACGTCTCGTCTCGACAATCTTCACGCAGACCAACCAATACAGAGTCGTTCTGGAAGTCGGGAAAAACTTCAGGATGTCGCCAAGCTCTCTCAACAACATCTACGTCACGTCATCTTCCGGGCAACCTGTTCCCTTGAACAACATTGCCAGGATCACCGAGAAAAAAGCGTCCCTTGCCATCCATCGCAAAGGTCAATTCCCCTGTGCGACCGTCTCGTTCAATCTCGCTCCCGGCTACGCCTTGGGAGAAGCGGTTGAAGCGATCAAAAAGGCTGAAAACGATATCGGTCTTCCGGCATCCATCCGTTCCGAATTCGAAGGCTCCGCCCAGGCTTTCCAGGCTTCCCTAAGCAACACCCTGTGGCTCATCATCGCCGCCGTCGTCACGATGTACATTGTCCTGGGCGTGCTCTATGAAAGTTACATCCATCCCATTACCATCCTCTCCACCCTGCCTTCTGCCGGAGTCGGAGCCTTGTTTGCCCTGTTCATCAGCGGAAGCGGCCTGGATATCATCGGTATTATCGGCATTATCCTCTTGATCGGCATCGTCAAAAAGAACGCCATCATGATGATCGACTTTGCCCTGGATGCTGAACGAAGACATGGACTTTCTCCCCGGGATGCCATTTTCCAAGCCTGCATCCTGCGTTTTCGTCCCATTCTCATGACAACCATGGCCGCCCTGTTCGCCGCTATTCCTCTGATGATGTCCAGTGGCGTCGGGGCGGAACTGAGAAGCCCCCTCGGTATCGCCATGGTCGGAGGACTGCTCGTCAGCCAGTTGCTGACACTGTTCACCACCCCCGTCATCTATCTGTTCTTCGACCGCTTCACTGGTTCCCGCCACAACCGTCCCGCCCCGCAGGAGCAGGAAACTATCCAATAGTCATCCCCGCGCCATGGAGTTCCTGGAAATCTTTATCAAAAGGCCCGTTGCAACAACCCTGCTTTCGCTGGGACTGGCTCTCCTCGGACTCGTTGCATTCAATCTCCTGCCCATCGCTCCGCTGCCGGAAGTAGACTACCCTACTATCAATGTACGAGCCAACTTCCCCGGAGCCAGTCCGGAAACCATGGCAGCAACCGTCGCCACTCCGCTGGAACGTTCTTTAGGGCGCATCTCCGGTATCTCGGAAATGACCTCCTACAGTTCTCTTGGACGTTCGAACATCACCATCCAATTCGACCTCGACAAAAACATCGACCAAGCCGCCCGGGAAGTCCAGGCTGCCATCAACTCTTCCCGTGCCATGCTGCCGTCGGGTATGCCTAACAACCCGACCTACCGAAAGGTCAACCCGTCCGACGCCCCCATCCTCATCCTCGCTCTCACTTCCGATACTCAGTCCAGAGCCAGGATGTACGATGTTGCCTCCACTCTCCTTTCCCAAAAACTCTCCCAGATCGAAGGCATAGGCGAAGTCACTATCGGAGGAGGTTCCCTGCCTGCCGTACGGGTTCGAGTCAACCCTGCCTCACTCGCTAAATACGACCTGAACTTCGAAGACATCAGGAAAGCCCTGACAACTGCAAATCTCACCATTCCCAAGGGGTTCATCCATGGAGAAGATCTTTCATGGAGCATTTACACCAACGACAAACTCAGTACCGCCGATGAATTCGCCCCTCTCATCGTGGCCTACAAGGACGGAGTACCCATCCGTCTCTGCGACATCGCATCCGTCACCGATGCGATGGAAAACGACCGTAACTACGGCCTTTGCAACGGACGCGAATCAATCATCCTCATACTCTTCCGAGAGAGTAACGCCAATATCATCGAAACGATCAAACGCGTTTACGACACTCTCCCGGCACTCAAAGCCCTCATCCCGGCAGAAATGAACATTGAGCCGACCCTGGACCGGACCCCTTCCATCAAAGGAGCCCTTCATGAAGTGGAACGGTCATTGATCCTCTCCGTCTCTCTGGTCATCCTGGTCGTCTTCCTTTTCCTGAGAAAGATCAAGGCCACCCTCGTCCCGGCCGTTACCGTTCCCCTGTCGCTGCTGGGAACCTTTGCCGTCATGTATGCCTGTGGATACAGCATCAACCAAATATCCATGATGGCCCTCATTGTCGCAACGGGGTTTGTCGTAGACGATGCTATCGTCGTTTTGGAAAATATCTCCCGTCACCTCGAAACCGGACTCACTCCTCTGCAAGCTTCGCTTAAAGGTGTCCGGGAAGTCGGATTCACCGTCATCTCCATCAGTCTCTCCCTCGTGGCCGTTTTCATTCCCCTCCTGCTGATGCAAGGTATTATCGGACGGTTATTCCGGGAATTTTCCATCACACTGGCCGCAGCCGTTCTAATCTCGATGGTCATATCCCTTACAACAACTCCCATGATGTGCGCCCGCCTCCTGAGCGGGAAAAAGAATAAGCCAACCCGGCAAGAGCCGCAGAAAAACACCCTGGCTCGAACGGCAGCCACATTCAGCAATACCCTGACCTCGCTCTACGAAGCTTCCCTCAAACTGGCCCTGGCTCACAAGCGAATCATGATGACGATCTTCTTCCTCGTTATCGGACTGAACGGCTACCTCTACTACATCATCCCCAAAGGCTTCTTCCCCGAACAAGATCTGGGACGCCTGCGAGCATCCATCCGTCCTGACCAGAATACCTCTTTCCAAACGGCCAAAGACCATCTGATCCGCTTTGGCGAAATTCTCTATAACGATCCCGATGTCACCACAGTCTCCGGTCACACCACAGGATCCGGAGGAGCAAGCTTCTTCGTTGCCCTCAAACCCTTGGACGAACGCCGGAACCGGGCTTCTTCGCGCGACATCGCCACCCGTATCCGGAACAGCACGATCAATCTCCCCGGAGGCCCGATCTACGTCAACGTCCCCCAGGAAATCCGCATCGGAGGTCGCTCCAGCGACTCACTCTACCAATACACCTTGCTCTCCGACAATGTCGATGACCTCCGGGAATGGGTGCCCCGTCTTGAAGATGCCTTCAAATCCGTTGAAGGCATCACAGACGTCATCAGCGACCAGCAAATCCAAGGCAAGGAAGTATTCCTCGACGTCAACCGGGATGCCTCCACCCGATGGGGAATCGACTTCCGCTCCATCAACTCCGCTCTCAACAGTGCCTTCGGGCAAAGACAAGTCGCCACCATTTACAATCCTCTTAACCAGTATAGGGTCGTCCTGGAGGCGGAAGGAAACTATCTTGAATACCCCACATCGTTAAAATCCATCTACGTCCGCAATAAAGCCGGGCAATCCGTCTCCCTCAGCAGCATCTCGGAAACCGTTTCATCCGTTACTCCTCTTTCGGTCAACCATCAGTCCCAATTTGCAGCAGGCACCATCTCCTTCAACCTGAAACCCGGCTACGCTCTCAGCGATGTCTCGCCCATTATCGAAAACCTCGTTCAAACCATGAATCCTCCCGATACCATGAGAGGTAGCTTCCAGGGCACCGCCAAAGCCTACAAGGATCTCACCTCTAGTCAGATCATTCTGGTTATCTCCGCCATCCTGGCCGTCTACATCGTTTTGGGCATCCTTTACGAAAGCTACATCCACCCCCTGACCATACTCTCCACATTGCCGTCCGCCGGTGTCGGGGCTTTGCTGGCCCTGCTTCTGTTCAAGACAGAATTCACAGTCATGGCTCTCATCGGAGTCGTCCTCCTGATTGGCATCGTCAAAAAAAACGCTATCATGATGGTAGACTTTGCCCTGGCAGCCGAACGCAATGAGGGCTTGTCTTCCCGTGAAGCGATCCTCAAAGCATGTATGCTGCGTATCCGTCCCATTCTCATGACCACCATGGCCGCTATCTTCGGAGCTGTTCCCCTGGTTATCAGCCGGGGAGATGGAGCCGAAACGCGCCAACCCCTCGGAATGGCCATCATCGGAGGACTTATTCTCAGCCAGCTCCTGACCCTCTATACAACGCCCGTCGTCTACCTGTACATGGAACATTTCCAGAGATGGTGGAACACCCGGCGCCATCCTTATTCCCCGGCATCCGCCCAACCACAGATACACCCGTGAACACCTGCCTCCTTATTACCATTCTCTGCGGAATCCTGCTTCTCTACCCTTCCTGCAGCGTGGCTCCTCCCTATCGTATCCCGGAAGTATCCATGCCGGTACATTATAAAAACATCGGACAATGGCACGCCCCCGCTCCCAGCGACCATGTCCAACGCGGGAATTGGTGGAAAATCTTCAAGGATCCCGTCCTCAGCAAACTCATGGACGAACTCAACACCGGAAATCTGGATATAGTCATGGCCGAAGCCCGCTATCGACAGTCGGAAGCCCTCCTTCGCCAGACAGCCGGTTCCTTTCTGCCGCAGATAGATGCCGGCCTCACCACACAATCCTCGCACAGTACTTCCGCTAAAAACTCTGGTAACATCAGCAATAACTATGACCTGCAAGCCGCCGCTTCTTGGGATGCAGACCTCTGGGGAAAAATCCGCAGCCGCATCGCGGGAGCGGCAGCCAATACCGATGCCAGCAAAGCAGAGCTCGAATCCGTCCGATTGAGCATGCAAACCCAGCTTGCCATAGCGTATTTTGAAATCCGCATCCTTGACACCCAACGCGATTTCTACGCTAAAACCATCGAGAGCTACAGACAGGCCCTCCACGTTACAAGCGTACGATTCAAACAAGGAGTCGACAGCCCGGCTGCCGTCATGCAGGCTGAAACCCAACTGAAATCCACCGAAGCCCAGGCGATCGAACTCGATATTACCCGAAACCGGCTTGAAAACAGCATTGCCGTCCTCCTCGGCAAATCAGCTTCATCCTTCTCCCTGCCCCAGCAGTCAAACTGGGATGCAATCCTTCCCAACATCCCCGCAGGCATACCCACCACCCTCCTTCAAAGACGACCGGATGTCGCTGCTGCGGAACGCGCCGTCGCCTCGGCAAATGCCAGAATAGGAGAAACGCGCGCAGCCCTCTACCCATCCTTCATCATTTCCTCCAATGCCCGCTTGCAGCAAACCAGCTTCGGGAACTGGCTAAGCTCACCCAATACCGGATGGTCCATCGGAGCCGACTTCATCGGTCCCGTCTTTGACGGAGGAACACGTCGCGCCGCTGTCAGCGAAGCGGAAGCCGCCTATGACGAAGCCGTCGCCAACTACAAAAATACAGTTCTCAACAGCATTCGCGAAGTAGAAGACTCCCTCGCCGCTCTGAATCTCCTAGACGACAAAGCCGCTGCCCAAGAAGCCGCCCTCAAAGCCGCCATCCAATCAGAAGACACAACAAGCAAACAATACCGTGCCGGTAAAATCAACTACCTCGACGTCGTCACAGTCCAAGCCATCACCCTCACTAACGAGCGCAATGCCGCAGAAGTACGAAACACACGCTATATCGCTCTGATTCAGCTCATTCGAGCTCTCGGAGGCACTTGGTAGGAAACTTGTAATCTTCCGGAAACGGAATGGGCAATTCCATTAATCGTGGATAACTCTCCCGGTGAAACACCATTTGAAGAAGGAAAGCATATATGCCGGAATTACTAAAAAACAAATATAATTACGAGTCTCTTCACGAGTTGGCCCTGCGCATTCAAACCGTATATCATTCGTTTCAAGTGAACGATTTTATCGACGCCACTATGGATAAAACATGGGATGCGTTGGAACTAAAAGCCCGAATGCGTCAAATCGCCATCAATTTAGGAAAGTATTTGCCAACCGATTATGAACAGGCGCTTGGTATCATTGATAAAGTCGTTGAGAGTTATCCTGCAGGATGTAATGATTTCACTTTAATATGCTTTCCGGATTTTGTTGAAGTCTATGGTCAAGATGAGAGTCATTGGGATTTGTCAATAGCTGCATTGGAAAGGTATACCTCATCCTCATCTTCCGAATTTGCCGTAAGGCCATTTATCATCAACCATGAAAAACGAATGATGCAGCAGATGGCCGTTTGGGCCAGGCATGGCAATGAGCACGTCCGGAGGCTTGCCAGCGAGGGTTGCCGGCCCCAACTCCCCTGGGGACAAGCATTAGCCAGCTTTAAAAAAGATCCGTCTCCTATTCTTGGTATTTTAGAGAAGCTTAAAGCCGATCCTTCACTGTATGTCCGTAAAAGCGTGGCCAACAACCTGAACGATATTTCCAAAACACACCCTGATCTGGTCGTAAAAATAGCAAAGGATTGGTACGGTCAAAACAAGCATACAGATTGGATTGTCAAGCACGGGTGCAGAACACTCCTAAAAAAGGGCAACAGGGATGTGCTGGATATTCTGGGGTTTGCAGATGCCGCTTGTGTGAATGTTGACGACTTTGTGTTGGATGTTGCTCCTGTCTTCATTGGGGGACATATGACCTTTTCCTTTACGATTGGCGCAAAAAAAGCAGCTAGGATACGGCTGGAATATGGCATTGATTACGTGAAAGCAAATGCTAGACGAAATCGAAAGATATTCCAAATATCCGAAATCTCTTTAAATGAAAACGGGAAGAAATTTTATACAAAAAACCATTCCTTTGCAGATGCAAGCACAAGAAAGCATTATCCCGGTACTCATTCGGTTACTCTTATTGTGAACGGTACCGAGCGAGGTACATTGGATTTTGAGGTATTTACCAAATAACCTCTTGGAAAAATATCAGCAACCTTTTTTTGCTGTACACATCAGCCTTAGCAAGCCAGGAGAGCCTCCACGATAATCCTCCGTCAATATTCCTTTTCCGAGATCATTTCGATTTTTCTGCATTCGTCACATTTCGCGGGGATGAGGATTCGAGTATAAACAGAGAAGCCCCGCCTTGCATGGTGACAAGGCGGGGCTTCATGATCAATCCCGGCGACGAC